>NZ_SMGE01000001.1:5108968-5417937 GCF_004339525.1 Flavobacterium sp. 90 | reverse complement strand
TTACGGAATCACTTTTGTTTTCTTCTCCTCCGCCTACTTAGATGTTTCAGTTCAGCGGGTTTGCCCACCTATCGGTGTACTATGTCTTCAACATAGTGGGTTGCCCCATTCAGGTATCTACGGATCAATCGGTGTGTGCCCGTCCCCGTAGCTTTTCGCAGCTTATCACGCCTTTCATCGCCTCTGAGAGCCTAGGCATCCCCCATACGCCCTTATTTTGCTTATTGTACCAATCTTGTTACTTAAAACAAGACCGTTTTTTTTTGTTTTCTACAATAAATTGTAAAAAACGCTTTCTACTTTTTATTATTTTCTTATCTCAATATGTCAATGAACTTTATTTATGTCGAAAGTTGTAAAGTCTAAGGTCATAAAGTCATACTTTTGACTTTCAGACTTTAGTCTTTCGACTAAATTTGTGGAGAATAACGGAGTCGAACCGTTGACCTCCTGCGTGCAAGGCAGGCGCTCTAGCCAGCTGAGCTAATCCCCCATTTCTTAAATCTTAGATTGTAGAATTCAGATTTTAGATTTCTAATTCTTCTCTAATTTCTTTTGGTGAATTCCAACTTCCAGAATTTCCTTTCTTAAGTTAAATAGTAGTCCCGGGCAGACTCGAACTGCCGACCCCTACATTATCAGTGTAGTACTCTAACCAGCTGAGCTACGAGACTCTGTTTTTCTTAAGTTTTTCATTATTTTTTTAAATTAACAGCAAGAGTAATTGAATCTTAATATTCAAAACCTATAAATAGACATCTTTTTTCCTCAACGTGTTGACAAGTCAACTAACATTTGAGGCTCTAGAAAGGAGGTGTTCCAGCCGCACCTTCCGGTACGGCTACCTTGTTACGACTTAGCCCTAGTTACCAGTTTTACCCTAGGCAGCTCCTTGCGGTCACCGACTTCAGGCACCCCCAGCTTCCATGGCTTGACGGGCGGTGTGTACAAGGCCCGGGAACGTATTCACCGGATCATGGCTGATATCCGATTACTAGCGATTCCAGCTTCACGGAGTCGAGTTGCAGACTCCGATCCGAACTGTGACCGGTTTTATAGATTCGCTCCTGGTCGCCCAGTGGCTGCTCTCTGTACCGGCCATTGTAGCACGTGTGTAGCCCAAGGCGTAAGGGCCGTGATGATTTGACGTCATCCCCACCTTCCTCACAGTTTGCACTGGCAGTCTTGTTAGAGTTCCCGACATGACTCGCTGGCAACTAACAACAGGGGTTGCGCTCGTTATAGGACTTAACCTGACACCTCACGGCACGAGCTGACGACAACCATGCAGCACCTTGTAATTTGTCTTGCGAAAAATCTGTTTCCAAATCGGTCAAACTACATTTAAGCCTTGGTAAGGTTCCTCGCGTATCATCGAATTAAACCACATGCTCCACCGCTTGTGCGGGCCCCCGTCAATTCCTTTGAGTTTCATTCTTGCGAACGTACTCCCCAGGTGGGATACTTATCACTTTCGCTTAGCCACTGAAATTGCTTCCAACAGCTAGTATCCATCGTTTACGGCGTGGACTACCAGGGTATCTAATCCTGTTCGCTACCCACGCTTTCGTCCATCAGCGTCAATCCATTAGTAGTAACCTGCCTTCGCAATTGGTATTCCATGTAATCTCTAAGCATTTCACCGCTACACTACATATTCTAGTTACTTCCTAATAATTCAAGTTTAACAGTATCAATGGCCGTTCCACCGTTGAGCGATGGGCTTTCACCACTGACTTATTAAACCGCCTACGGACCCTTTAAACCCAATGATTCCGGATAACGCTTGGATCCTCCGTATTACCGCGGCTGCTGGCACGGAGTTAGCCGATCCTTATTCTTACGATACCGTCAAGCTCCAACACGTTGGAGTGTTTCTTCTCGTATAAAAGCAGTTTACAATCCATAGGACCGTCATCCTGCACGCGGCATGGCTGGATCAGGCTTGCGCCCATTGTCCAATATTCCTCACTGCTGCCTCCCGTAGGAGTCTGGTCCGTGTCTCAGTACCAGTGTGGGGGATCTCCCTCTCAGGACCCCTACCCATCGTAGCCTTGGTAAGCCGTTACCTTACCAACTAGCTAATGGGACGCATGCTCATCTTTTACCGTTGTGACTTTAATAGTAGAATCATGCGATTCAGCTATACTATGAGGTATTAATCCAAATTTCTCTGGGCTATCCCTCTGTAAAAGGTAGATTGCATACGCGTTACGCACCCGTGCGCCGGTCTCTAGCTCCGAAGAACTATACCCCTCGACTTGCATGTGTTAAGCCTGCCGCTAGCGTTCATCCTGAGCCAGGATCAAACTCTTCATCGTATATTTTAATATTATATTGCGATGTTTTCTCTATCGGTTCTTTTCGAATCTCTCAATTCTATTACTCTTATTCTTTTGTTTTAACATCTCTGTTAAAACGGCTGTCAATTCAATATGTCTACGAACGTGTTTCTTTTTTGTTTCGCTTGTCTCTCAAAGCGGGTGCAAAAGTAGAAAACTTATTTCTAACTGGCAAATGTTTTTTGAAGTTTTTTTAAAGAAAATTTTCATTCCTTTTTCACTTCTTATTTACCAATCTTTCAATGAACTTTCCCTGTTTTGCGGGGTGCAAATGTAATATCCCTTTTCGAATCTCACAAGCTTTTTAGAATCTTTTTTTGAAAATAAATTTTCTGTTTTAATTCGTTTGCTTGTCAGTATTTCTAAGAGCGTATATCGCTGTTGCGGGTGCAAAAGTAGGCAGTTTATTTACATTTACAAGCCTTTTTTAAAACTATTTTTATTCTTTTTCAAAACTTTTTCTTAACATTCTGATAACAGCAAGTTTAGAGTTTTTACTTTTTTATGAATTTTAAGATTTTTCTTATTCGCATTGTAATTGTCATAATGCAATAAGTAGCGACAACAGTATTTTTAGTGGCTTCGCAGATTTTTACCCGCTTCTTTGATAACTTTATAACGATAGCAAAAAGTGCTTTTAATTCGTTTTATAGAGTTTTACCTCAAAGCCGCTACTTATTTTTACGCTGGTTGTTGTTTCTCGCAAAGTCACAGAGACGCAAAGTCCTCTTTAAAGATGATTGTTTGTTTTTATGCCCAGTGTTCTTTTGAAAACTACTGCCCTAGCCCCGATAGTAGCGGAAATCCTTTTGTGCCGGGGTTCGGCACAAAAGATTGTAGCGGATAGCGGGAAATAGCTCCTTATACTTATTGCAAAAGCTTCGGCTCCGCTCAGGTCGACAAAAACTACTCTTATATATATGTACAAAAATAAACCCGACAGGTTTTGAAAACCTGTCGGGTTGTGGATCGAGATTGTTCCTTATATATAAAGGAAGTAATTATTTTTTAGATTGTGTCTTAGCTTTTTCTTCCCAAGTATTCATTAGATCATTATAATCTATAGGAGTTGCCGGTTTTTGATTCGCTAATCTACCGGATTCGAATGCGCGCTGAAGAATGGTTTCTATTAAATAGTCTTCGTTTACTTCAAACGGTTTGTATTCTTTCTTTAAACTTATGTCGAATAAATTGGCTGTTGTATTAGACACAAAGGCTTTGAATCCGCTTTTTAAGGTTCGGATCAATTCGTATGTTGTGATTCCGGTTTGTCGATTGATTAATTTTACAAGTATTTGACCTTGTCTGCGTGACAATTTCTTTAATCTGTCTTCAAATTCATTATTAAGATAATCTTCAACTATTTTGAAATACTTCTTTTTTTCGCGATTGGTTTTCAATCGTTCCATTCCCTGATTTAATGCTGTCAATCTATCAGCGGCAAGTTTAGCATAAGGATACACTTTAAAAACGCGGTTTTGAAGTATTAAAAACTGCTTTTGCGCTTCGGGATCCAGCTTTTCTTTAGAAATAATAATTTCAGGCAATTGGATTGTATCATTTAAGATAGAATCATTTTCGGTTAAGCTATAGCCCATTTCCTGATTTGGTTTTGGAGTAACCTGAGCTTGACTTGTATACGAAATCAATGTAAAGAATAAAATAATGTAGGTAAATCTCATCGAGTCATAATTTAAATGTAAAATTATATATTTATATACAACTCTAATACCAAATTTATAAATTAGCAAAAAAATATTTTTATGAGCACTGAATCTATCTTAAAAGATACCTCTATTGCTTTCCTGGAAAGCTACCTAAATAACGCCTCACCTACCGGTTATGAAAGTGAAGGCCAGAAACTTTGGATGAATTATTTGAAACCTTATGTTGATACTTTTATCACTGATACTTACGGAACGGCTGTTGGTGTTATTAATCCTGATGCGCCTTTTAAGGTTGTAATTGAAGGTCACGCCGATGAAATTTCCTGGTATGTCAACTATATTACTGATGATGGTTTGTTGTATGTAATACGAAATGGTGGTTCTGATCATCAGATTGCGCCATCTAAAAGAGTCAATATTCACACTAAAAAAGGTATTGTAAAAGGAGTTTTTGGTTGGCCTGCAATTCATACTCGTTTACGTGACAAGGAAGAATCTCCAAAAATCAGCAACATTTTTATCGATTTGGGTTGTGAAACCAAGGAACAAGTTGAAGCAATGGGCGTTCATGTTGGTTGTGTGATTACATATCCTGATGAATTTATGATTTTGAACGAAAATAAATTTGTTTGTCGCGCCATTGACAACAGAATGGGCGGTTTTATGATTGCCGAAGTGGCTCGTTTATTAAAAGAGAATAAAAAAGAATTACCTTTTGGATTGTATATTGTAAATTCTGTTCAGGAGGAAATTGGTTTACGTGGGGCTGAAATGATTGCTCAGACTATTAAACCAAATGTTGCCATTGTAACTGATGTTTGCCACGATACTACTACTCCAATGATTGATAAAAAAGTTGAGGGTGATCTTAAAATGGGTCGTGGTCCTGTTATTGCTTACGCTCCGGCGGTTCAAAACAAACTTCGTGATTTAATTGTTGATACAGCGGTAGAAAACAAGATTCCGTTTCAGCGTCATGCAACTTCGCGAGCTACAGGAACTGATACTGATGCTTTTGCTTACA
Organism: Flavobacterium sp. 90; assembly: GCF_004339525.1. NCBI lineage: Bacteria > Pseudomonadati > Bacteroidota > Flavobacteriia > Flavobacteriales > Flavobacteriaceae > Flavobacterium > Flavobacterium sp. 90. The sequence goes on along the minus strand of NZ_SMGE01000001.1, from coordinate 5,412,904 downwards.
GTAATGGCGGCGTGGCTTCGGCATTGATTTCTTTACCTTTGCGTTATATGCATACAACTGTAGAAATGGTTCACAGAGAAGATGTTGAAAACGTGATTCAATTGATTTATGAGTCAATTTTGAAGATCGAAAACAATGAAACTTTCTCTTATTTTAAATAAAAACATGATTTAAAACATCAATTCGGTTGTTGTAAAAATAACCGAATTGATTTCTATAAAATATGAAGCTACTATTACTCGAAGACGATTTTACTTTATCCAAAGAAATCTCAGCATTCTTTACTTCAAAAGAATTCGAGTGTTTTCCTTATTATGACGGTTCTTTATTACTGAAAAAGTATTTTCCTTATGAATATGATTTGATTATTCTGGATATCAATGTTCCCGGAATTAATGGCATCGAAGTCTGCAAAGGAATCCGAGAAATCGATAAAAAAACTCCAATACTTATGCTGACAGCTTTTAGCGAAATCGAAGATAAACTTTCTTCTTTTGATAATGGCGCAGACGATTATTTAGTGAAACCTTTTCATTTTGAAGAATTATACGCACGAGTTTCTTCTTTATTGCGAAGAAAAGATATTCCGCAGCAAAGCGAAAAGAAAATATTGATTCAGGATTTAGAAATTTTAGAAGATGATATGAAAGTTTTTCGCTCAGGCGAAGAAATAAAACTTACTCCAAAAGAATTTAAATTGATTTTGATTCTGGCTCATGCCAAAGGAAAAGTATTGTCTAAACAGTTTATTGCTGAGAAACTTTGGGATTATCACATCGAAACGAATCAGAATACGATTGAAGTTTATATTAATTTTCTAAGAAAAAAAATAGACAAAGACCACGAAACAAAACTTATCAGAACCAAAATTGGATATGGATATTATTTAAGCGATCAGGAATGACTTTAAAAAACCGAATATCATTATTAGTCAGTTTATTGTTTACAATCCTTTTTGGGTTGGCTTCTACTTTGATATTTGTTTTATATTCTAATTTTAGAAAGGAAGAATTTCGCGATCGCCTGGAAATAAAAGCGCTTTCGAACATTAAACTTTTAGTGAATGTAAAAGAAGTTGACGATCAGCTTTTGAAAATGATCGATCAAAATTCTATCAATAAATTGTACGATGAGAAAACATTGGTATTCGATTCTCACTACAAACTTATATATAGTAGTATTGATGACGCCAGAATCAATTGGTCGATTGACGATTTAAAATACCTGAAAAAGCATAAAACTTTCTTTAAACAACAAGGTAATTATGAAGTTTATGGCGTTTTTTATGATACTAAAGACCGAGATTTTTATGCTTTAATATCTGCAAAAGACGATTATGGACAAAGAAAACTTCTATTCTTAAGATATACTCTTGTAATTTCTTATATTTTCTTTACTTGTATTTGTTGGGTTTTAACGTCTTTTACGGTCAAAAAAGCGATGAATCCGTTGAGTTCTTTTCATCAGAAAATCAAAAACATAAACGAGAACAACCTCGATACTCGTATTGCTGCTAAAAGCAATAAGAACGAAATTGATTTGATTGCAAATGAGTTTAACTTTATGATGGACCGGATTGAGGTTTCTTATCAAAAACAGAAAGAGTTTACTGCGCACGCTTCACATGAACTCCGAACTCCTTTATCCCGAATTACTTCTCAAATTGAAAATATAGTTGCTAACGATAAAACTCCACCAGAAAGTAAATCGTTTCTAAAAACGATTTTATCTGATGTAAATCAATTAACGGAGCTAATTAATTCTTTATTGGTTTTATCTAAAATTGATGCTAAGAATTTCAATAATAACGAAGTTCATCGTATTGATGAGATTCTGTTTTCGGCAATTGAAAAGTTAAATAAAAGCTTTCCTGATTTTGTTATTCTTTTCGAAATAGAAGAAAATGACAATTTAGATACGGCTTTAGAAATCAAAGGAAACAAAAATCTATTAGAAATTGCCTTAAGCAATGTCTTAAAAAATGCTTGTGTTTACTCTGATAATAAACAAGCAAAGGTCAAAATAAGTACTGAAGATGACAATCTGGTTATTTCGGTTTTAAATACTGGTAAAACTTTAAGCGAAACGGAACAGCAAAATCTCTTTCAGCCCTTTATGCGTGGCGAGAACTCAAAGGGAACTACTGGTTTTGGTTTAGGATTGCGTATTGTTCAGCGAATTCTAAATCTTCACAACGCCACTATAACTTACACGGCTACAGATATTAACACGAATTTATTTCAATTATTTTTTCATTTTTAATTTATTTTAAGGTATTTTTAAGGTAGAATTTAAGGCATCTTAAAGTCTGCTGATAGAATATTTGTATAAAATAAATTTGATACAATGAGAAAACTATGTGCATTACTATTGCTTGTATTATTCAATCAAGCGATTACAGCTCAAAAAACAGTCACACTTCAGGATTGTGAGAGCCAGTTTCTTAAAAAGAATCTTTTTTTGTTAGCGTCACAGTATAACATTGATGCATCAAAAGCACTAACCATTCAAGCCCGTATTTGGGACAACCCCACAATCAGTGCAGAATTAAATGCCTACAATCCTGAAAGAGATCAATTTTTTGATATCGGAAAAGACGGTCAAAAAGCATTTGCAATTGAGCAGTTAATCTACTTAGGCGGAAAAAAACGCAACGAAGTTAAATTGGCTCAAACCAATGAACAATTGGCTGAATTGCAGTTTAATGATTTACTGAGGACTTTAAAATTGCAACTTCGTAAAAGTTTTTACACTGTGTATTACAATGCAAAAAATCTTGAAACGACAGATAAACAGATTGCTCACATCGAGGATTTGATCAACTCCTACTCTGTTCAGGTTCAAAAAGGAAATATTGCGCTAAAAGATTTGGTTCGTTTACAGTCTTTGTATCTAAATTTTAAAAACGAACGCATGGAAGTTGTCAATGATAATATTGAAGAACAAGCAAATTTAAAACTACTATTAAATGAAACCGAAACTGTAGTTCCAATTGTTTCTGATGGTGAATTTAATAAATATTTAAAAACTATCGCTTTTGATTTAAAGTCTTTTGAAAGTGATGCTATCGCTAATCGTCCGGATTATTTGGCTAAACAAAAAGAAATTGATGCTAATACATTAAATGTAAAATGGCAAAAATCACTTTCGATACCGGATATTACTGTTGGAGCAAACTACGATCAACGCAGCGGTGCTTTTAATAAAGAAGCAAATTTGACACTTGCAATTCCGTTGCCGCTTTGGAATAAAAACAAAGGAAACATTAAATATGCTCAAACAATTCTGGAACAATCTAAAATTGACAAACAAAATTTTGACCTGCAATTGCAAACTGAAATTACTTCGGCATGGAATAAATGGGATGAATCCCGAAAAAACTACGCCGTTATAAAGCCAACTGTTAATTCTGATTTTGAAGCGGTTTATAATGGAATGCTAAATAATTTTCAGAAACGAAATGTTAGTTTGCTAGAGTTTACCGATTTTATGGAAAGCTACAATCAAGCTTCAATTCAGGTAAATGAATTAAAGAAAAAAGTAGTGCTTTCAGGCGAAGAATTAAACAGTACAATCAACAAAGACTTATTTTAAAACCAAATAAAGATGAAACATAAACTAATCATAGCAATTGCAATCGTAAGTCTGTCAATTGCAAGCTGCAAAAAAGAAGTTGAAAATCCAGATACAAATGCCTCTTTTGCTTTAAGCGATGCAATGCTAAAAACGACAACAATGGCAGAAGCTCAAAATCAGCCTGTAAAAAACCAGTTGAGTTTTTATGGAAAAATTACTGCCGATAATAATAAAGCCATTGACGTTTATCCACTTGTTGGAGGAAGCGTTATAAAGGTAAATGTAGAACTTGGAGATTATGTCAATAAAGGGCAAGTTCTTGCGACAATTAGAAGTACTGATATTGCTGATTTTGAAAAACAAGCTATTGATGCCAAAAGTGATTTATTGGTTGCCAAAAACAGTTTGAAAGTTGCTCAGGAATTATTTGACGGAAAATTAAATTCTGAAAGTGATGTTCTTCAGGCAAAATCAGAAGTAAATAAAGCGCAATCGCAATTGAATAAAATTCAGGAAACTTATAAGATTTACAACATTAAAGCGGGTTCTATCTACGAAGTTACAGCGCCAATAAGTGGTTTTATCATTCAAAAAAGTATCAATCAGGATATGCTTTTGCGAAGCGATCGTTCTGAAAACATTTTTGATATTGCCGAAATTAGTGAAGTTTGGGCAATGGCAAATATTAACGAAATGGACATCAACAAAGTGAAACTGGGAATTGATGCTGATGTAACTACTTTAAGTTATCCTGATAAAGTTTTTAAAGGAAAAGTTGATAAAATCTTCAACGTAATTGATCCGGAAACTAAAGCAATGCAAGCACGAATTAAATTGCAAAACCCTGGTTATATGCTGAAACCTGATATGAATGCAAGCATCAAATTATCATTTAATGAAGATAAATCGATGATTGCGATTCCAAGTAAAGCTATTGTTTTTGATAAAAGCAAAAATTTCGTAATGGTTTTTAAAGATCGCCATAACATAGAAACCAGACAAGTAGATGTTTACAGAGTTGTTGGAGATACAACCTATATTTCGAATGGTTTAAAGGAGAATGAAAAAGTAATTACAAATAATCAACTGTTTATTTATCGCGCTTTAAACGACTAGCAAGATGGAAAAGTCTGTAAGCATATTGAGTTTTGCAACGTTATTTTTCTCAACGTTATCATTTTCACAAGAAACAGATTCGATACGAAAATATAGTCTGAAATTTCAAATGACTTCTATTTATCAATATCATCCGGGTTTTAGCGCCAATTATTCCGGAACTAATAGTATGAATCCCAAAGAAGAAAGTGCTTTATCATTAACTTCTACTTTATATCTTGATGTTCCGCTTTGGAAAGGTGCAACTGCAACTTTTAATCCCGAAATGTCAGGTGGCGAAGGTTTGTCGCAAGCCAGAGGTTTAGGAGGTTTTCCTAACGGAGAAACTTTTAGAATTGGAGATACTAAACCTGTAGTTTATGTTGCAAGAATGCTTTTGGAGCAAAAATTCAAGCTTGGTCATAATAAATCGTTACAATTGGTTTTCGGAAAATTTGGATTATCTGATTATTTCGATAGTAGTGAATACTCACATGATCCCAGGACGCAATTTCTAAACTGGTCTTTAATGACTTACGGAGCTTGGGATTATGCAGCAAATACTCGAGGATATACAGATGGATTATATGCTAATTATCAATTTGATACGTGGCAAATAAGAGCTTCATTAAGTGCGTTACCAACTTATGCTAATGGTCCAAATGTCGAGTTTAGTTTTAAAGATTCGAATGCTATAAACGTAGAAATTGAAAAGAAAATAGTTTTCAAAAATAATGATTCCGGTAATATTAAATTATTAGGATTTAGAAATGTAGCCGAAATGGGAAATTATGATGAAGCAAATTCAAATTTCACAACAATTCCGGACATAAAAAGTACAAGACAAAACGGACGTACTAAATATGGGGTTGGCTTGAATATGGATTACACACATGGTGACAATTGGGGGCTTTTTTCAAGAATTAGTTATAATGATGGTAAAAATGAAACCTGGGCTTTTACCGAAATTGACCGATCTGCGCAATTAGGGATTAGTTTAAAAGGTAAAATGTGGAACCGTCCGGACGATTTTGGAGGTATTGCAATTGTCGCAAATGGATTATCGAATCCGCATGAAGAATATCAAAAACTTGGAGGAAATGGTTTTATGATTGGTGACGGAACTTTGAATTATGGAATCGAACAAATCGCCGAAGTATATTATTCTTTTTTAGTTCCTAACACACATATTTGGCTTTCGCCCGATTATCAATTTGCCATGAATCCTGCTTATAATAAAGACAGAGGTCCTGTTAGTTTTTTTGCAATACGTTTTCATACTGAATTCTGATCTTGAATTGCAATCAGAATATTTATAATAAGAATACCACTATCATAATTAAAAAAATAAAAATTCATCATTAAAAATACTTTTTAAAATGAACAAATTCATACGAAATATTATTGCTTTTTCACTTAAGAACAAAGCATTTACATTTTTTTGGGTGGGAATATTGGCTGTTGCCGGATTTATTTCTTTCAAAAACATGCCTATTGACGCTTTTCCGGATGTAACCAACACACAAATCATCATCATTACGCAATGGAATGGTAAAAGTGCTGAAGAAGTCGAGCGTTTTGTTACCTCACCTATTGAAATCTCAATGAATTCGGTACAAAAAAAGACCAGTGTTCGTAGTATAACTATGTTTGGTTTATCTGTAATCAAGATTATTTTTGATGATGGTGTCGATGATACTTTTGCGCGTCAGCAGGTAAATAATTTATTAAAAAACGTTTCCCTTCCGGATGATGTTGAACCGGATGTTCAGCCGCCTTATGGACCAACGGGAGAAATCTTTAGATATATTGTAAAAAGTGATAGCAGAGACAGTCGAGAGTTATTAACGTATCAAAACTGGATTATCGACAAACAATTGCGTTCAGTTCCCGGTGTTGCCGATTTGAATGTTTTTGGAGGTCAGGTTAAAACTTATGAAGTTGGTGTTGATCCTATAAAACTGGCTAAATATAATATTACGCCGTTACAAGTTTACAATGCGGTAAATGCCGGAAACTTAAATGTTGGTGGAGATGTAATCGAAAAAAATGGACAAGCATTCGTGGTTCGTGGTGTCGGACTTTTGAAATCAATTCCGGATATCGAAAATATAATTGTTGATGATGCACACGGAAATCCAATTCTGGTAAAAAATGTTGCTTCAGTTTATGAAAGTTCAATGCCAAGAGTTGGTCAAACCGGAATAGGCAAAAATGATGATGCTGTCGAAGGAATCGTTGTAATGCGAAAAGGCGAAAATGCTCAGGAAACACTTGCTTTAATTAAAGATAAAATAAAGGATTTAAATGAAAACGTACTTCCAAAAGACATAAAAATTGAAACTTTCTACGATCGTGATAATCTAATGAATTTCACGACCGAAACGGTAATGCATAATTTATTCGAAGGAATTATTCTGGTTACTTGTGTCGTATTCCTTTTCATGGCCGATTGGAGAACAACATTCACCGTTTCTATCGTTATTCCGTTATCGTTATTATTTGCATTTTTATGTTTGAAAATGATGGGAATGAGCGCAAATCTGCTCAGTTTAGGTGCTGTCGATTTTGGGATTATCATTGATGGAGCCGTCGTAATGGTTGAAGGTTTGTTTGTTGTACTCGATCATCGAGCGCATCAGCTTGGAATGGCAAAATATAATAAAATCGCAAAAGGTAGTCTGATTAAGAAAACCGGAACTGAAATGGGTAAAGCCATCTTCTTTTCTAAACTTATAATTATTACGGCGTTATTACCAATATTCTCCTTCCAGAAAGTAGAAGGAAAAATGTTCTCGCCTCTTGCCTACACTTTAGGTTTTGCCTTAATGGGAGCTTTACTTTTTACTTTAACATTAGTTCCAGTTCTGTCACATATTCTTCTAAATAAAAATGTAAAAGAGAAAAATAATCCTTTTGTTAATTTTTGGGACAGAATAGTTGGTAAAGGTTTTGCGTGGACTTTTAAACATAAAGTAAAAACACTTATTGCTTCTGTATCTTTACTGGCAGTGGTTTTCTTCTCGGCAACTTTTCTGGGAACTGAGTTTTTACCACAATTAAATGAAGGTGCATTATGGGTAACTGCCGAATTACCAATGAGCACTTCATTACCTGAAAGTGTACAAACCGCGTCAATGATTAGGAAAGATCTTGAAAGTTTTCCCGAAGTAAAAAATGTTTTATCTCAAACCGGAAGAAGTAATGACGGAACAGATCCAAATGGTTTTGGTTTTATTCAGCTTCAGGTAGATTTAAAACCTAAATCAGAATGGAAACGAAAAATTAATATGGACGAATTGATCAATGAAATGGATCAAAAACTTAAAGTTCATCAGGGAATTACTTATAATTATTCGCAACCGGTTATTGATAACGTTGCTGAATCTGTGGCTGGTTTTAAAGCTTCGAATGCAGTAAAAATATATGGAGATGATCTTGATAAACTAGATGAATTATCGAATGAAGTTTTGGCAAAAATCAAAGATATTCCTGGAATAAAAGATGCCGGAATTCTTAGAAATGTTGGTCAGCCAGAAATCAGTGTGGTTTTGGACAGAGAAAAAATGGCTGCTTACGGAGTTACTTTAAGTGATGCTCAAGCAGTTCTGGAATTGGCTTTTGGAGGAAAAACAGCCACTCAGAAATATGAAGATGAGAAAAAATTTGATGTGCGAGTTCGTTTCTTAAAAGAATACCGTAAAGACGAATTCGATCTCGCCGAATTAAAAGTTCCGACAATAAGTGGTGTTAAAATTCCGCTTAAAGAAATTTGTGATATTAAAACTGTTACTGGTCCTGCTTTTATTTACAGAGATAATACAAAACGTTTTATTGGTGTAAAATTCTCTGTTCGTGATCGAGATTTAGGAAGTACTATTGCCGAAGCTCAGAAAAAAGTATCGGAATTAAAAATGCCTACAGGTTACACAACTGGTTGGACAGGAGAATTTGAAAATCAGGTTCGTGCCAGTGCTCGTTTAGCGCAAGTGGTTCCGATAAGTTTAATCGGGATATTTGTTCTGTTGTTTATTTTATTCGGAAATATTAAAGATTCTCTGTTAGTTCTTGCCAATGTTCCTTTTGCTGTAATTGGAGGAATCATCGCTTTGCATATTACAGGAATGAATTTTGGAATCTCGGCAGGTGTTGGATTTATCGCCTTACTTGGAATTTGTATTCAAAACGGAGTTATTCTAATATCTGAATTCCATCATAATCTCAAAGCAAAATTCACACTCGAAGAATCCATTTTTATGGGTGTAAAAGCAAGAACAAGAGCTGTAGTAATGACTGCATTGATGGCTTCTATAGGTTTAATGCCGGCGGCGATCTCTACAGGAATCGGTTCTGAATCACAAAAACCATTAGCAATTGTTATTATAGGTGGTTTAGTTACAGCAACGATTCTGACGCTATTAGTATTCCCAATTCTGTTTTGGGTATTCAATCGTAAAAAACATATCAAAATTGAGTAAAATATTGAAGAGTATTAATTGGTTAAAATTAATTTGATTCGGTTAAAAGAGAAAGCATCATTATTTTAATGGTGCTTTTTTGATTTCATTACTTCTAAGTTTGATATCTTGCATGCTATAAGTAAAATCTGATTTATGAAATACATCTATTCTCTACTCGCCATTTTTACAATTTCTTTAGTAGCTTCTGTTATAAATCCGAAAGAAGGATTTACTTGTTTTCTCGAAATTATTCCTGCAATTATTGGTTTCTTAATTTTGGCTTTTACCTTCAAGAAATTCCGCTTTACAAATTTTACGTACACTTTGATATTAATACATTGTATTATTCTCTTCATCGGTGGACATTATACGTATGCCGAAGTTCCTTTTTTTGATTATATAAAGGAGATTTTTCATCAAAGCAGAAACAATTATGATAAAGTGGGGCATTTTGCACAAGGATTAGTTCCTGCTATGATTGTCAGAGAACTTTTTATTCGCAAAGAAGTAATTAATAATAAAAGTTTCTTCAACTTTATTATAGTTTCTATTTGTTTGGCTATTAGTGCTGCGTACGAATTTATAGAATGGTTTGTTTCGCTCGCAACTGGCGAAGGCGGTGATGCATTTTTAGGAACTCAGGGATATGTTTGGGATACACAATCTGATATGTTGTTTGCTACGATTGGAGCAATTGTTGGGCTTATTTTATTCTCTAAAATTCAGGATAAACAAATTCAGAAAAGCAATTTTTAAGCTTTTTCACAGTTGATTATTTATATCTAAATTTATCCATTAAGTGTTAAGTATAATGGATCAACACTAAAACGTGTGGAGAAATTTAAAATATTTTGTATTGACTACTTGTTTTAACCACAATCCCAATAGCTATCGGAAGCAAAGTTTTTTTATACATATCGGATTTTATAAAAATACAAAGTTGGCAAAGCTTTACCGTTAATCTTGCCTTGCGTATTTTACCGCAAAGCACGCAAAGATTTTTTATTTACAAGGTTTTATAAAAACGTAAAGTTCGCAAAGCTATATTGATAAAGCTTTGCGAACTTTTGCGTTTAATATGCGTAATCCCAGGCAAAAAATCTTTGCGTGCTTTGCGGTTAAATTCATCCTTAATTTTTATTAATCCACAGGTTTTTGTATTGATTCAGTATAATTACCTCGTTGCTTTATTTTAGACTCAAAAAAACATTTAACACATAGAAACATAGTTTTTCTTCATGCAATAAAAGGGGATCAAAAGAAACCAGTTTCTAACACATAGTGTGCTATGTGAATTTTAAAAAAGTGAAACGCTTACTTTTTTAGTTTTCAAAAGCTATATCTCTATGTGTTAAAAATAGTTTCCACCAACTTATATAAAATAAAAACGACCTTCTGCTCAAGGAAGGTCGTTTCAATTACTAACTCAAAACTCTTTTAAACTTTTAGTCCAAAAACGTTTATTTTTTATTTTAAATCTTTTAAAAATGCAATTGCATCTGTTGCATTAGATAATTGTGCATATTTTAATGCAGTATATCCTTTCTCGTTTTTGTCGCTTGTACGAGCGCCACTTGCTATTAGTACTTTTAAAATTTCTACTTTATTGTATCGTGCAGCCACCATTAATGGAGACATATCATCTGAGAACTGATTTACATCAGCACCATATTCGATAAATTTTTTCACGATTTCAAGATCTCCTTTGCTAACCGCAACGTTTAATGGAGATACATAATAAGTTCTAAATTCAACTCCGTTTTTTACAGATGGTGTTGTGTGATTTGAAGCCATTGAAACATTTGCAAATGCTATTAAAGCTACTCCTAAAATAATTACTGATTTTTTCATGTTGATTGATTATTAATTGATTGATAATGATGATTTTTAATTTCTATGTAAATGTACTCTATTTTATGTATTATGTATTGCAAGGTACCGTGTTTTAACTAATTCTTAACATTCAGTTAATAAATGGGTTACATTTTAAAACTTAACGTTTCCAAAATTTCAACTTGCTTTACTAATAGACGCCACAACTATCGAAATGTTACAGTAAAATCGAAAAAAATATAAAAAAATTCATCAAAAAAATTTAAACTCAACAAATTCAAGACTTTAGTTTTTTAACTTTACTCTAAAATGAAAGCAAAAAAGAATGTTTAACCAGAACAGAACCTAATTTTTAACCTTTAAACTAGAGAAAATGATAATTATTAAAAGAATTTTGGTAGTGTTGATTTTAATTGTATTGATCGTTTTAATTGCGGCTTATTTTATGCCAAAAGATTATGCGATACAAAGAGAGATTGTAATCGACAAACCTGCCGATAGTGTTTTTAAATATGTGAAATATTTAAAAAACCAAAATCAGTTTAGCGTTTGGGCCAATATTGATCCAAAAATGAAAGTAACTTACTCAGGAACAGATGGAACTGTCGGTTCTATATCTTCTTGGGAAAGTAAAGTAAAAGAAGTTGGTGTTGGCGAACAGGAAATCACAAAAATTACTGAAGGAAAACGTATAGACTTTGCTTTACGCTTCAAAGAACCAATGAATGATACTGCGGTAGGTTTTATGTCTACAGATGCAGTTGCCGCAAATCAAACCAAAGTTAAATGGGGAATCAACGGCGTTTTTCCTTATCCGATGAATGTAATGATGCCATTGATGAATATGGACAAGATGATTGGAAAAGATCTGGATAAAGGTCTTGAAAATTTAAAAGAAAAAATGGAGAAGTAATTAATCAATACATCTAATTAAGCAAAAAAGCATCATTAATTCTAATGATGCTTTTTTGTTATACTTTATTTTAGATTTTTCAAAATAGCAATAGATTCATTTGCTTTTGAGTACTCTGCGTAATTTAATGCTATAAAACCTTTTTCATTCTCTTTGGCAGGATTAGCTCCGCTTGCAAGCAGAATTTTAATGATCTCAAATTTATTAAAACGTGCTGCCAGCATTAAAGGCGACATGTCTCTGGACAGCTTATTTACATCGGCTCCGTATTTAATACATTTTTTAACGCTTTCAATATCTCCGTCACATACTGCGTAATGCAATGGTGATGCTACATAAGCAAAAGAATTAATTTGATTTTTTGCAGATAACTTCAAATTAGAAGCTTCTGATACATTTGTTGATATAGCCAGAGCTATACCCAAAATAATGATTGATTTTTTCATGATGATTGATGATTAAATGATTGATGATTTGTGTAAAAATTAAATTAATGTATATACTATTTTTTAGAATTCTCTACTACTTACTATAATAGACGTATAAACGACCCAAAACGTTGCACTTAAATGAAAAAAAAACAAATAAAAAAGTGCAACTCAGTTAAAACCTGGATTGCACTTCTTTTTATTTCTGCAAAAGTCTTTATTTTAGACTTTTTTTTAAACGTTAACATTCTTTAATCATTTTCAAACAAAGTATAAGAATCCTTATAAAATTTAATAGTATCAATTTGCACAAAAAGAAAATGCCTTGTCATTATAGATATAAAGACAAGGCATTTTTATTTTTTAGAATATTCATGGTTTAAATGATTCCTTTAAACCCAAAAATTACTATTTAGAAGCAAGATATTCTACTACGTTTTTCTCAATACGCTGATCGATATTAGCGATATCAGCTTTTACGAATTTCTCTCCAAGAATATTTTCATATAATTCGATATATCTTTCAGAAACTGATTCAATATAAGCATCTGTCATATCCGGAATTTGTTGTCCGTCTTGTCCTTGAAAACCATTTTCAATTAACCAACGACGTACAAATTCTTTTGAAAGTTGCTTTTGCTCCTCCCCTTTTTCTTGTCTTTCCTGATAACCGTCAGCATAAAAATAACGAGAAGAATCCGGTGTATGAATTTCGTCAATTAAAACAATAACTCCATCTTTAGTTTTTCCAAATTCATATTTTGTATCTACCAAAATCAAACCGCGACTTGCAGCGATTTCAGTTCCTCTTTGAAATAAAGCACGTGTATATTTTTCTAAAACTAAATAATCTTCTTCAGAAACAATTCCTTTAGATAAAATATCTTCACGAGAAATATCTTCATCATGAGAACCGTTATCTGCTTTTGTAGTTGGAGTAATAATTGGTTCAGGAAATTTATCGTTTTCCTTTAAACCTTCTGCCATTGTAACACCACAAATCAGTCTTTTTCCGGCAGCATATTCGCGCGCAGCATGACCTGAAACATAACCACGAATAACCATTTCTACTTTAAAAGGATCGCATAAATGCCCAACTGCTACGTTTGGATCTGGTGTTGCAATTAACCAATTTGGAACAATATCCTGAGTTAACTCCATGAATTTTGTTGCAATCTGATTCAAAATTTGTCCTTTGTACGGAATTCCCTTTGGCAAAACCACATCAAAAGCCGAAAGTCTATCCGTTGCAACCATTACCAAAAGTTCATCATTAATATTGTAAACTTCTCTAACTTTTCCGCGGTAAACTGATTTTTGATTTGGGAAATTAAAATTTGTTGTTGTAATTGTATTGCTCATTATCCTTAGTTGTGTTGTTTTTTTATGATTGCAAATTTAAAACTAATTAAAAGAGCAAGCAAGAAAGTATTCAGTTTTTAGTCGCGGTTATCAGTTTTCAGTCGCAGTCCCAATTTGCGCTAACTTTGCCAAAGCTTTTTTCGACAACTGCAAAACTGAAAACTGAGACTGAGACTGAACACCTATTTCTCAAGAAGCGTTGAATTAAATAAATTCAGAATTCTGCTGTATTCATCAATCCACGAGTATGTTTCTTTAAATGTGTGTGATTCTACCGGAAAAGTAGCGAGAGTCCAATTCTTCTTTTGCAACTCTATAAAACGTTGTGATAAACGAACCACATCTTTATATTCCACATTATCATCAACCATTCCGTGTAACATAACCAGATTTCCTTTTAAATTATCTGCAAAATAAATCGGTGAACTTTTCTTGTAAGCTTCGGGATCTGTTTCAGGGAAATTCAAAATATTTCCTGTATATCCGTGATTGTAATGTGCCCAATCCGTAACAGAACGCAATGCAGCTCCGGATTTAAATTCGCCAGGCGTGGTTAACATTCCCATCAAAGTAATGAATCCTCCATAAGATCCGCCATAAATACCAACTCTGTTAGCGTCTATTCCGTATTTTTCTACAAGATATTTTTTTCCATCAAGTTGATCAGATAAATCTTTTCCTCCCATAAAACGGTAGATTCCAGTTCTAAAATCACGTCCGTAACCGTCACTTCCTCTATAATCAATATCCAAAACTGTATAACCTAAATCAGTCAACAAATTATGAAACATATATTCTCTGTAATAATAGCTCCAATAATTATGTGCATTTTGTAAATAACCTGCACCGTGAACAAAAATAATAGCAGCTTTATTCGCATTTTCTGTTTTTGGCAAATATAATCTAGCATTTACTGGAGTTCCGTCTTGTGCTTTAAATGTAATTACTTCCGGTTCTCTCCATTTGTATTGTTTGAAACTTTCAGAAATCGAAGACGAGATTTGTAGTAATGTTGCATTCTTTTTATTCTCTGCAATATAAAAATCCCATGGAATATTTTTATACGAATAACGTACTAAAAGTGATTTTTCATCTGGTGAAACCACTACTTCATGCGCCCCGTCTTTAGTCAAAATTGGTTCTAAAACTCCGCCAATAGCTGGTAATTTATAAAAATTTCTATTTCCCGGATTTGTAGTATTCGTAGTTAAATAAAATGTCTTTTTATCTTTAGATAATACTACATCACGAACTTCCCAATTTCCTGTCGTCAATTGCGTTTTTTTGCTTGACTTTATATTATAAGTATATAAGTGTGAATATCCTGTAGCCTCAGATTGGAAATAAATCGTTTCATTATCTGCCAAGAAACCAAGAATCCCGGATTCAAAAGAATACGATGGAATGCCGGGACCGCCAATCCAGGCTTCATCATGTTGATGTTCAATTTCTTTAAAAGTTCCGTTTTCAAGATTTAAACTCACCAACCATCTGTCTTTATTGTCCTGACTTCTAATATCTACAATTGCCAGCGTTCCGTTTTCGTTATAAACCGGAGCAAGAGTTGTAATTAGTTTATCTTCTTTGGTTTTAGTTTTTAAATTATCATAAGATTCATAATACTTTGGAGTATCCTGAATATGGCTTAAAGCCGAAAAATTCACATAATAAACAGTATCTTTTGCTACAGAATAAATTCCGAATTTCGTTTTTACCAAATTTGCTGTAGAAACTTTCTCTTTAGTATCCGGCGTTTGATTATAACCATCATCTGTTATAAAAACTTCCATTTTTTCTTGTTTGATATCTGCTTCTTCGACTAAACTAAATGTGGCAAAATTTCCATTTGGATTTGCCTTTAGATTATAAATATTATCTTTTCCATAGAAATATTCTTTTGCAAAATCAGATTTAACCGCTTTGCTTTTAGCAAGATTCCATTGTTTTTTTGCCTCTTTATCTCTAATAAACTGAAACAGTTCTTTTTGCTGAGTCACTAAAAAAGAATCTTTATCTGTAGATTTCTCATTTTTTACTCCTTTAGTAAGGTTTGTAATTTGCAAAACTGTTCCTTCTTTGGCATTGTACTTAAAGATATTACCATTTTGTTCGAAAAAAACAATTCCTGCTGTTGCGCCTAATTCCAAATTTGAAATTTCGCTACTTTGCTGAATGATTTTCTTGATTGTTTTTGTGCTAATTGTATAGGAATATAAGCCACCATTATCAACATAATAAACAATATCCGAATTTGGTTTGCTTTTAAAATCAAGTTTAGAAAAAGCGGCTTCTTTTGGTTCTGCCAAAACAGGTTTTGCAGCTCCTTTTTGCCAGGAATAAGTGCTTTCGCCTAATTCATTATTCGGATTCCATTCAAAATACACTTTTTTCCCATCTAAAGACCAGCGCCCGTTTGTCGGTTGATTTCCAATAAAAGATTCGCCTTTCATTATTTCTTCAAGTTTCAAAACTTGGCTTTTACCCGATATTGAAAAGATCAAAAAGGCAAGAATAAAAATGTTTTTTGTCATGGTTTTTTTCTTTTAAGAAAACAAAAATACACTTTGAAAACTATTAAAAAAAGTGTTTTTACCTATTCAAACATTCTTTTGAACTTTATATTTAGAAAAAATCAAAGAATTATTTAAAGCTTAAAATTCCTTTTCCAAAAGATTTTATTGAATTGTCAAGATTTCCAAGTGTAGTTTCTGAGAGTTTCTTAAAATCGCTTTTTTTCACAATTAAAATTTGTCCTTGATCTTTAGCTGGCGCATTGGGAAGAAAAACAACTGCGTTTCCTTTTTCGTCTTCTTCAATTAAATGTGCGGGTTGCCAAAATTCTCCATTTTTCAATAAAATAGGCAAATCCGTGCTTGGTTTTCCTTTTCTTTTATTAAGTTTCGCTTCAGCTTCTTTTTTATTTTTCTCGTAACCCGGCAAAAATATCATCAACTTATCATCGACCCATTTTGTGAATCTTCTTAATAATGACAAACGCATTAAATAACCACTAAAATAAACTAAAAGTATTAAAATAACGCCACCCGCAATGTCTGTTGCATATTTACCTAATATAAGATCCAGACGCAGAAAATGTGCAAATTTTTCACCGTAATTCTGGAAAAATTTCCAGACTTTTTCTAACAATACAAAAAAAACAAGAAGTGGTAATAAAACTAATGCTCCCGAAATACAGTTTCGTTCAACTTGACGTAGAAATTCTTTCATTGCTAAATAGATTAAGGTTAAAAAAAAAGAGCTAATTCTTAACGAATTAGCTCTTATAAAAATAAGATTTTATTTGCAATTAACCATAAAACTAAAGATAAAACATTCAATATTAACCTATTGCAAACTCTTTATCTAAAATTTTTGAAGCTATATATCTTGCTACGCCATCTTCGGCATTTGTTTTAATTACTTCCAGATTTGGCAAAGTCTCTTTTAGCAAAGCCGGAGCATTTCCCATAATTAATCCTTTTCCTGTTGAAGACAGCATTTGAACATCGTTGAAACCGTCTCCAAACGAGATCGCTTCTTCTAATGAAAATCCTTCTTGTTCCAGAACTTTCTGAATTGCAACTGCTTTATCTACAGACTTATCCATAAACTCCAAACACGTTGGTAAACTAAAAGCGTGATGTAAATCCTGAGAAGAATTTGCCATAATAGCATCTTTTAAAACAACCAACTTTTCGTGATTATCATGAGAAAAGAAAATTTTGATAGCGCTAAAATCTTCTAGAGTTTTATAGTCAACCAATTCGGGAACATATCTCAGTTCTTCTTGAAAAGCATTTAATCTTTCGCTTATTCTATTGGTTTGCCAAACATTTTCTTTGAATAAAACTACTGTAATTTCAGGATCAATTTCAACATTCAAAGCTGCTTTTACAACATCACTTTCTAAGTTAAATGCAAAAAGCTCTTTCTTTTCAGGCGAATGAATCCTTGCTCCGTTTGAACTCACTAAAAAAACCGGAATTTCAAGTTTTTCAATAATTGCCATTGCATCAAGATGATGACGTCCTGTGGCAACAACTATGAGATAATTTTGATTGTGTAATTCCTGAAAAATAGATTTAGTATAATCTGATATTTTATGCTGTGGGTTGAGTAAAGTTCCGTCTAAGTCCGTTACAACAACTTTTATATTTTTAAGTTTAGAAGTCATATTAAAAATCAAGTATTTATGATTGGCAAATTTACGCCTTTACGCCCACAAGAACAAAGATTGCAGGTCAGAAAAGCCCAAAACACGCCAAGTTTATTATTTATTTAACTATTTAGTTAAATATTGTTTTATACCTATTTTAAACTTGTATAATTCCTGATTTATATAATTTTATTGCTTTTTGTATAATAACTTCAATTTGTTCCAAAGGCAAATCTTCATTTGTATTAAAAAGCATAATTTTCATTCTCGACCGATTTTCCTGAAGTAAAAAAGACTCGTCGAAATGTTTTCCTTCAACAATTCCAATATAAGGTTGTTTGTGTTTTTTATGAGTCCACAAATAGCAGAACATTTTCCCTTTATAACAAAAAAATGGCATTCCGTATTTTAAAACATTTGTAATGTCTGTGTCTTGTTTCAGAATAATTTCTTTCAATGCAAGAAATATCCCTTTTATAGGTTCTTCTTGCTTTAAATAGAAATCATCCAGTTGTTTCATTACTTTGAAAATTTAGAACAAAAAAATATTCGTTTTACACATTTCTAATCAAAGATATGTATAAAACGAATATTAATAAATGTCAAAACACATTACACGATTTACATTTGACACTTTATAAAATTAATCGTGATTTTCTATTTGTTTATAAGCGTCAATTACCTTTTTGACTAATCTGTGACGAACGATATCTTTATCATCAAGATAAATAATTCCGATTCCGTCAACATCTTTCAAAACTAAAATAGCTTCTTTAAGACCAGAAATAGTTCTGCGTGGTAAATCGACCTGTCCAGGATCACCCGTAATCATGAATTTGGCATTTTTACCCATACGGGTCAAAAACATTTTCATTTGCGAGTGTGTCGTATTCTGTGCTTCATCGAGAATTACAAAGGCGTTATCAAGCGTACGTCCACGCATAAATGCAAGTGGCGCAATTTGTATAATTCCTTTCAAAATGTAATCTTCGAGTTTTTCGTTAGGCAGCATGTCGCGCAAAGCATCATAAAGCGGTTGCATATAAGGATCTAGTTTTTCTTTCATATCGCCGGGTAAAAAACCAAGATTTTCTCCTGCTTCTACCGCTGGTCGCGTTAGTATTATCCTTTTTACTTCCTTGTCTTTAAGTGCCTTAACCGCCATTGCAACACCCGTATACGTTTTTCCGGTTCCTGCAGGACCAACTGCAAATACCATATCATTTTTCTTGATGGTATCTACCAATAATTGTTGGTTAGGCGTCATAGCCTTAATTATTTTACCGCCAACACCATGAACTAATATTTTGTCATGATCATATGATTTTCTTTCATCCTGACCATCACTCATTATTACACGTTCAATTACATTATCATCAATGTTGTTGTATCGGGTAAAATGAAGCATAAGCCTCTGAAATCTTTTTTCGAATTCATCTAGAACTTCTTTTTCGCCAAATGCTTTCAAAGTGGTACCTCTCGCTACTATTTTAAGCTTTGGGTAATACTTTTTAATTATTTCAAGATGAGTGTCTTGAGCGCCCCAAAAGTCTTTTGGAGCGATGTCTATGAGCTCGATAATTCTTTCGTTCAAATGAGATAGTTTTAAATTAAAAATAAATCAGTTTTTATAATTTAGTGGTTGTCGGGTCTTTTTAATACTTGCAGTTTTTGTGCCAGTTTTTAGTCACTACGACTGAGACTGATCCCGATAGCTATCGGGAGAGACTTTAAATACAATTTGTATTTTCTTTCTTTCATTTTGCAATTACTATTATTAGCTTTGCATTTCTCAAATTTAATGAAAATTAGATTTAAATACTACCAATAGTTATAAACAAAATTATGTCAATAATTACCCTTACTACCGATTACGGCTTAAAAGACCACTTTGTTGGTTCGCTAAAGGGTAAAATATTATCAGAGTATCCAGAGGTTACAATTGTGGATATTTCGCATGACATAGATCCATTCAACACAGCCGAAGCAAGTTACGTTGTTGGCGCATCTTATCTTAGTTTTCCAAAAGGAACTGTACACTTAATTGGAGTCGATATTGAACGCAATAAAGAGAATCAGCACATTGCAATGGAATGGAACGATCATTTCTTTATTTGTGCCGATAATGGGATTCTAAGTATGCTTACGCAGAAAATTGTTCCGCAAAAAATTGTTTCTATTAATATACACGACCGTTTTCCGAGTGAATTCAGTGATTTGGATATTTTTATAAAAGTAGCTTCCCATATTTCTAAAGGCGGATTACTGAATGTTATCGGAAAAGAAATCTCGGAAATTAAACAAATTACAGAACTACAACCTGTAATTTCAAATGACGGAACTTCGATAAAAGGATACGTGATTTATATCGATCATTTTGGGAACGTCGTAACAAATATTTCGAAAAAGCAATTTATCGAAATCGCAAAAGGACGTCCGTACGAAATCGTTATGAAGCCAAAAAGTATCAAAACTATTTTGCCTAATTATTCTGCTATTGCAACATCAGATAAATATCCGATAAAAACGTATGAAGGAGAAAAACTAGCCATTTTTAATGAAGCCGGTTTTCTCGAAATTGCCATTTTTAGAAGTAATCCTTCAAAAGTTGGTTCGGCAAATAGTCTTTTAGGATTGAATTATCGAGATGTTATTACGATTAAATTTATTTAAGATTTTAGTCCCGAAGTCTCGGGATAGATTCTTTGATAACGCAAAAATAGCTCGCTGATTAAACTGATTTGACAGATTTACACTGATTTTTCCTTTACTTTTTATGTTTGTCTGAAGGGAATTATTCGCTACATTTTAAGCATAGCCCGAGGTTTCAACCTTGGGAAACGTATTATTAAATTCTTTAAGCATTCATTGCGCTCCCATGGTTGAAACCACGGGCTATGGCTGAACTTAATAATCCGAAAAAAATAGCTTTTATAATATTTTAAATTTTAATAAAAAGAACAATCAATTTTGGTATTTTTGCGCACCTGAAATAATTTTAGACTTCAACAAAAAATCTAAAATCAGCAATCTAAAATCTAAAATTAAAATATGTTTGTTCGAATAGTCAAAATGAGCTTTCACGAAGAAAAAATTCCTGACTTTCTTGAGAATTTTGAATCCGTAAAAGACAAAATACGAAAAGCAGATGGAAACCGTTTTTTAGAATTGTATCAGGACAAAAACGATAAATGCATATTTTTTACTTATAGCTATTGGGAAACCGAAGAAGATTTAGAAAATTACAGACAATCGGAACTTTTTAATACTGTTTGGAGTTTTACAAAGCAATTGTTTAATGCTAAACCAGAAGCTTGGAGCGTAGATAAGTTGGTTTCTTTGGTATAAAATGTTTCATGTTTCAAGTTATATGCTGGATTTGAAAATTGGAACGAATTAACCGCAAAGTTCGCAAAGTTTGTATTGATTAAGGTTTGATAAAATGCAAAGTTCGCTAAGCTGGACTTGAAATAAAATAATATATTAACTATGAAATACTTTTTCTTATCTCTTTTACTAGTTACACTTGGGAGTTGTGCACAAAACAAACGTTTAGTTTTAGGGAAAGAAAACGCAAAAGAAGAACTAAAAATTGCTTTATCTAAAAAATCACAACATAATGTTATTGATTATAAAGAGCTAATAATTAAAGATAGTGTTACAGCAATTAAAGTCGCAGAACCAATTCTAATTGACATCTACGGAAAAGAAAATATAGAAAAACAAAAACCGTATGAAACCTACTTATTAGAAAATTACTGGGTTATTTCTGGAACTTTACCCGCAGATTATTCGGGAGGAACATTTCTAATAATTATTGATGCTAGAAATTCGCAGGTTATTAAAATCACACACGGAAAATAATTCAACGCATTTTAAATAAAAATGAATTAACCGCAAAGAACGCAAAAGATATATTTAGAAAGCTTGGTAAAGTTTAAAGTTCGCTAAGCTGAAACCTGAAACAAACAATCACTCAAGCAAAAATAAGATGAAATCTGAAATTGTATATGTTGAAAATAAAACTGAAACAAATCACGATGGAAAAGCATGGATTGGAAAGTGTTTTTTCTCCAAAACGAAGCAAACAATTTACTTCAATGGAAACATTTACAAAAAAGGAAAAGGAATTTCAAGTAACTATTTTGACCTTGAAACCGGAATTAATTATTGGATTTCCGGAGTTAAAAAAAATGGGAATGACAGGCATAAGTCTGGAAAAGGTGCAATTGAAATTGATGCTAGTATTATTGAAGAATATCTGAGTATAATTGGCGAAAAAGAATTGCAAAAGAATAAATTCAAAATAACAGAGTTAGACAATATTCCGGCGAAAGAAAAAGCAACAGAAATATTAAATGAAAAATATGAAGAACCTTTTAATGATTCACTCAAATTCAAAGCAATAAATAATTTGACAGATAATGAACTTGCAGAATTGATTGAATATTATAGAGGAATGGATTTTTCCGAAATGTATAAAAAAAATAGAAAATCATATATTTCGCATTTTGAAGAACTAAAGTCAGAGCAAGAGAAACGAGAATTAATTTAGTTCATCACTTTTTCCAAACCTGAAACTTGAAACAAGAAAAATCTGAAACAAATCAACGATTTAAACAAATAAACGATTAAACAACAATTAAATGAAATCAATCATTTTACGAGAAATAAAATCCTTTTTTGGTTCTCCTATTGGCTATTTGGTCATTGCTATTTTCTTAATTAGCAACGGACTATTTTTATGGGTGTTCGAAGGAGATTACAATATATTAAATACCGGTTTTGCTGATTTGACTCCGTTTTTTACATTAGCGCCATGGATTTTGATTTTCCTGATTCCGGCGGTTACAATGAGAAGTTTCTCTGACGAAAAAAAACAAGGAACACTGGAATTGCTTTTAACAAAACCATTATCAAATTGGGAAATCGTAAACGGAAAGTTTTTAGGTTCACTCCTATTGATTGTTTTGGCAATTATTCCAACCTTTATATATGTAAAAGTAATTTCTGATTTAGGTTCGCCTGAAGGAAATATCGATATGGGAAGCACGATTGGTTCTTATTTTGGATTATTGTTTTTGATTGCTGCTTATTCTGCGATTGGAATTTTCACTTCTACGTTATCAGAAAATCAAATTGTAGCTTTTATAATTGCTGTTTTCATATGCTTTTTCTTTTATTTTGGATTTGAAGGTTTAGCTTCATTAATTCCGGGATCTTCTACAATTGTTTCGGCTTTTGGTATGCAGGATCACTTTAAAAGTATGAGTCGAGGCGTAATTGATACTCGTGATGTTATCTATTTTTTGAGCATTACTGTATTATTTCTGTCTTTTACTGTTTATCAATTAAAATCTTTTAAAGCCTAATGAAAGCGTCTACTCAACAAAATATCAAAACATTAGGTATTACAGTTTTTGTTTTAATTGTTTTAAATGTATTAGGAAGTTTATTTTTCCACCGATTTGATTTAACAAAAGACAAACGATATACTTTATCTGAAACCTCTTTACAGATTGTAAAACAGGTTAAAAATCCGTTGTCAATTAAGATTTACATGCAAGGCGATTTACCTGCGGATTTTAAGCGTTTACAACAAGAAACCAGACAATTACTAGAAGAATTTCAGGCTTATAACAGTAATATAGTTTTCGAATTTGTAAATCCAATGGAAAACAAAGACGAAAGCATGGATGTTGTAAAATCTTTGTATCAAAAAGGACTTACGCCAATAAACATCACTGTCGACGATAAAGGAAAACAATCTCAGGCAATGGTTTTTCCTTGGGCAATTGCGGTTTATAACAATAAAGAAGTCAATATTCCTTTGTTGAAAAACATAATGGGCGCTTCGACAACGCAAAAAGTAATTGGATCGATTCAGCATTTAGAATATTCAATTGCCGATGCTATTAATAAAATATCAAAAGACAGACAAAAGAAAGTTGCAATCATAAAAGGAAATGGAGAATTGAACGAAATTCACATTGCCAAAATGTTACAGCAAATTCGCGAAAGCTACTACATTGGACCTTTTACGTTAGATTCTGTTGCCAAAGATCCAAACGGAACTTTAGATGCTTTAAAGAAATACGATCTTGCAATTATCTCAAAACCAACAGAAACTTTTTCTGACGAAGAAAAACAGGTTTTGGATCAGTTTATCATGAATGGCGGAAAAACGTTGTGGTTAATCGATCAGGTTGCTGCAGACATGGATAGTTTGTACAATCAATCGGGAGCAACTTTAGCATATCCCAGAGATTTGAATCTAAATGATATGTTCTTTAAATACGGATTCAGAATTAATCCTGATTTGGTAAAAGACGAACAAGGAAGTCCAATAAAATTAGCTACTGGCGAACAAGGAAGCGCTACACAATATCAGGAATTTGTTTGGAAATATTCTCCTGTTGTAGTTCCTGTAAGCAATAATCCAATAGTAAAAAATCTAGGTCAGATTAAATTTGATTTCGCAAGTCCAATCGATACTTTAAAAAACGGAATCAAAAAAACTGTCTTATTACAATCGTCTCAATATTCGAAAGTAATTGGAACTCCTACAGAAATCAATTTAAATATTGTAACAGAAAAAAGTTCTCCACAGGATTATATAAACAAAGGAAATATTCCGCTTTCTGTTTTATTAGAAGGTTCTTTCAATTCGGCTTTTGAGAATCGCGTTTTACCTTTCAAAGAAAATTCATTTTTAACAAAAGGAAAACCAAACAAAATGATTGTAATTGCTGATGGAGATCTTGCAAAAAATCAATTAGACAAAAACATGATGCCGGTTGAATTGGGTTACGATCAACGTACTGGAAACCTATACGACAACAAAGATTTTATGATGAATTGTATTAATTATTTGTTGGATGACACAGGACTTATTAACATTAGAAGTAAAGATGTCAGCTTACCATTATTAGACAAAGAGAAGGTTTACGAGAATTATACGGTAACACAATTCATAACTATCGGACTTCCAATTCTAATTTTATTAGTTTTTGGAATCGTATTTACTTACTTGCGAAAAAGAAAATACAGCAAATAGATGTTAATAAAAAAATTGCGAAACTAAGATTGTTTACGATATATTTGTAAAACCTATCTTAGTTGAAGAAATACTAAGGAAAAGTGCAAAAAAATAAAACAAAAGAGATGAAATTTATAGTATCGAGTTCGTACTTATTAAAACAATTACAAGTTTTAGGTAGTGTAATCAACAGTAACAATACGTTGCCTATTTTAGATAACTTTTTATTTGAACTAGACAATAGTGAGTTGACAGTTTCGGCATCGGATCTTGAAACTACAATGTCGGCTACATTATCAATCGATTCTACAAGTAAAGGAAGTGTTGCTGTTCCAGCTAAACTTTTGCTTGAAATTTTAAAAACGTTTCCAGAACAACCTTTAACTTTTACAGTTGAAGAAAACAATACAGTCGAGATTAGTTCAAACTCAGGAAAATATGCATTAGCATATGCTGCAGGAGAAGAATTTCCTAAAGCAGTAAGTCTTGAAGATCCTTCTGTTACACTTGTTCCTGCAGATGTTTTAGCAACTGCTGTAAGCAAAACTATTTTTGCTGCCGGAAACGACGATTTACGTCCGGTAATGTCTGGAGTTTTCTTTCAGTTCTCACCAGAAGGTTTAACTTTTGTGGCAACAGATGCTCATAAATTAGTAAAATATGCGCGTACAGATGTAAAAGCGTCTCAGGTTGCTGATTTTATTATGCCAAAGAAACCTTTGAATATCTTAAAAAGTATTCTTGGATCTTCTGATGCTGAAGTAAAAATTGAATACAACGATTCAAATGCGACTTTCTCATTTGACAATTATATCTTAATGTGTCGTTTAATTGATGGAAAATACCCTAATTATGAAGCGGTAATTCCAAAAGAAAATCCAAACAAATTAATGATTGACCGTTCTTTATTTTTAAGTTCTGTTCGTCGTGTGGCAATTTTCTCAAACAAAACCACACACCAAATTCGTCTAAAAATCGCCGGAGCTGAATTAAATGTTTCTGCCGAAGATATTGACTATTCAAACAAAGCCGAAGAAAGATTGACTTGTGATTATCAAGGAGATGATCTTCAAATTGGTTTCAACTCTCGTTTTTTAACGGAGATGTTGACTAACTTACAATCTGATATGATTATGTTAGAAATGTCATTACCTAACAGGGCCGGGATTCTTACGCCAGTTGATGGTTTAGAAGAAGGAGAAACTGTTACAATGTTGGTAATGCCTGTAATGTTAAATAGTTAACATCAAAACATCTTTTTGTTACAGGGATTTTTTTTAATTTCAAATTAAAGACATATCATTGTAAAAAAAATATCGCTATTAACCAACCATTTTTTATACCTAGAAACCGCAATTCCTATAAAGAGTTGCGGTTTTTTATTTTTAGGTGATTTTTGTTTGTTTCAAGTTTCAAGTTCCAGGTTGAAATGCGATTATGGATTGTGCTGATTTTACCGCAAAGGCGCAAAGTTTTTTTGTATTCAGATTATGTTTATAAACGCAAAGTTCGCAAAGCTTTGCGAACTTTGCGAAAAACCTTAGCGAGCTTTGCGGTAAAAAAACACAACAGAGGCAAACTCGAAACCTGAAACAAATTTTCTTTAACTTTGTAATATGAAAATAGAAATTTGGTCGGACATCATGTGTCCGTTTTGTTACATCGGAAAAAGACAACTGGAAACAGCCTTAGCGGAGTTTCCAAATGGAGAATTTGAAATTGAGTGGAAAAGCTTTCAACTTGATCCAACTATTACGCCGCAATCAGGAAAAGACGTTTATACGTTTCTAGCTGAGCGAAAAGGCATTTCTGTTGAACAATCAATAGAAATGCACAAAGGTGTCGTAGAACGCGCAAAAAGCGTTGGTTTGGATTATCATTTTGACAAAGCGATTATCTCGAATTCTTTGACAGCACATCGCATTATACATTTGGCTAAAGCCAAAAAATTAGGCGACGAAATGGAAGAAATTTTCTTTAAAGCTTATTTTACGGAAGGAAAAGATCTAAATGACAATCAAACTTTAATACAACTTGGAGTTCAGGCAGGTTTAGATTCGAAAGAAGTGCAAGAAGTTGTAGAGAATGAGAATCTATATTTAAGTGATGTTCATACTGATATTCATGAAGCAAATGAAATTGGAGTGCAAGGTGTTCCGTTTTTTGTTTTTGATCGAAAGTATGCAGTTTCAGGAGCGCAACCAGTTGAAGCTTTTGTACAGACTATTAAGGAGGGATTGAAGTGATTTTTAGAAGAAAGATGTTAGAAGAAAGAAGCTAGAAGCAAGATTTTAGAGTATAGAATAAAGAGTATAGATTTTTATCCTCCTGACAGCTTTAAGATTGAAATTAATTAGATTCAATTTAACTGCTTCGACTTCGCTCAGCATGACACACACTCCTTGTCACTCTGAGCGAAATCGAAGAGCACAACGTAACCACAAAGTAAAATATCTTGCATCTATACTCTTTATTCTATACTCTAAAATCTTGCTTCTAACATCTTTCCTCTTTTTAAATCACTCCCATTTTTTGCATTAAGAACGTTGCGCTTTTATTCTGGCAGATTCCGCTGCGAAGTTTATAATCAAAATGAAGTTCGTTGTTTTTAATTTCGACTTCAAAGCATTGATTCGTTAAGATATTCGGATATTCATTTGTTGTCAAACACACTTCTATATCGTGCGTTGCGATTGCTCCGATGGCTTTTTTTGCAATGATCTTTTTCACAACTTCAATTGTTCCATTTCTTTTGTCGTCAGAGTTTGTTCCTCTTAAAATTTCGTCTAATAAAACGAACGCAGGTTGATCTTCTAAGGCGTCCATAATTTGCTTTAAGCGCTTAATTTCGGCAAAGAAATATGATTCGCTATCTGCTAAGGAGTCCGATAAACGCATTGAAACTAAAACTGGAAGTGGATGAATGTTAGCTTTTGAAGCACAAACAACTGAACCTACTCCACCTAAAACCATATTGATTCCTAAACTTCTTAAAAAAGTACTTTTACCCGACATATTAGAACCTGTAAGAATCATAAACGATTCCGGATAAAAATGAGTATCATTCCCTACTCTAGTCGCCGGATTTAACAACGGATGACTTAAATCTGAAAATCCAATTTTACATTCTGAATTGATTTCCGGGAAAACAAAATCCTGATTATTATACGCCAGGTTTGCATAACTATTTAAAGCTTCAAATTCTCCAATAATTTCAATCCATTTTTCAAGTTCTGTCGAATAGTTTTCTTTCCATTTTAATAATGCTTTTAAAACGTGAAGATTAAATAAAAATGTACCATTGAATACAATTGCAGTTACAAAATTATTAATCGTGTCCATTCTTGAAAATAACTCCGAAAGATCATTTAAATGTTTACTTGCCGTATCCTTTTTAAAAATAAGTTGCTGTTGTAAATCGATTAATTTCTTGGATTGAAAAGTTTCATTTTCAATTTTCTTAACCAATAAACTATATTGTTTAATGATTTTATCAATATTATCAGCCTTTGCAATTTCCGATTGTATTCTCTTAAAGGATTGTCCTAATACGATCATGTTGGCTATAAAAATATAAGTCACATAGGATAACAAAATCATTTTTGAAGTTATATAATAAGCTACTAAAAACCCAAAAAACAATGTTGGGAGAATAATTGAAAGTGCTACTAATACTTTAGGTAAATAATTATTTTTAAATGAATTCCAATGAATTAAAGAATCATATGAGTTTTTACTGTCATTACTGACAGTCGCCAAAGCCAGGAAATCCTGACGCCAGTCAATTTTAGATTTTAACTCGTTAATTGCTTCCTGATTTTCAAGAATTGTTTCATTAGGTAACAACTTCAATAATTGATTTGCTAATGTTTTTTTTCCGATAAAAGTTGCTGTTCTGTTTATATTCTGAAATAAAGAATGATCTCCAAAAATATCTAAATCGTAAGCATAAGGATGATGAAAATCATTGAATTCAATTCCGTTTTCAAAAGGGATTTTCTCTCTTTTTAAATACGTAATCTCATTTTTATTGATTTTTAAAATTGCAGAAGTAAGTTCTTTCTGGAAAGATAATTTTGAATGAACTCTCATTAAAAAAATAAAACCAACAAAAGATAGAAAAGCAAGAACTACGTAAAGAATTTCATTGGTTTTTATGTAATAAAACAACATAAACAAACAAAGAAAAACGGTTAAAAGACGCAGAATACTTATGCTATTGTATCTTTTGTTGATTTTATGAAAAAGTGTAGTATAGTGTTCAACTTTATTATTGTATGCTTCCATTTTTATATTTTAATGAAATACAAATATAGGTTTTACGCTTACAAAACACCATCAATAGGTATTAGATTTTAGGTTTCATGCATTACCAAAACCGGAATAGAAACTTCTTTTGTAATTTTCTTAGAAAAACTAGATTCAAATATACTTTCGAAGAAAGATCTTTTGTGAGTTATTGTCGTCAAAACATCAACATCTTTGTAGAGTATGAAATCAAGAATTGTCTCTTTTACTTCGTCACTTGGTAAAACTAGAAATTCGACATTATCATTTGCAAATTCTTTTTCCCATTCTTTAATTGTTGCATCTGAAACATCTGAATTAGAAGTTCTAACGTATAAACTTTTTACTTTTGCTTTTGTTTTATTTGCAATTTCAAGAACTTTTCTCAACTCTGTTTTATCTTTTTCACGATAGCGCGTTGTGAAGGCAATTGTTTTAATTTTCTTGAATTTAGCATCAGCAGGAATACATAGAACCGGAACTTTTACTTCTGAAATTACAGAGCTTGTATTTGATCCCAGAAAGAATTTTGTCCAATCCGTAACTCCGGAAGTTCCCATTATTACAAAATCGATTTTATCTTCTTCGACAGCATTCTTTAAATTATAGATTAAATCACCATCCATTAAACGATGTTTTATTACGATGTCGTCCAATTTTCGTTCTGTGGCGATAGCTCTAAGTTTAGGAATTTCATCCTTAAACATTTCAAATTTTGCTAATTCTATAGAACTATAAATCGAGGCATAATTTTCAGGAAAAAACTGGCTATCATAAACCGGAATCTCAAAAGTATGCAACAAAATAAGTTCTGCATTAACAATTTTGGCAAATTCTAAAGCATGAACAAAAGCATTTGTGGCTGCTTCGGAAAAATCTGTTGGAAATAATATCTTTTTCATTTTGACTGAGATTAAGTGGTTTGTTTCTCAAATTTAATCATTCTAAAAACAAAACAACCTGATAATTATCAGTATTTTAACATTTAATATTCTGTTAAAAATGCGTTTTATTTGGTTTAAAAAACTCATTTTCAGCATCAGTTCCTGGTTGCTATCTTTATCGCTTTTTTATACCTTTGCAGCATGATAAATCAAGATTCTATAGTTGCATTGGCTACTCCATCCGGAGCTGGAGCTATTGCTATCATTCGTATTTCGGGTTCTGACGCTATTACCATCGGAAATTCGGTTTTTAAATCTATAAAGAACAAAGACTTAACGCAGCAAAAAACACATACTTTGCATTTGGGTCATATTGTCGATGATTCAAAAACTCTTGATGAAGTTTTGGTTTCTGTTTTTAAAGGACCTAATTCTTATACTGGCGAAAATACCATCGAAATATCTTGTCACGGTTCAACTTATATTCAGCAGCAAATTATTCAGTTATTATTGAGAAAAGGCTGTAGAATGGCTGATGCGGGTGAATTTACGCTTAGAGCTTTCCTTAACGGGAAGTTGGATTTATCACAAGCAGAAGCTGTTGCAGATTTGATTTCGTCAGATAATGAAGCTTCACACCAAATTGCGATGCAGCAAATGCGTGGTGGTTTTAGTAACGAAATCGCAAAACTGCGTGAAGAACTTTTGAATTTTGCTTCGTTAATCGAATTGGAATTAGATTTTGCAGAAGAAGATGTAGAATTTGCCGACAGAACTCAATTTCATGAATTATTGAACAGAATTGAATTCGTTCTAAAGCGTTTAATTGATTCGTTTGCAGTTGGAAATGTGATTAAAAACGGAATTCCAGTTGCGATTGTTGGGGAACCAAATGTTGGAAAATCGACTTTATTGAATGCTTTATTAAACGAAGAACGCGCCATTGTATCTGACATTGCCGGAACAACTCGTGATACTATTGAAGATGAATTAGTGATTGGCGGAATTGGTTTTAGATTTATTGATACGGCTGGAATTCGTGAAACTAAAGACGTTGTAGAGAGCATCGGAATCAAAAAAACTTTCGAAAAAATAGATCAGGCACAGGTTGTTATTTATTTGTTTGATGGTTTAAAATTTCAGATTTCAAGTTCTGAGTTTGTTTCTGAAATTGAACAAATCAAAAATAAATATCCATTAAAACCTTTGGTAATTGTAGTCAATAAAAAAGATATTTTGTCTGCTGATGAAGTTTTAAACATCACTTCTAAGCTTGAAAACTTAAACGCAAAACTTTTATTAATTTCTGCTAAAGAGAAAATTGGTGTTGATGATTTAAAGAATGAATTACTTTCTTTTGTAAATACCGGCGCTCTTCGTAACAACGAAACTATCGTAACAAATACAAGACATTATGATTCTTTACTTAAAGCATTAGACGAAATACAAAAGGTAAAATACGGTTTGGAAACAAATCTTTCAAGCGATTTAATTGCTCTTGATATTCGTGAAGCTTTATATCAATTTGGCCTTATTACTGGTCAGGTTTCTAATGACGAATTATTGGGGAATATTTTTGCTAATTTCTGTATCGGAAAATAAGGCAGTAAAACAACACAAAACACACTACTAAACAAAACGTTAAAATGCTATAAATAAACATTATAGCATTTTTTTATGTCGTTTTCTATTTGGAAGAAATACTATTTTTTGCATATTTTTGTACCTCAATTGTACCTCAAAATCAATTCGTTACAATCAATTTGAAATTTGGACAAATTATGTCCCTTAAGTTTGCTTAAAGATACTTAAGTACTCTTATTGAGAAAATATTGGGGCAAATTATAAAATAGATGAGCTCAAATATACAAGTTACCAGAATCTGCCAATTTTGCGAAAATGAATTTACAGCAAAAACAACAAAGACAAAATTTTGCTCTTTAACATGCAGCAGTAAAGCGTACAAAAGAAGAACCAGGCAACAGAAAATAGCCAGTAGTAATCTTGAAACGACAACTATAAAAAGCAAACCTATTCTTGAACTTAAAGACAAAGAATTTTTAACTGTAAAAGAGGTGGCTTTACTACTTGGTTTTGCACCAAAGACTATTTACCGCTTAATTAACGAGAACAAAATTATTGCTTATAATTTTTCT
Organism: Flavobacterium sp. 90; assembly: GCF_004339525.1. Classification (NCBI taxonomy): domain Bacteria; kingdom Pseudomonadati; phylum Bacteroidota; class Flavobacteriia; order Flavobacteriales; family Flavobacteriaceae; genus Flavobacterium; species Flavobacterium sp. 90. The sequence continues at coordinate 5,380,715 of NZ_SMGE01000001.1, read as the reverse complement.
CAACGAATGACAGTAATTAAGAGATCTGAATTGGATGCCTTATTTCAGATCATTGAACCTAATTATGAAATTGTGATGCGTCCTAAAGAAAAGAAAAAGAATGCTGAAATATCAGACTGTTATACCATAACAGAGATTCAGCAGAAATTTAATATTTCAAGCGGAGCACTTTATAATATCATCAAGCGAAATAATATTCACAAATTTACCAAGGGTAAATTTACTTATGTTACCAAAGCAGATATTGAAACAATATTTAAAAAGTAACTATTATGGCGCCAAAAATTAATATAACACTTAGAAAAAAGGCTGTCTCAAAAGGCAGACAGTGCCTATATCTGGATTTCTATCCTCCTATTAAACATGCTCAGACTAATCAGTTTACTAGACGCGAATTTTTAAAACTTTACTTGTATGATAAGCCAAAAAGTGTAGTTGAAAAAATGTCAAATGAGGAATCACTACGAATTGCTGAACTTATAAAAATCAGAAGGCAGACTGAGCTAAATAAAGATAATATTTATAGTGAGTTTGAAAAAGAACAGCTGTTGCTTCAGGAGATAGCTGCAGAATCTTTTCTTGACTATTTTAAAAATGAAGCAGAGAAAAGAGAAGGTGGAAATTATCAGATTTGGATCATCTCAATTGGATATTTTTCAGATTTCTTAAATAACAATGATATTACATTTTCTAAAATTACAATACAACTCATAGAAGAATATAGATCGTACCTGCTTAAAACACAAAGTAAAAGAAATCATGGGAAAAAATTATCTAATAATTCGGCACTAAGTTATTTCAATAAAGTCAAAGCAACCTTAAAAAAAGCATATCAAGAAGGGAAATTAAGATCTGATATTAATGCTGCTATCCCTGGTATTCCTGAAAAAGAATCACAAAAAAACTTTCTGACTATTGAAGAAGCCAGAAAACTTTTTAATACTGACTGCGAAAATCCAACTGTAAAAACAGTAAGTCTGTTTTCAATACTAACAGGACTCAGATACTCAGACATATCTAAACTGCAATGGTCCGAAATACAATTTATTGAAGAAGACGGCTTTTATATCCGATTTGAGCAAAAAAAGACCAATGGGCAAGAAACACTTCCGATAACTAAACAAGCATATGAGCTTCTTGGGGAACCTCATAAAGGAGCTCAATTAGTATTTAAAGATTTAAAAAAGTGGGACTTTGACCGTACCATTCCTAACTGGATTAAAGAAGCCGGAATTTCAAAACACATTACCTTTCATTGCTTTAGACATACTTATGCCACTCTGCAATTATATTCCGGTACAGATATCTATACTCTGTCTAAAATGCTTGGTCATAAAAATGTACATACCACTCAGATTTATACCAAAATAGTTGATGAAAGAAAAAGAGAAGCTTCTGATAGAATAAGTCTCTATTAAGAATTTTAATTTAAAACGCTCTTTTTATCTGAAAAGTGTAATCGTATCGGCTAGATTTTCTTTGTCAATAAAGGCTCTAATATATTCCTGTACTTCATTATTGGTTTCTGATGGAGTTTCAAAAGAATTAATATGAAATTCTTCATCCTGATCCAGGATATGTATAATTTCAGTGTAGCCCTTAGAAATCAGACTGCCTTTTAATTTAATGATATTCAGCTGTTGTTTAGCATCTAATTCCTTACGAACCTTTAGTTTTATAGCTTTATCCATAGTAAATATTTTTAAATTAAAACCTGTAGTATTAGTTATCAAATATAGAAATTAAATGATTTTGATTTTACAAAAAGATAACGCTGGAGGTATAAATTATTAACAATCGAACAAGTAAAGAAGCTAGGGACTTAATCTTGAATGAGGATTGAATTTTACTTCTTTTGCAATTTCAAGACTTGTCTTTACCCTACCTGATTTTATCCATTCCTGGAGTTCCGATTTATAAAAGTATAATTGTTTACCCTGTTTGTTAACTGGTATTTCTCTACGACAGACCTTACTGTAAATTGTAGAAACGGAAAGATTTAGCATTTTAGAAGCGGCTGAAATAGTCATAAGCTCCTCTTTATGAATAGATTCATTAGACAAGTGCTCCAGAAATTTTTCAATGTTATCCAGTTTTTCATATAATTGAGATACTGCTTCCGGTAATTGATCAAATGTAAAATGTCTCATAATTCAAAATATTAAAATGTTACTTGACTTAGATTTTAATCTACAAAATAAACCTTGCTCCCTTGAGTTTTTTTAAATGAAGGTTCGTATTTAATATAACCGTAATCGCTTAATTCCTGAATGCACTTATGATAGGTATAAAGTGAAGAAATTTTGGCGATTGGGGTGAGGTCACGTCTAAATACCTGTATGGGATTAATAAAACCCTTATCTGCTCGGTAATGCAATAATGCCATGTACATAGCAATATGCGTTGTACTAATTCGAAAATCATTCTCAATGGCTAAAAAGAAATCTGATAAGGGTTTTAGATTTTCCATTACATTCTATATTTACTGACTTAAACGCATGTTTCGCTGACTAGTAATTTTGTTCTTTATTTGACCATCATTTTTTAACTGCTGATTAACTACTTTTAGTGTTTTAACTCCTAGTGCGCTGTTTAAAGTCAACTTTTTAAAATTCTCATCATAGATGTTTATTGACTTAAATTGAGGATTTGCATCAATATAAAATTTATTTTCAGTTCTATTTTTAAGAAAAGTTACACACTGACGAGAACCTTGTTTTAAAGCATCCATTAATTTAACTGTTTCTGTTCTATTACGCAGCTCTTTTAACGGAAGTTTTTTGATTTCCTTTTCGATGCTATAACCATATGCTGAATGGAATTCTTTTAATCTGTAACAATCATTTGAATCTTTATCATTTAAATCAAACTGTACCCAAATATTTTCTTTTTGAATTGCTCTTCCTGATAATAAATTATAAGACTGCTCTACATTGAAACTATTTAGTTCGTCATTTTTAAAATAATGCTTCCTATTTTCATTAGGTTTCAACTCATTTTCTAAAGTTGCTTTGTATCCTTCAAATTGATAATATCCATCTTCATTCTTTGAAAAATTCAGATCATAATCAATTCTTTCCTTTTCATTAATATATTGAGAAACAGGTAATGCAAATTGCATATGCCCTTGCCTTATCAGAATTTCAACTTTATTGTAGAGATCTGGAAAACCATTTTTTCGTAATTGGTCATATAAAGCCTCATTATTCTTTTGTTCGTCTTTAAGATAGTTCTTCGTTTTAAGAGGTTCAACCACTAGTGAATTAAAGAAAGTACGGATAAGCTGATTTAATAAATTAGGGTAAAGTTCTTTCGCTATCCTTTTTCGTTCATTCTCTAATATTCGCAATGTAAAAAGCTCATCCGTACTCTTCGTCCCTTTATACTTGATTAATATTTTATTGTAATTATTTAATTTCTCTTTCAGTAACGTGTTTTTTATTGAAAGACTTGCAGAAAATAATTTACTTAAACGTGCTTCTTTAGATTGCCAATGAGCCAAATCTATCTCTACTCTGTTAACAGGAAGTTGATCACTCATGGTTCAAAATTTAAATATTTTTAATCTGATTATAAAGGATTAGATTGTTTCTTTTTTTTTGTTTTAGTCTTATCCTCAGTTTGAGAAGGCTCGCTATCATTATCCTGCTTCTGCTTCACATCTTTCTGAGAAGATTTACCTTCAGACTGGCTTTGTTTCTCATTGTTACTCTCGCGGGTGTTAATTCTCTGCATGTTTACATCATAAACATTGATAGTTTTAAAATGAGGATTAGCTTCTACAAATTGCTTTTTTTCAGCTCCGTTAACAACGAAAGTAACCGACTGTACATTACCCTTTTTGAGAGAAGCCAGTAAGTTCTCTTTGTATTCAGTATTTTGCAGTTCTTTAATGGGATGTTTGGCTAGGCTTACCTCTAGATTATATCCATAGTTTTGATGGTAATGATTGAGTTTGAAATTTCCTTTATCGTCCGATTCTGTAAAATTTATTTTGACCCAAGCGTTGTATACTTCTCCTTCTTTATTTTTAAGGTCCTTATTAACTGCTCTCCCCTCCATTAAGTTATAAGCTTCCTTCGCTGTTATATTATTATCCCTATTAATATAAAATGTCTGCGAAAATTCAACTGGCTTTCCTTCCTTTTGTATATCCATATCATAGGAATTAAAAAAGTACATATCACTTTGCTCTGACTTCTTGAAATTTAATGAAGTTAAAACAGTATCAGTTCCATATTTGGTTTCATGGTCCAATTTAAATTCAGGGCTTCCTTTTTGGATATTCTCTACTAGTGCATTTTCCATTGCATCGCCAAATCCAGTATATTTTAACTGATCTTTCAAGTATTCTACATTTTTCTCGTTCATGATCTTTAATTTTAAATTAGTATTAGATTATAAGTTTGACAGTATTTCCAAATTAATCAGATCACTGTTTTTTACATTTAATTCAACATGTCTTCCACCGTTTTTCTCGATTAACTGCAGTGTAAAAAGTTTCTTTTCTGGAATAGTGAATTTCGGTATTGCAAAAACAAGAGTTAACTGCGAATGATCCGAAATTTTAGAAATATTAGAAGTTGCATAAATCGGCAGTATTTCCAGTTCCTGAGAAGCTGTACGTTTGGATTTCTTTTGATCCCTAATGAAAAAACGAAGCTGGTCTATATCATAATTAATTCGGGAATTATTGCCCAGCAGTACCCTGAAATATATCACGTCCTGATGTATGAATATCCCGTTTAACCTGAGCTGTATAGAAAATTTGCTTGTAACGAGTCCAGACACCTTTTTCTTCTTTGACAAGGCCAATTGGGAATACTGTTGCACTTCTTTCAGGTTCTCATTCTCCGAAGAAAAAAGCACATCTTTATCAGAATTGGGACTGAGTTCTGCCGTTAAATTCAAAGTGGGACACTGCTCATCAAAATTCAAAACGAAGCCGTACAACTTTCCATCGGCAGTAATAACTGTCAGGTTAGTCTGCGCAAAGTTTTGTCTGCCCGCCTTTAATAGCAAAATATTTTCTACACCCTTTGCTTTTTGAACCAAAACATCTTGACTTCCGCGATCTACACTTTTGACAGCATAAGGAAATAGAATGCTTGTAGTTTTAGAGTAACTTAACTGTACATTATTATCTTTAATAATTTGGTTCTCCTGAGCAGAACCTGCAATACTAATGATCAAAATTCCAATGGTAAACCATGATTTAATATTTTTCATCTTTCGAATATTTAATTGTTTGTTATTTGGCATTTTTTTCTTTCTCATCATAGAGCAGCACCTGATAACCTGCTTTTATAACCACCTTAATTAATTTTACCTTTTTACTTAAAAGGGTTTTAGCAGCTTCAACACCCATTGTTGCCGCCTGTGCTCCCCATGAATCATTTAGGCCTTCAATACCAATGCTCTGCATGGAACGATCTGCTGAAGCTTTTGCAACATCTCTGTTTATAGCTCCCGGAATATAAATGCCATCTATGCCATCCATATCGTAAACAGAAAGTTCAACAGGAAAAATCGAATTCTTAAATTTTATAGTGCTGATCTTAACTTCCAGTCGCTCTCCTTTTAAAGAGGCAATTCCAAAAACAAAACTGTTTCTCGGAATCATAATCCCATTAATAAAAACATCACTCGTTAATCTGAGTTTTACTATGGAGCCATTTATAATAGACTGCGTTTCATGAACCACTGCTTCCAATGCATTTTGAATCTCATCATTTACAGCGGTTTCATCTAAAGAATAAAAAGAATTAGCTATTGCTGTCCCTGGCTGATTTATACCTGTCCCCTGCAGTGAGCTAATATGCTTGTCCTCCACCTTTTTATTGACAGCAAATACTTTTCCCTTTTGACTTTTTGAGGTTTGTCTTAATCTTTCCTGTACACGCTCAGGATGTTGAATGTCCAGAATATTCTCCAGCATTCCTCCCAGCTGTTTGAGTTCGGGATCCGGCTCTGAAGGTGCATTCATAGCAGACATCATCTGCTCTAAATTTTTCATCTCTTCCGATGCAGTACCTCTAGAATTTTTATATTCAAATTCTCTCATGTCTTGGTCGGGGTCTATAGATTTTGGGGGCTCAGCAATTGCCTTTTGAAGCGCTTCTAATTTTTGATACATTTTCTGTTCAGTCTCTCCTCTAAAAGAACTTGTATTTAAAGCCGTTTTTCCTTTTTTAAGCATTACAGGATCTATTTCTAATTCGTTTGAAACCAAAAGAGAATCATGAGAAAATCCAGTAATTGAGTAATTTGGATCTTTTTTGATTTGCTCCTGCAGTTTTAGAGAATCAATTGCTGCCTGATCATAATAGCTCATTTTATCCAGCGTCGAATCTTCCTTAAATTTAGGATCAGGAAGAACGATATTAAAACCTCTTTTATCCTCTTTAATATTAACATTCGTAGTGTCTTTACCTCCTCCCAATGTCCAAAACAATATTGTTATAAATGGGAGCGTTAAGATTGGAAGAACCAGTAGCATTCTACGCTGCTTAAGTTCTTTGATTGTCATTTTTTTCTTTTCCATGTGTTTATTTTTTAAAATTCGTTTTATAATAATTTTTAATAAATACTATACTATCCAAAAGACCCGGCCTGCAATTCGTGATGCTGTCATAGATTTTCTTTCCTTCCTTCGTGTGTTTAAGACTGTCTATAAACAAACTAAAGTTGGAAATGTTTTCAAATTCTATTTTTGGTAACACTGTTATGTTTAGTGAAGGTTTTGCTACAATTAAATGTTCTGAATTAATTCTAATTCCAATATCTGTCTGCTTATAGTCTTTACAATAAAGACCTCTGTATATGTTATAAATGCTGATACTTCCGGTTATAATTACAAATAGTATCAGATAAATGAGAAGACTTTGCTTTGACAAATCTGAAGTTAAAGTGTTCATTTTTTTTACCCACTTATCCTGTATCAACAGATAATACTTCGGATTTATTCGAATCTCTTTATTTTTTTTAAATAGCTTCATCATTTCCTGTTTTCAACTCCCAAATCCTTATTTTCAATAGTATTCCACCGTTCTATTAAAAACCCATGTGGGTTATTATCACTTCTTGATACATTTCTCAGAAAACCTTCAGTAATTAGGTTTCGATTTAAAATACTGGTGGTTCTTATGATATTTTGCTTCGCATAGCATTTAAAATGATAGGGATATATATTAGTATCAATATTGATACTGTCAATTGAAATGGTCTGACTGATATTCCCAGAGATAATACCTGAGTAATAGCCATTCTCTTTTAGATCATCATACACTCTTTTCGCCGTATCATCCGCCAGATAAAGCGCCTTGGTCACATTGGTCTTAATAACTTTATCATCAGGGTCAAGGGTGAAAAAAAATTGGTGAAATGTTTTCACATGATCCTTTGCTTCAACAGGTACATTATCTTTTCTATCTGAGGAATAGGCTTCTAAGGCTTTACCATTTACTAAAATGTAAACCCTGTCCTGCATCAGAGTAACTGCCGTAAAGCTTTTGTAAAGTGTGTAACAGCAGATAATAATACAGCCGACAATTACAAGCATAGTAAATCTCCTAACATAGCGAAACGCTGTGTCTATATTTTTCATTTTGGAAAACATGATCACTTGTGATTTAAATTATTTAGAATTCCCCTTGAGTTTGTCGCTCATATAGTTCCCCTTCTCTTCGAAATAGGGTGATGATGCAGAAGAAGAGGACATACTTTGTGACATTTTCCCTGAAGCATTTCCCATAGAATCCATCACCATTCCCACTCCACTCGATGTTCTTGTAATTAATGAAGAAGTAGTATTTCCAAAAATACTAGTCACTTTCTGTCCAAGGGCTCCTCCACCACCAGCATGTACAATGTAATTCGCTACAGAGGGTACGGTAAAATATCCGACAATACCTATGATCATAAAAATGAGGTAGCCCATATCAGTCCTGCTGAAAAAAGTGTCTCCCGATGTATTGATTTGAGATATATCCAATTTGAGCATCTGTTCTTGAATTTTACCAATAATACTTCCAAAAATATTGGCAACCGGAAGCCATAAATAGATATTGATATATCTTGCCAACCACACGGTCAGCGTATGCTGGAATCCGTCAAATACTGCAATTCCAAAAACGAGCGGACCTAAAATAGACAGCACTACCAGTTGGAAAGTCCGTAGCGTATCAATACACAATGAAGAGGCCTCGAAAAGAATTCTCAGAACTTCACTCACCCATTCCTTGACAGAATTTCTAAAACTATACGAAGCCTTTTCCATTGCAAACTTTACATCATTGCCGATTCCTTCCAACATACCTTCATCTGCGGGGTTCGAATCACTGTGCGTATATTTGTACCATCTATCGCGGTCACCCGTTCCCAAAACACCAACATACATTTTCCATGGATCGCTTTCTTTCACTGCTTTTTCTTTCTCTTTTAGAAGTACCTCTATTGCTTTGTTGGATCCCTCCACCATAGCACCTGTAGCTGTAACTGTTGGTTTCATAACTCCATTGATCAAATAAAGCACTGATGGAAAAATCATGATACAGAATCCAATCACAAAGGGTCTGAAAAGCGGATAGAAATCAATCGGTTCCGCATTAGCAATATGGCGCCAGACCCTTGAGGCTATATACCAAATCGTTGCAAATCCGGCTATGCCTTGCCCGACACCTATTAGATTACTGCACAAAGGCATCATCTCATCATAAAGTTTTTCCAACACGCCATGAAGGCTTCCTATCTCACCTCCAATACCCTGAGCCTGAATTGAAAAAGGCATAAGTATTGCCACAGCTGCAAAAGCAGCCATCTTATTTACATTTTTCATATGGACAAGAATTAGTTTTTTAGATCGTAGTTATCACGCACTATAATTGCATCATTTTTTTCCTTAGTACGCTGCAGTGCCAAGACGTTCGAAGAAGAATTGAAAGCTTTTAGAAATAGTACTTTCTCCTGCATGTCGAGGTATATTTTATCAATAGCCTCCAATCTTTCATCGTCTGACATTCTTAGTTTGTCAGCTGTAACTATTGTCGTGAGCTCATCAAGATTTCTGAGGCTCTGTTTTGACAGATTGGAATATATTTTTTCAAAATAGTTAATTTCCTGAGCTGTAAAACTTCCGCTTTTATTAAAACGGTTAACAGCCTTTTTACTTTCCTTTATAAGTAGCAGCTGGTAGTTTACAATATCTCCGACTCTTTTGTAATTCTTAACCACCGGACTAACCTCCATCAGCGCATCAAGAAAAGTTTTATGAAGAGAAAAATTCCCCTGGGACAAATCTTTAACCGTTTTATAACCACCGTTTAAAATTTCATAGCCTTTTTTCATATCACTCAAAATCTTCTTAAACTGAGAAAGTTTTTCGATATTTAAAATGAGCTGCTGAATTTCCTGAGACTGTGCCTGTGTTTTAAAAGAGGTACATAAAAATAGAGTCAATACAAAAATTAATGCGAACTTTTTCATGGCTAATTACTTTATAAGCCAAGTAAAACCTGACTCTGTTTAACATCATTTTTCTCTTTAGCTTTTGACAATGACAACACTTTTATTTCTCGGCTAAAATTTTCACAGAAACAATAATCGTCTGTCATCGTTTTATGCAAGGCATCAATGCGTTCTATTCTCTGATCATCTGTCATTTCAAGTTTGATATCAGTTGTAATAACTAAGAGCTGATCCAACGTTTCATTGCAATTATCAATCAGCTTTTCAAAAGTTCTTTCTATATAATCGAGTTCATCCCCATGAAACAAATCATTATGTCCCAGAAGTTCAAAGGCTTTTTTATGAATTTTTATAATTTTAATCTGCAGGGAAATAATCTCGGCGACTTTGACATAATTTTTCACTTTTGGATTCACTTTCTTCAGAGAAGTAAAATAATTACCATGAAGATTGACCTCACCCTTCTTTACATCGCTAATAAAATTCAGTCCATTTTTCACAACAGTATATCCCTTTTTAGCATAGCCAATATAAGTCTGCAGTGCAGCTATCTGCAATAGCAGCATCTTTCTCTGCTTGGCTTGAGCTTGCAGTTCCTGGGAACACACTCCTATAATACAGAGTACTAACAGTATCTTTTTCATTTTTTTTATATTGTTTACGGAATTCCGTAAAATTGTTTGACTTTGTTTACATCGTTTGCCGTTTTGGCTCTCTGCAGGCTCAGAAGAATATTCTGCTGGTTAAAAAGCGTCAGATCATCGTAATTGTCATCTATCTGGTCAGCAGCATTGTTTATGATTTCAAGCCTTTTCAAATCGCTCATCTGGGTTGTAAAAGATTCAAGGATGGAGAAAATCTGATCAATGTTTTTCATACTCTCCTCCAAAATTCCAGTGTAAACTTTTTCCATGTATTCCAGTTCAGCATCATTAAAATGGCTGTCCTGCTTAAACAAATTCCAAGCTCTTTCGTACTCCTCTATCAATTTTTTCTGCTTATTGGTAATCTCTTTTATTCGCTGATAATAGCTTATAATGGATTTCACTTTCTGTAGTTCATCGTAATAACCTTTATAGAGATCTCGCTGTTTTTTTGTCCAATCTGAAATCTCATCAAGCTTTAATTTTGACAACACATTTTCAACCTGTTTTTGCGCATTTTGAAGCCAGATTGTTTTATTCTGGAGTCTTTGAATTCCAAGATCAATAGCTTTAATTACTTTTTTGGTAACCGCTTTTACAATTTCTAATATTGGAATAGCAACAGTAGTAGCTTCAGCTGGTTTGACAGGTGTGCTTACGAGTAAAAAGCAAATCACACAGGTCAGTAATTTCATTTTCGTTTTCATTTTTCCTTTTCATTTAAGTTCCATTTCTAATATCAAATGCCAGAGCAGCAATACCTTTCTTTATATCACCGTCATACTTTTTGGCGTATGTGTTCACTTTTACTTTCTCACTTTCTTCTGTAGTATATGCCAGATACTCCTCAAGCGAAACTTCCGTTCGATACACTTTGGATAGCATCCCTCCTAATGATATAAATACTTCCTTATACTTTTTATCTGGATCATTCGACTTATTTACCGATAGTACCAAAGCTTTTTCCTTTTCTGTAAGTCCCAGCAGTTCCTGAATCTGATTAAATTTATTTTGATATTTGCTTTGATCAAGCAGGATCTTACAGTCGCTGTTATTGATTATAGCTTGTTTTACAACTGGTGACGAGATAATATCTTCAACTTCCTGGGTTACCACAATTGCCTCTCCAAAGAACTTCCTCACGGTCTTGAACAAATACTTGATATATTCGGCCATTCCTTCTCTGGCTATAGCTTTCCAGGCCTCTTCTATTAATATCATTTTGCGGATACCTTTAAGCTTTCTCATTTTGCTGATAAAAACTTCCATGATGATGATCGTCACAACAGGGAAAAGTATTGGGTGATCCTTGATGTTATCTAGTTCAAAAACAATAAAACGTTCTTTTAAAAGTTCCAGATTTTCCGTAGCATTCAGCAGGTAATCAAACTCTCCATTCTTATAATATGGTCGAAGTACATAGAGAAAATTATTAACATCAAAATCTTTATCCTTGACCTTATCACTTTCCAATATGGGAACAAAGTCATCCTTTAAAAATTCGTAAAATGTATTGAAACAAGGAAAAATATCTTTATTTATTTCGAGTTTCTCGTAGTATAACTGCAATGAATTTGAAAGCGCCACATATTCGCTTCTATTAAAAGTTTCATCGTCTTTTTTCCAAAGTGCTAAAAGCAATGTTTTAATACTTTCTTTTTTCTCAGTATCCAGACTGTCACCTTCACTGATGTAAAAAGGATTAAACCTGATGGGATTCTTTTCATCATAGGTAAAATAGTATCCTCCAACCATATCACATAGCCCTTTATAACTGTGCCCCACATCTACAAGTACAATATGTGTCCCTTGCTCATAATAGCTTCTTACCATATGATTAGTAAAAAAGGACTTTCCGCTTCCAGATGGTCCCAGTATGAATTTATTACGATTGGTACAAATTCCCATCTTCACAGGCTCATCGCTGATATCTACATGAACAGGTTTTCCTGTCAGCCTATCCCCTAGTCTAATTCCCATGGGGCTTAGTGAGGATCTGTAACCTGTTTCCATATTTAAAAAACATACTGCCTGTTCTGTGAACGTATCAAAAGTGTCATTCATTGGAAAATCTGCTGCATTCCCCGGCATCCCTGCCCAATATATTTGAGGTGCTCCAACAGTTTCCTGCTTAGCAGCAGTATCCATCTGAGCCAACGCCGATGAAACTTTGTTCTTGATATCCTTTAATTCCTCAAGGTCTGAAGTCCAAGCCAATACATTAAAATGCGCTTTAACCGGAAGTCTCTGCTGAGAAATGGCCTCATTTAAAAAATCGTTTGTAGCATCTCTGGCTATTAGATTCTCCCTACTGTAAGCAGATAATGATTGTAAGCGCAGTCTTTTACTTTCCAGTTTCTGAATAATCTTCTGCGCGTCTTCAATAAAGATATACTGGTTATATATATGATTGCAGGATAATAATTGTCCTAGCGTCGAAGCAAATCCTACACTGAATTTTGTTTTATCGGTGGAATATCTATCGTAGTTTATCCTTGACCCGCAAAGGGCAGGAAGATCAGCCGCATCCCCCAAAGTAAACAATTGGCAGTGCTTGTCTCCTACCTCCAGTCCTTCACTGAATTTAATATCCTTGTAGACAAATGAATTTTCATTTTCAGATAAAAAACAATATTTCTCCACAAGTCCAATACTTCTACTTTGGCTTTTAAGCTTATCGTTTGGTAAGCGGGTAAGTTTTACAAAACCGCTGTCTTCCATAATTCTCTTAAACTGGCCTGTACTGTCAATGAAATCCTGCAGCAACTGAGTTTTTACTGTTTCTTCAGGAGCTATTGAACTCCTAATCAAATTTGAAAACAAAGAACTCGAGTTTTTTCTTCCTGCAGGTTTTTTAGTAATCATGATATAACAGGAATGATCTAAAAATGGTCTTTCATTAAAAAATCGCTCACTGCTTCTAGTTAGAAAACTGCTATCATCGCTTGTAAAATTCGCTTTATACTGGCTCTCCAAAAACCAGTCCTGTTTATGGAATACACAAAACTTAGGAAGTATTTTAATCGCTTTTATCCAACTCTGGTGGAATGCCTCATATTCCTGATCCGATAAAGTAAAAATCTCCGGAAGTTCTGCTTTAAAAACTACTGTTACATCTCCCTGTTTGGACAAGATACAGTCATGCTGAACGTCCATAATTGGCAAAACATTATCTATCACTTTCTCCATCACTACTTAATTTTACCGTTAACGTCCTGTAAGTAACCATCACTTAGTAAAAATTCTTCTACTGTAAACTTTTACGTTCTTTGGAATCTGCTTTTTGGCTATGGCTTTCATCATACCATACTCTCCATACTGACGGCTCATTTTGTAAATTTTGACAACCATTACGGTTCCTGCGACACCGATAAATGCAACACAGATTAAAGAAGGAATTCCAATAAAAAATAGGATTGCAAAGAGAATCATAAGCCCGACAACACCGCCTCCCAAATACCAGATATACTGAGCCTTCAAACCCTTAAATTCTATGGATTGATTAATTCCTTTGTTAATTTGATATACACTGTTGCTCATCTCAAAGGTTTGTCGTATTAAACACCAAAGAAAGATTTGATAACAGTAGCCACCACAACTAAGAATACACAGCTCCCAAACCAGGCAGCAGCGACTTTTCCAGTATCAGGATCACCGGCATTCCATTTCTGGTAAACCTTAACTGCTCCTATAAGTCCGAGCAAAGCGCCAACAGCGTACATAAGTTCTGTACCTGCATCGAAGTAACTCCTCACTTTTTGATTGGCTTCGTTTATTCCGGCAACACCATCCTGGGCATACCCTTTGAAGTGCATAAATAGCAATAACATTACTGCTATAATTGATATTATTTTTTCTTTCGAAAAATACTTTAGATCCTCTTTACATTTTCTCATCACACATCATTTAAAGTTTCGATTATTTTTAATAATAAGCGGAGGAATACCGCTGCCGCAGCTCTATTTCCTTGTCACATTAAGCCATACCGCACCAGAGAGAACAGGGATTATTCCTCCACTATATCTTTATGTTTAAATAGCATCATCCCACAAACAATCTGTTTGCGGATAGGTCAAAAGAAAGTTTGGGTATTTTTCGGATTCCGAAACAATAAGTTTATTTATACTTTCCCGTAAAGCTGAAATTTTTACAAATGGATATTCGGAAAGCAATAATCTAAGATAATTTTCGAACTCTTCTTTAGATAAATTTCGCTCGATACTTTCAGTAATAGCTTTTATAAGCCTGTCCGACAATTCCTTCGTATCGTCCAGAGTGTCGAATGATTCTGAATAGGATGAAGATATTACTCCATTTAAATTGTTTTCTCCTGAGGAATTGGAAATAAATTGCTTTCCCTTTTTATTTCTAAAGTGTGGAAATTTAATTTTTTGTTCTCCAGAAATAACCCGTTTGAATTCAAAAAAATAAAATTTAAGTCCAACAAACAGATACCAGATCAATAACAGTACACTAACGGCAATTATATAATTGCTCCATGAGATATTCGTAAACATAGCCTTTTCATTTAATCATTCAACATCCTTTTCATTCCTATGTATAAATCTTTATCAATTTTGATATGATTTATTCTACAGACCAAAGGAACAAATAGAATAAACTTTCTACAAGTACAACTTTTGTTGTACCCCTGTTGTACCCTTAATTTCTTCAGTAAAATCAATAAAAAAGCCTCTAAAAAGAGGCTAATTATATTGTAAATAAATGAGATTTTAAGTTTAATCAATAAGGCAACTAGATTTTAATATATTTTTAAATTCATAAGCTCTACATCTGACTTGTCAATAATCTGCCAGCCTTCATCCGTAAAATAAAAGTATTCTTTTCGTTTACTTTTATTATCTAGATTTTTCCACAATGGTCCAAAGTCATTTTTATCGCGTACTATGGTATACTCTACTATGGTTATCTCTTTATTTGAAGTATTGGATAGAATCCTGGTAATTTCGCCAAATCTCTCGTCTGCGATTTTTACCCTTTGAATATTGTATTTTTTGTCTTCCTCTGGAGTTTCCAATAGATAAGGCTTAGCTGAATCAGTAAAATGAATCAGAGGGTTACCAATGTCCTTGAACTTTTGCGTTCGATCCACAGTCACTAGTCCTTTTTCTTCCAGTCCTTCGTCAATTGCTCTTCGCGCGTGTACCGGATCGCCACAGAAAACATCATAATACACAATTTTAGGATACTTATATTTTTGGATTATAAGATCTTCCGCTGTCTTGTTATCTAAGCCCTTACTATTACATCCTGTCAAAATAAAGGTTAATGCCAATAAAATTTTAACTGCTTTTTTCATGTTCTTACATTTAGTTATTAATACTCTTTTATATGTTTTATAATACGTTCCAATGTTTTAATCGCAATTTCTTTATCCCTTTCTTCTGCCACATACGATTTGCTGCGCATAGCGTTATATGACAAATCTTTTTTTTGTGAAGTCGAAAGATGGGGAACAATTGTTTTAAAAACATGGCTCATCGATTTTGCCTTCAAAATTCTAGACTCATCTCCTGCCCTTAATATAAGTGCCATTTGATCTGTTGATAAAATACATTCAATCTTGTTCTCTTTATTCATTTGGAAACCACTGATTGTCCCCTCACATTCTAAAGACAACTCTATTTTTCTTTCTAAGTAAGCAATCTCATGTTTAAACCAATTCTCCAATACATATTTTATATTTTGCTGACTCGGATCAAACGTTACCTTCTCATTCGATAACAACTGACTAAACTCCTTATAATAAAAGAGAAGCTTATTCATCTTATCTTTCAAATCATCCTGAGAATTAAGTTCAATGGAAATTTGATCAATCAAATGATTTATGTATTTAAGACAGTTAAAATTTTGTCCTATTAATACTTCATGCAAACCAGAATAAAAATTTGGACTTCCACTTGTCTCTACAAATATTTCTAAGCTTTTCAAAAGCTCTTTTTGATAAAAAATCTGTCTATAAGTAATTTTATGTCCCGTGTTGGATTGGATTGTTTTGGAAAAAACATCAATTATAATTTCCATCACTTGATGATTTGAACTGTCCCCTATTTTTCTTTTTTTGAGCCTCTCTAATTTTAAAAACAGTTCTTTTCTGGAAACTATCAAGTAAGTTACAGGGACTCTTTCATCAAGACTTAAGTAATTTGAATATCGATTTTCAACAAATGAAAGAAGTTCGTCTAAACTGCTTATTATTAAATCCACAATCTTTAAAACTGCACTGGATTTTAGCATCTCATGTTGTTGATTTTCTATTATATTGTCTAGTAGGAATATTAATGTTGAATGATATTTGCGCACTAAAAGACGAATCTGCCTCTTCTTATGCAAAGAAAAAACCTCTTTTTTAAGTTGAATTTGAACCTTCTGCGATTCTTTTAAAACATTTTCAGATATTAGATATAAGTCATTCTTTGACAGCATTTTGACATTAGTCTTCTTTGGATTAAAAGTAAACAATATTAGAGAGTCTAACCATTCTAAGGGATATATACTAATCATCATACTGTTGTTTTAATTTACATTTAGTGTAACGAAAACTAATGGCTCTTGAACCTCACGATAGTATTCGAACGATATTCAGATGGCGAAAAGGAAGTATGTTTTTTGAAAAATTTACTAAAGGTATACGCATCACTAAATTCCAATTCTTCAGCAATCATAGTAATTGTCAAATGCAAATCTTCAAGAAGATTCTTGGCTTCAATAATGATAGCATCTGCAATTATCCTTTTCACGGTTTTTCCTGTTGTTTGTTTCACTATCTTGCTTAAATATCCAGAAGTAACAAATAAAGATCCCGCATAAAACTTCACGCTGTGGTGTTTAATACAATGAATTGTAACAATGGTGAGAAATTCAATTGTAAGGCTTTCTTTTCTAGTTAGATTCAGTATTAGATTAGTGTTGTATCTTATATATATCTGTTTAAGTTCATATAGAAATAAATTAAAACTGATACGTTGCAAATCCTGATCAAAAACATTTTTTTCTACATCTTTGATGACTAAATAAATAAGTTTGTAAATGAGGGTCAACACTAAAAAATCCTTTTCTTCTAGTTGAATTTTCATTGAAGATTTTGCAATCAAAAAATAAAAAGATTCCACTAATTCTTTCTTTAAAGAGTTTTTAAAAACAAAATCGGATGTGAATGAAATTAAAAACAATTGCATTTTATCATGAACTTCCAATATTGTACAATAAGAGTTTTTAGGAATTATCATTAAATCTCTTGCCGTTAACTCCTGTGCAATTTCTTTAAGCTGAATTTTAAACTTGCCTGATTTTATAAGCAGGATTGAAAAATTACTGACAACGAAGGATTCATCAGCACTTGTTTTAATCACATATTTTTTAATGATGTGAATATCCAAACCTTCTACAGGCAAGTCTTTTAGTTCAATATTTATTAAATCTTTGATCATGTTTCGAATAGTTCAAAAAAATATCTGATAAATAGTGGAAATGATGCTGATATCTTACTCTTAAAACATAGTATAACAGCCATCTAAATGAAAAGAAAAAATATTATAAATGAGCCTGTATTTTCTGGGATTGCAGTTATAATACTGGTGAAAAATTCATCATAATTAGATGATTTTATGATGAAACAAAGACTCATATAAATACAATCTGTCTTACTTCAAAAAATGGGTCTTTATTTCATCACAAAAGACTGTGCTAAATAATTGCATTGAGTAATGCAATGAGAGAAATAAGAGGTGTTTGATTGTAATTGAAAAACGGTCGTGGTACTCTATTGCCAACTGATGTTTCCCAGTCTTTATCTTTGCGTTTTGATTCTCTTTCTAGTGCGTAGGTTGAAATTGATGAAATAATCAGAATATTTTCTTTTTCTTGGCTACTCAACTCGGTATTTGCTAGAACCTGCGTTTCATAAGAAATGATATAATTATAAATTTGCTCATATTCTTCTTCTTGAAGATCTATTAAATTTTCAAAAAAAACTACAACTTCTGCCTTCGCTTGTGTACTTAAAGAGGAATTTTCCATTATTTCCAATAATTTATTTGTTGGATCATTCATAATTAAAGAAACCTCCTCAGGGGTGATGTTCAAGTTATTATTTGAAGTTGCATATTCTTCAGAAATAAATTGAATTTGAATTGCCAACTCTTCGATTGTATTTGGATCTTCATTATTTTGTAAATAAGTAAGAAGGGCTTCATCATATTTTTTTCCTTCTGCATCAAATGGGTTTAATTGATTGCCTGATAAAATTGATGATTTTTTCGATGTACTGGTAATCTTAGCTGAATTATCAGATAACTCAATTTCTGATTCCGTTGAACATGAAACTAACACACAAAAGAAAACGCTGCATAATGATAATTTTTTCATGATTAAGATTGTTTGAATGTGAATGAGAATTAATTCTCAGTCCTTTTCACCCGGGTCAGCAGAACTTTTATTTAGCACGATGCCAAATTTTTTGCTTTTGAATTCAAAGCAAATCTAGGAGCATGATTTTTTATACACAACACATCACTTGTGAGTTTTAGAAAATAAATGTGTGGATTTTAGTAAAATCCACACATGATTTTACACTCAAAAATCACTCATTTTCAATTGTTTATATTAAATTTGAGATTCTTTTTTTGATATCGGTCTTTTATTGTAAAAGTATATAAGAAAGCAGATGGTATCCCCTAACCTATAATCTACTATTATGACCAAAAGACTTTCTTTACTAATTTATCTTTTTCTTGCATACAATCTTTATAGCCAGAAAACAGCAGTTGCAATTCCTGATACAATACAAAATAAAGATTATGACTATCTTTTTGAACGTATCGAGGATTCACAAAACAATTCCAAAATCCAGTCTCTATACTTAAAATCTTTTCTTTATAAAGCTAAATCCGAAGAGAATACTGAAGAGATTATAAACGGATATAAAAACTATCTTCATTACTCCAAAGACAATTTAAAGCTGGTCTACGCAGATAGTATGATTTATACAGCGAAACAAACGGGTGATAATGCTTTAATCGGTTCTGCCTATTTAACCAAAGGGATTGCTTACTATGGCATGAAACAACATAAATCTGCTCTGGACAATTACTTAATTGCAAATAAATTCATTTCACAAACCCGCAATGAATATTTAGTTCATAAAGTGAAATATAATATTGCTCATATTAAATACTATTTAGGCTTCTATAATGAGGCTATTTCCTTGTTTAAAGAATGTATGGGCTATTTCAAGGATAATAATCCAAGACCATATTTAAACTCAATCCATTCACTTGGACTTTGTTATAATAGAATTGGAAATTATGGATTGTGTACAGAAATGAACAAAAAAGGGCTCGCAGAAGGAAAAAGGTTGTCCAATAATGAAATGGACATTTATTTTACTCACTTGGAAGGTATTAATCAATATTTCAAGGGCAACTATCAAACTTCAATTGAGAAAATTAAGTCTGTTATAAGCGCTCTTAGGGAGGCAAAGGATTTTGCCAATGAATCTGTAGGATATTTTTATATAGGTAAAAGTTACTGGAAGCTTGATAAGTTTGAAATGGCATTACCCTATTTTAAGAAAGTCGACAAAATTTTTGTTGACAAAAAATACATTCGTCCTGATCTAATCGAAAATTATCAGTTATTAATTGATTACTACAAATCAAAAAAAGACCTTAACAAACAGCTTTATTATATAAAAAGAATGCTTACAGCAGATAGCATTCTTGATAATCGATATCAATATTTAACCGGTAGAATCTACAATGATTATGACAGTCAGAAAATATTGAAGGAAATGAAAAATGTTCAATATTCACTTGAATTAAGGAAATATAATGACTTAATTTTTGCTTCTATTGTTGCCGGATTATTAATTGCTTTATCATTCATTGTATACTGTTATAGAAGAAATAAGATTAAATACAGACAAAACTTTATGGAGTTAATGAAAAAAAATGAAGAAACGAAAGTAGTAGATAACAAAACTCCCACTAACAGCATCGAAGACATCAGCCAGGATACTATCTCGTCGCTTCTTTTAAAACTGGAGAAATTTGAAAAGGAGAAAAAGTTTTTGGAAAAAAATGTAACTCTGGCAAAACTTGCGGTTTCCTTTAATACCAATATTAATTATTTATATAAAATAGTATATCATTTCCGTGGAAAAAAATTTACCGATTATGTAAATGATCTAAAAATAGATTACATTATTAACCTTATGAAACAAGACAAAATGTTTCGCAATTATACCAATAAGGCCCTTGCAGAGGAAATAGGTTTTAGCACCACACAGCGCTTTGCGAACGCTTTCTATGCTAGGACCGGCATAAGTACCGCTTATTTTATTAAAGAAATAAAGAAAGCAGATGAGGTAAATAAAAAATAAGAAGACGTAATGTATTATTTACGAAAATCTTTACTATGGGATACAATTGTATTAGTAAAATAACCTAGTTCTTTTTTATTTCCATTACTTCCCGTATAAAATCTTCATCGATCTCAGGGATATAGAGAGAACAAATATCAAAACAGCTATCGCCGTCAGAATTGCTCCCAATAGAGATTCCAATAATTTTCTTTGCTGTTGGGTTTTCATATCTGGCAACAGTACATCTTAATTCTAATTCTCCTTGCTTTTCTTTCCAATTTTTATCCGTTAATGGCATAAATACATAAGCATGCTCTGCATCATTAATAGGTTTGAGAATTCGAGCTTTTACCTTTCTTTTTATCGCATTATTTAAAATAAACCCAAGTTCAATTCTGTTTATTCGTGGTTCTAAATTAATTGTCCTAATAGCTTCTTCTATTTCCTCTCTCTTTTCGTTAGAGGTAGAATCTGTAATATGATAGCTGTGAATATGATGTATCATATTATCCCAGATATAGCTTCCTCTAACATCATCCTGCCACTTAGAATATTCATTACTATTAATGTAGTCATTCCAAAGATTTTCTCCATAAATTACCGCATTCGAAGTAATATCATCCTCTAAGCCCGTCTGAATATAATATGCTAAAAAATCAATCTCATTGGGTATTAATATGGTTTTATTGCCAACAAATTCTCTCTTTGCAGTCAAGTAATTGGTAAAATCTACAATTGCATCTAATTCAGTTAGGATCGTTGAAGTTGATATCTCATCAAATACATGAACATAGCCTTTATCAAATTCACCGGTTGGCAAAGGAAAGGTTGCTGGACTTCCAAAAGCAATGGCAATTCTATGTATGATTCTATTTTTTTTATCCGGTAGTTTTACATTTGTTTTTTTATTTTTGAGTAATACTTCGTCTACTGTACTAAGATATCTCTCTGCTCCATGAATTTGGTCAATAGAATCATGTATGGCTTTTTTTACCCATCTATCATATTGAACTAGTTCATTGTTATTTTCAGAAACCCTAATATCCTTAACAGAAATTATAATTATGATATTTCCACAAACAACTAGTACATCACAAAGTTCCTTGCCTTTTTTTCCAATTGGATTAGGAAAACTCCAGAAAGGTAAAAAAGATTGTTCACATAATTCAGCTACATATTTTTCAGACGGTGTCATTAATTATTCGTGGTTATATTTAAAATTATCGCTTAAGTTTCAGTAATCTATAAAATTTTGAAACTAGTATGTGTGACTAAGTGAAAATGGTAATTAAAAAGATGTTTCTACTAAAAACCTCGTAGACTGAAATGTATTCTATTAACCGTTTTTATATTTTGTTTCCTGAAATTTTCCCCGCTAAGAAATCTACTATCTTGGAATAAAATTTAAAGTCTAAAGGTAACCCATTTAAGATAGAATTAGAAAGTGAGTTCGGTATAACAAGCCAGATTGGGTTGGCACTCGAAAATGGATTTCCGCCTCCTCCCCAAAACCACCTTATTCCTAGGCAAGGTTCCTTATTCCAGTTCATAGCCACAATTACCCATCTTTCATCGATGTTCTTATACACAACTTTGTACGGACCTCCAACAGATGCTTTTGGAGAGTTTATTCCTAAAATGTTACTGTCGTTTGTTAAATCAAACTTTTCTCCTGCCATTTTTTATTTATTAAAAGATTATCTTTTTTCTATTTTTTTTGTCTACTCTATATCCAATCTTATTAACTTTTAAAAGAAGATATTTTTCCAATTTTAATAACAACTTCATACGATTTATACTCTTTAAATCTACTGAATTTGCAAATGAAATGGTAAACGTATTAACACATTTATTATATAATATTAAGTGTTTGTAACAAATCTAAAATATGACTTGCTTTTAGTCTGTTTACCAATGTATAGTTAGAATTATTTCTGATTTCATACGTTGAAGTCCAAATAGGCTCAAATCCCCTTCTATTAACTACTTCATTTACTGCCCAAACCGTTTCCCCTCTTGTTCTTGTAGCACAAAGTATCAATTCACAATTGAAATTATCTGCTAAATCAAATAGTCTTTTTTCTAAATCTGTTTTTGGGTCACCCTGCGTTTCAACCGCTATAATTTGCCCATTTATTTCTACTACTAATCTAAAATCACCTGCAGAGGGAATAATCCCTGTAATTGGAAATATGATTCTATGCGTAGGATAAGTTGCTAATAATAAAGTCGCAAATTCTCTCAACGTTTCTGATTTTCCCTTGTCTTCTGATTGCCAAACGGCTAAAATAGTTTTTGTCATTATTTTAATATAGTTATTGATACTTTTATATTCCTAATGCACTGATACTAACCTAACAGACTGCAAATTATTTTGACTACTATTTTAAACCTAATGAAATACTATAAAAACAGTAAGTTTCTAAATTGTCAATGGTTACATACCTTTTTTATTCCATTAGCATAGTACCTGTAATTGAATTATAAACAAAAAAATTAGGTGTAATCCCATCTAATTTGCCTTCTGAATTTAACCAAACATGATGAATGTTAGGAAATATATTAGGATCGATCGGATTAATAGCATTTGGATTATGAAACATTGTTACACTTTCATTCCAATCTTCTTGAACTTTCCCAGGAATAATATTATGCGTAAACTCTGTATGAGTTGAATTTGGATCTGGATTATATGCTAATCCTGAACGTACCATTATAATTTTTTCCGTAGATAATTCTAATTCCTGACCAATTCTATTGAATTTGTGTAAATCGCTATTATTTGTAAAAATGACAGCACTAATATTTTCAACATTTTCTTGAGAAAAGAAGTTGGATGGAATTTCTTTAACACCGTGTTTATGTTCTTCTACAGCTTCTACATTTTTTAACTCCAACCCTTTTTCTGTAATTTCAGTATTATGCTTAAACCCATATAAATATTCTATGATTTTTGAGTGAGGCAGAAATTTAGCAAGATAGTTGTGGAATGGACTAATCGCAAAAACTAAAGATTTTCCCTTAACCCATTGTAGCTCCCAATACTTTTTATTTAATTTTGAAAAAAGGACGCTCCCCATTCTGATAACATAATAGTCTATCAATTCATTTTGAATTTGAATATCATTTTTATCCAAAGCCTCTTCTATAAATTCTTTAGTGTAAACATCATCTTTTTTTTCATTTGAAATACTTGCTTCAACAAAAAATTCAAACCCATCCTTTACTAAATGAAAATCAGGACGGTCTACATCATTTAATATTTTAAAATCATTAGTTTTAAAAAACTTAAATAAAAATAATTCCCACATTCTAGCATCAAAACCTGACGTTTGAAATTGTTGAATAAAATTCCCATCTTTATCTTCAAATTCTGCTGCAATTTCCTCTATTAATTTCTTTGCAGGATTTAGTCCTTTAAACTCATCTAAAAGTAAAAAGTCTTCGTTTAATTTTTCTTTAGCATCTACATGCACGAATAAATTCTTCATTTTTTTAATTTATTTATAAATGCCATAAATGGCTTTATATTATTTAAAAATCAAACATAAACAATAGATTTTATTCTATTTTACGGTTTGTAATAATTGTAGATTTTAAAAGGCAAATTAAAACTTTAATAAAAAATTGAGTCAAGTATAAATACCCGTTTTTAGTTTCATTAAAACAAAAAAGATGCTAATATTGATAACTTAAATAAAATTATTGAAATTAATTAAAGTTAAATAATCGAGAATGGACAATTTGTAAATATCTATTATAGTGGATGTGATTATAAGTTTTTTTAGACTATAATATTTAACATAGATTAAATAAAAGTTTTTTCCGTTTTTTAACCGTTTTACAGATAAGTTTCTAAAACACTAATTCACACGATACCTATTTTGAAAGACAACTCAAAGCAACTCTTTTCTATTTTACACCAATAAGTTTTTAACATTCAGAAATTTAGAAAGTTAATAAAAGTGAGAAATTACAATGGTTTTTGAATGTAAATAAAAACAAAGCAATAGGGTAAAATTGTTTATATTAAGCCTAAATTTGCACACAATCATACTTTAAAATTTTTTAATTTTAAAAGACAACTAAAATATAAAGATGACTCCTATAAAAAGTAAAAGAATTGAGGCTGTAATAGATGAAATAATTGATCAGTATGCATATGCAGATCAATCAGATAGGCCTTGGATTATTGGTTTTAGTGGAGGAAAAGATTCAACAGTTTTACTTACGCTTGTTTGGATTGCCTTACTTAGAATCCGGGAAAATCTTCCTTTTCCATTTCAATTAAAAAGACCAGTTTATGTTGTTTGCAACGATACAATGGTGGAAAATCCAATCATCTCTAATTATGTTGATGATGTTCTGTCAAAAATCAGCGAAGAAGCTAGAAATCAAAACTTACCAATATTTGTAAAGAAAACAGTACCAAAATTAGAAGAAACTTTCTGGATAAATGTCATAGGCAAAGGATATCCTGTTCCCAATAATGCCTTCAGATGGTGCACAGATAAACTTAAAATAAGACCTACATCAAGTTTTCTTTTGGAACAAATAGATGAAAAAGGAGAAGCAATAGTTTTACTTGGGACTCGCTATGAAGAAAGTGCTGCCCGAGAGCGCTCAATGAAAAAACATGAAGTTACAGGTAATAGATTATCAAAGCATAACAGTACTGCTAACACATACGTCTACCCACCTATCAGAGATTTAATGCTCGAAGAAGTATGGTATATAATTAATGCCGTCCCTTCACCTTGGGGATTTGATAATTCAATCTTATTTAAAATATATGCTGATGCTAGCGCTGATGATTACGAATGTCCAACGGTAGTAGTAAATAAAGAGCACAGCTCATGCGGTCAAAGCAGATTTGGATGCTGGACATGTACAGTTGTTAAAAATGACAAATCTATGACTGCGTTGGTTGATAATGGTCAAAACTGGATGGAGCCTTTACTCGCTTTTAGAAATAGATTAGTCGAAGGTAGAAACATTTCTGAAAACAGAATGGATGTAAGAAGAAATAATCAAACTGCTGTTCGAGAAGATGGAACAAATAATGGCACATATACTTGGGAATATAGATACCGAATTTTAAAAGACTTATTATTAGTTCAAAAGGAAATTCAAGTAGAGAGACCACATGTAACATTAATTAATAACCAAGAGCTTATTGCAATACAAGTAACTTGGAATAGAGATGGATATTTTGATCATACCGTCGGTGATTTATATAAAGAAATTTACAATAAAGAAATAAGCACAAACAATATTAAATCTCTTGATGACACTGAACGTAGAATCTTGCGTGAAGTATGCGAAGAAGAGCCTGGATATTATCATCTAATTGATAACTTAATTGCCTTGCAAGAAACCAAAACATTAATGATTAGTAAGTATGGTCTTCACAATGATGTTGAAAAAAGGATTGAAAGTTTTGTAAATGAGAATGGACTATGAAAATAAATAAAATAAAATTCCAGAACTTCAGAATTTATAAAGGAGAAAATGAAATACTTTTTGCTCCAAACGCTTCTAAAAACATTAGTATCATTGCTGGTAAGAATGGCTTTGGTAAGACCACTTTTTTGACCTCTCTTATTTGGGTTTTTTACGGAAAAATGATGAGCGAGGTTGAAGATAAATATAAGAAAGATATCAAAAATGCAGGTGGTTATGAAAAGTTTATCAAATCACTTTTAAATAGAGAAGTTAAAACAGATTATGAGAATAGCGGAAAAATTAATCCCGTATTTTCTGTTGAGATAGAATTGAAAGACATTTTAATTCCTTCTATCCCTTGTAAATCAGTTGTAATAAAAAGATCATATAATTTAAAAACTGATATTGAAGATTTAAGTATTAAGATTGACGGCCTAGAGAATGAATTAACAAAAGAGGTTGGTTTTGAAGTCTTTATAAATGATTTTATATTACCTCGCGAAATTGCTAAATTCTTCTTTTTTGACGCTGAGAAAATAGTATCATTAGCAGAAGCAAAATCAAAAGCCGAATTAAAGAATTTAAGTAAAGCATATTCCGAAGTTTTAGGAATTAAAAAATATGAAGATCTAAAGAAGAATCTGGAAACTTTACTAACCAAACTTCGCAGAAATGGTGCGTCACAAGTAGAACAAACTAAACTATTTGAACTGACTGATACAGAAGCTGAACTAACTGAATTAATTGATTTCAATCAAGAAAAGAGAAATAATATTGACCGTGAAATTGCAAATCACAGATTAAACAGCGATAATATACAAGAAAAGTTAATTCGTGAAGGAAATGGTATTACCCTGGAAGAACTTCAAAAAATGAAGTCTGAAAGAGATATTTTAAAACAAGAATCAATCGAGATTAAAAACAAACTGAAAAAACTAATGGATATTGCTCCGTTAGTAATAGCAGGTAAGAAATTAGTACAGCTTAAAGAGCAATTAGATTTTGAACAAAATGCCAACAATAATTCACTAGACAAAGTAGCTTTAGTTGAAGAATTAAATTCATTTTCAACTGTTTTATTAAAAAAATTAGAAGCTTTAAATTTGGATAGTAAAGCTAAATCTAAAGTTGAAGAAGCACTTAAACAGACTATTTCAGAGAAAAAAATAATAAAACAATCTAGTACAGGTAAAATACTATTAGATTATACAACGGAACAATTTAGAAATTTTGAGGCCGTTTTAAATAATATCAAAGGCGCTTTTTCAAGCCAATTTAGTTCTGTTGTACAGGAAGAGAAAAATAATAGAATTTACCTTTCTAGAATTTATCAACAAATTAAACAGGCAGAAGCTCGAAAAGACAATCCTCTAGCGAAAAAATTACGTGAAGAAAAAAAAGAATCAGAAGATAAGATCAATGTTTTAACTCTTAATAAAGGAAAATTGATTGAAGAATATGACAGTTTAAATACTAGATTAACTTCAACAAGAAAAGTATTATCAGAGTACGAAAAGAATTTTAAATTAATTGAAACAGATCAAAAGAAATTTGAAGTAACAGAAAAACTACTTGCAAAAATTAATACAATTATTCAGAAAATTAAAGAAGACAAAAAGTATTCATTGCAAAAATCTATTATGCTTGGTCTTAAAAAAATTATGCACAAAAATGACTTTATTTACAATGTTCGGGTAAATGTAGTTGATGATGTTATGGATATTGATTTGTTGGACAAAAACAATGAAATAATAGATAAAGACTCTTTATCTAAAGGAGAACAACAACTATACGCTACAGCTTTATTAAAAGCCTTGGTGGATGAATCCGGAATCAAATTCCCAGTATTTATTGATAGTCCATTACAGAAGTTTGATAAATATCATTCTAAAAATATTATCAAAGAATTTTATCCGGCTATTTCAGAGCAAGTAGTACTATTTCCATTATTAGAAAAAGAATTATCAGAATTGGAATATGATTATTTAAAACCAAACGTGAATAAGGTTTTTGTTATCGAAAATCATAACAATGGTTCTAGCTTTAAGCCATATGCTGTTGACCAATTATTTACACACTTAAAACAAGAGCAAGATGTTTACGCAAATTAAAACCAGTAAAGAAAATAAAGAAGTGGTAGCCTTGTTAACTCGTAAGCTAGGTTTAGGAACTGAAAATGTAATTGCAAGAATTGCCTATACTTATTCTTTGTCTCAAGATAAAAAATTAAATTTAAACGACATCAAAGATGCTGGAGGGAAAGAATATTCTAAATCAGTTCTTTTTGGGGATTATTATGATATTTATCTTGGTCTACTTTGCGTGCATTATGGCTTATATAAAACAGATAAAGATATTGGGCGATATATAAAAATGCATGTAGATAACGGATTGCAACTTTTAAATGATGAAGTTAATAATCGTTCCAATATTGATGGTTTCGATTTTTTGACAGAAAAAATTTCAAAAAACATTCATTTTCTTTAAATTCAAATTATATTTACTCTCAAAAGAATAACTATGAGTCATAATAATCCAAAGTTTGAGATTATTCCATTAGATAAATTATTTCTAGATGATCAAAATCCTCGCTTACCAAAATCTCTTCAGGGAGCTAAAGAAAAAGACATTCTAGAATACATGCTTTTAGATGCTTCATTAATTGAATTAATGTTAGCGATAGGTAAAAATGATTTTTTTCCTGGTGAACAACTTCTTGTAATTCAAGAAAAAGAAGGCATATATAGAGTAATAGAAGGAAACAGACGTCTTTCAGCTGTTAAATTATTGAATTATCCAGATTTAGTTTCTGTTCAAAAAAGCAAAATTCAACAAGCTACAACAGAAGCTCAATACTTCCCTAAAGAAATTCCTTGTCTCATTTTTGATGCAGAAGAAAACATCCACAATTATCTAGGATATAGACATATTACTGGGATTAAAGAGTGGAAATTATTAGAAAAAGCAAGATATTTATTCGGTTTATGGAAAGATCAATACAGCAGTCTAGATCTAAATGCTGCTTCAAGAGAATTAGCAAAAAGCATAGGAAGTAGAAAAGATTATGTAAAAAGAATACTTATTGGATATCAAATCTTTTACAAAATAGAAGATGATGCTTTTTACAGAATACCAGGGCTTGATGACACAACGTTTTATTTCAATTATATTGCGGATAGCTTAAACAAACCCCATATAGCTAATTATCTAGGCTTAGATGTTAAAAATATTGATGATATAGATGAAATAACTATAAACGATGAACATCTAGAAAACTGGACAAGATGGCTTTTTGAAAAAAACTCTGAAGGAAGAACAAGATTAATAGGTGATAGTTTCCATTTAAATGCATTAAATAAAGTCCTTAGTCACAATGAAGCTAGAGCTGCATTCATAGAAAAAGGTTACTCTTTAGATTTAGCTATAGACCTAACTGATGAAGCAGATTCTCAATTTTATAATTATTTAAACTCTGCCTTAAGTCAATTGCAAAATTCTGACAGGTTAGTTGTAAAAGTAAACGTACGACATGCCATTGTTTCAGAGCAACTTAAAGAGATCAGGTCTTTAGCAGTAAAAATCAATCGTTCATTACAAGAAAAAGAGGAAGACGAAGATGACATTTGATACTAAAATCACCAGTTTCTTTGCCAAATTCACTTTGGAATTAGGAACACCTCCTACAAGAAATCTTACTTATCTTTATGCAGATTACGTTGAATTAGTAAGTTTAATTTCTAATCAGAATTATATTTCAAGTACAGATATATTGGATAGATTAAAAGATGAAGGTATTATTAAACAAAAATTATCAGACGCTGATCAATCAGAAGCAAATGATGAAGATGAAAGTTTTATTGATGATGTATATCGGCTTATATTAGAAAGATCTCAACTATTTGGAGATGATTACCCCTTTGAAATTGAAGGAGTCAATAAAATTAAATTAAAAAATAATGATGTAATTTCCGATAGAAACAAAATATATTTGTATTTGTTAACTGCATCTTCATTAAATATTTTTTCTGAATTACAGTCTGATTTAACTACGGAGTTTGAAAATCTATGTAAAGAAGTCTTAATTAACTTTCTGCCAAAACATGCTATAGTAAAGTCTTTTGGAAAGAATACCTCTTATCGCGGTACCGCTGTTGAGAAAATCAAAGCTTTGGCAAATGATATGAAAGTTACTATTGATAACGATGCATTTGATGAAATATCTGCAAAAGGAACACAGGAAAAAGGATTAGATTTAGTAGGATGGATTCCTTTCAATGATAATGTCCCTAATGTACTATCTGTGTTGGCGCAATGTGCTTGTGGGAAAGAATGGTATAAAAAACTAGGAGAAACCAGCAGATATAATAATTATTTTAAGTTTCACAGATTAAATCCCGTCCACACAATATTCATTCCTTATAATTTGGTAAGTTTTAGTAAAAATGTCTTCTTCAAAAATGATGAAATTGATAATCGGTTACTCTTTGAAAGAAAAAGAATTATGAATTATATTATATCTACAGATTTTTTTAGCACTTATAATTCAAAAACTCTAGTTGACTATTGCCTTAGTTTTGAAGAAGATATTGTCTAATTTTTCATAATTCCAACGATTAGCACAAACCAACTATGATTGTTATTGATATTGAAACAACAGGTTTAGATCCTTTCAACCATTCTATATTAGAAATTGGAGCAGTAGACTTTAAAAATCCATCTTATCGATTTTATGGAAAATGCAGGATATTTGAAGGTGCTAAAGTTGATCAAAATGCTCTTAATATAAATGGATATAATGATTTTGAAATGCATGATATAAATAAGCAGGAATTGAAAGATTTACTTTTAAATTTTATTAAATGGATAAAACCTATTGAAGACAAAACATTAGCTGGTCAGAATGTAGATTTTGATATTTTATTCTTAAATGAAAGTTTGAAAAGATACAATCTTAATTGGATATTTGGTTGGAGAAAAATTGACCTACATACATTAATTTATTGCGATTATTTAAAAAAAGGGATAAAACCAACAACTAAAAATGAGCTTTCAAGTTTAGGCGGTGATAAAATCATGAACTATGTTGGATTACCAGCCGAGCCTAAGCCACATTTAGGTATTAACGGTGCATTATACGAAGCTGAAGCTTTTTCAAGACTAATCTATGGTAAATTACTTATCGATGAATTTGAGGAATATATTATACCTTCTCATTTGTCTAATTAAAAAAATAATGCTAACTTATATGAATTGTATTTTACTTTCTCTTTCTCTTAGTGCTGAAGTAAATGCGGCATTGATCGCATTTATTGGCACTTTTATAGTTGCTATAATTTCAATCCATCAAAATTGGTTAACTGGCAAGGACAATAAAAAAAACCTTCAAAGAATAGCAATTATAGAGAAAAGACAAGTTATTGAAAACAAATTAAATCAATTTTATATTCCTTTAAGACATCATTTGGAACACAGCAAGACATTGTTCAAAATTTTCGTTAAAGATAAACCACAGAACTTTAGAACTTTGACATATCTTCTTGATAAAAATCAAATATATGGATCAAATAATGTACAGGTGGTGTTAAATAAAAATGATAAGTCTCTGATCAAAACTATTATAAAAGTAGGAACAAAAATTGAAAACTTAATACATGAAAAAAGCTATCTAATTGGCGATGATATAGAATTTGTTCAGAATTATACTCCTAGGACAGAATACGCACATATTACATATGAAAGAGATATGACTTTACTAAGTTTATTAATATCACATCTAATAACAATTAGAATGGCTTTCAACGAAGATTTATCAGGTCAAATAAATAAATTTGAAGGCTTCGTTTTTCCAAACGAAGTAAATGTTAGAGTTAATGAAAAAATTAATGAATTAGAGAGGAAAATTAATTCATACGATTTAGAAATTCTTAAATTAAATAAATAAAATGCATAATTTAAAAGAAACAACTATTAAGAGCTATAACAAAACAGCTTCTGAATATCAAAAAGTTGTATCAAGTTTTGAATTATTACCTGAAATAAACGAATTTATTCTTAAAGTTAATAAAGGAGGAGAAATTTTAGATTTAGGTTGTGGTCCCGGTCATCATGCCCTTTTTTTTTCAAATAATGACTTTAGCGTTACAGGAATTGACTTGTCTTCTGAGATGATTGAATTAGCTAAAAAGGCATCGGTTAAAAGTAATTTTAAAATCATGGATATTTTAACTTTAGATTTTCAGAAAGCTAGTTTTGATGGGATATGGGCCTCAGCAAGCTTACTACACATTCCTAAAAATAAAATCACTCCAGTTTTGCAAAAATTAAAAGAAATATTAATAAAAGATGGAATTCTTTATATTTCCTTAAAACAAGGCAACGGTTCTGAGTTATTTACAGATATTAGATATGGCGGTGTAGATAAGTACTATGTGTATTATCAACTTGAAGAAATAGAAAACATCTTAAAAAAGATTGGTTTCAAAATCCTTAAAATTGAATTGAAAGGAAAACGTACTACTTATGATACAAACTCCTGGATACACATTTTCTGCAAAAACATATAACAGTAATAGAAAACTTAGTTATTTGGTATGAATTTTTGCCTACAATAATCTTCGATTTCGGTGTCATTTAAAAAATAGCCATCACAGAATTCTTCAAGTTCCTTTTCTGTCGATTTATAATATTTATCACTAGCCGTCATAAGTTTTTCAATTTGTTCTATAAATTTTTCAAAATCTTTATTGATTTTACATAATTTGTCTATCGTTTTGAAATCTAAATCTTTATATTTAGCAGGAAATAATATTTTACTTTCATAAGGATTCGCTTTTAATTCAATAATCCCTATCCCGAATGATTGATTTAATCTTTCCATTTCTTCGTTTAAACTATCACTAATTTCAAAAGCTACAAGATATCCATAGTTAGCCCAACTTGAATTTGAAACTGCTTGAAAAAATGTTTTCTTTAATTCATAATCTGAATTAATTTCTCGTTTAATTTCAAAAGAAGAGATTTTAAAAATGTCTAATTTATTTATTGCCTTTAAAAAAGTTTGATTGATTTTTGACTGAAGATTCAAAAACTGAATTGCAACAACATCAGGATGTATCCATTTTTGATGATTATCTTTAGAGTTTAATGATTGTTCATGAAAAATTGTCTTTGAATAGGTATCTGTATTTTTTAAAAAACTACTCAATAATCTGTGTAAATCTCTTTCTTGGTACTCATTTTTTTTAGGCCTTATTTTATGTAGATCTACTTCAGCCCCAAGTTGGTCTAGCAAAACCGTTTTCTCTATTTTTGTTAGATAATACTTGTATGTCTCACCCGAAATTTTATTTCTTTTGATTCTTGAATCACCATTTTTTATAAATTCCCCTAACATCCCCGAGACAATTGCAACTGGTTTTTTTGCCCCAAATTCATAATAACCTTTATTTACAATGTGATTATAAATTTCTGAAGCATTTGCAAGACTGTTAATATCTTCTAAACTCTTTAATATTGATTCTTTTATTGTCATATTTGATTTCATTTTTATGAATCTATCTTTAACTATTGATATACAGATAATTCAATAAATAAACAACTTTCAAAAAAATTAAATATTTTAAGATTATAAAATATCATTAATCCCAATGATTTTCTATGTAAGCCATCATCTCACTTGGATTTAATGCTTTTGTTGATGCAGAACGTCTTATATAGAATTCTTCTGCTCCCTTATTTTTAACGAATATTGGCCCATTTTTTCTAAAATCTACATCTAATCTGCAAATCATTTGTCCTTCTATTTCTGGAAAATATAATGTTAATGCAGCAAATGCGGAATTACCCATATATTTTTCAATTAGGTTATCTAAGTGTTTTTGAAACTCGTCTAATAAATCGTGTTTATTCCCAAATGATTTAAAATCTGTATCTAATCCAAGCATTTCTTTTGTATCTGAAACTCCAATTAATAATGTTCCACTTTTTGTATTCATAAAGCCCGCTAAAGTTTTAATACAAGATAACTCCATTTTATCATCTGGTTGATTTGTATGTAAATTTACTCTCAGCGTTGATTTGAATTCTGTGTTTGAAGTTTCCCCCTGTTCTATTAATTTGACAGTAGATCTAACTAAATCTTCATCTACTTCCTCAACTTCTAATGTTGTAGAAATTTCGTGTTCTAACATTTTTCCACAACTTTCGGCAAGCAGGTCAACAAACATATATGGGCTATTCAGCAGATTATTTTGTTCGTATTCTTTTTGAAGATATTCCAAGCCGCCATTTGCATAGCTTTCAATAAATGTTATAATATCATTTATGACAACATTGAGTTGTGTTTCTTCCATATCTTCCAACTCATTCCAAGTAAAGCCGATTTCTTCGCAATGCGAAAATATTATCATTAACAAGAAATCAACAAGAGTTGAGTCCCTTTTCCACTTTCCTACTTCAATAAATTCCGTAGTTAAGTTTCTATTAGGTAACGGCAATTTTAAATTTCGCTTTAGCCCTAAAATGAATGCATATATATATAATTCATATATTGGACCAAATTGGCTATAATCAGACTTAGACTGACCTTTATTCGCAAAAGCTTGGATGATAGGGATTCTACTGTTAGCGTATCTTGGTCTTTTAATTAAAATTTGACTTTTGAAAGTTTCTGAATTCATTATTTTAATCTTGTTTTAGTTGTGAAAAGGTCTAGTTGCTCTGCACCAACAGGCACGTGATTCACATACATGGTTGTTACACTTTCATCTTTTAGCAATCTTTTTCCTAAATCATTGATCTTCATATCATCATTAGCCTTATATATTTCTTTTATTAGAACTATACTTTGTGGAAATACTTTTCCAGTTGCTTCAAAAAAACCTTCTGTAAAACCCTCGCCAAAAGCTGAAATAGGCGCATCGGCAAGTAAAGGGTAATTATATTCAGTATTATTTGCAGATATGATTGCCATTACAACAGAGAATTTTTTCATTCTTTGAAATCCTTCAGAACTTCCATAAACTGTATTATTTTTACTATCTAGATAATTAAAATTGATTGAACCTGATGGTGTTTTTTCAAATTTCAGAATACCTCCTGCTAAGTCGTTATTTTTAATCAAATTTTGAAAATGATCATTTGAGTGCTTTTCTAAAAGTTTAACCATATTATCATATACTCTCTCTTTTGCATTATATGTAGCATTTGCCAGATCAATTGCTATTGAATAATTATCTTTGAATCCTTGTGGAATGTCTTTAAGGTTATTCAAACTCTGAATTTCAATTTCAATATTACCAATTTCATTTTTTAATTTGGCAATTTTTGGTTTAATTACATCATCAATTTTGGATCTTGCATTTTCCATTCTTCTTATTGAGCCTTGATAACTTGACAAAATATCAAGCTTATTGCCATCTGAATCAATGCCTCCAATTAAGATATCCTTTCTCTGGTCTGTCAATGACTTTAATTGTTCTTTAATTCTCTGAATTTGCTTTTTTAGTTCTTCTTCTTTTTCCTGAGTAGCTTTCACACTTTTTCGAACTCCATTAATTCTACTGTAAAATGGTTGCCCATTAATTTGAAGATTACCAAAAAAGTCTTTTAGATTATTTACTACAAATGGTTTTTCTTTATTTGTATCACCTGGTCTGTTTAATAATTTTACTAAATAATCATACTCTGGTTTTCCTTTTTTAACTGGACGGTCACAGACGTAACAATACTCATTTTCAATCATATTTTGAATTGAAACCGCATCAGGAGAATTTACTGGTAAAAAATGAAAATAATTATTAGGATTCTCTTCTATGTTTTGTAGTGATTTTTTTTCAAAATGCTCATTTATAAAAGCATCGTTTAATCTTCTAAATTTTGTAATTTCTTCTTCAAAACCCATTGCAATCCATGAAAAGCTACCATCAAAAAAACGATTGTTAATTCTATCAAGAAACTCTTCAAATTCATCAACTTTATCTCTCAACTTTTTGTTTAAAGGCCGAATTTTATCATCTAACTCTTTTCTTCGTTCTGCATTAGCATGGTGCTTATCCAGATAATTTTTTTCTTTTTCAGCATCTGAATAACTAGTTTCCCATTCTAACAATTTTTGATTCTCAAAATCTAATTGTAATTGAATCTTTTCTTTTTCATCAATGGCGGCTTGAAATCTTCTAGATTGTTCATCATTCACATTGTTTTGACTCTTTAAATCTTTTTCCGCTTTTGATTTAAATTCAATTGTCAATTCAAGTAATTTTTTATATTTACTTATGTCAGTTAAATTTTGAACAGCATCCTCAATACTTGCTTTTTCACTGAAATCAATTATATCATCAACCTCTTCACCTTGAAAAAAAGAATATTTTCTAAAAGCTGGCATAATTAAACGATCTATAATTTTCCTTTTCTCGTCTTCCTCATAAACAGGCTTGAATTTTGTCAAGATCAATTCTGTTTTGTTTACTTCAGTATCATTTATTACTAATTGCCAACTTTGAGGATCAGAAATATTATCATTGAGTTTAGTTAATGTAAATGATTTAATAATTTGATACTTAACTCTGTCTCCAAATGTATATTCAATTTGAATCGCACAATCTATCTTTTGTCTTACTGCAGTTTCAATTTTTGCTTTGTCTGATATAATTTTCACGTACATGTCTTTAATACTCTTACGACGCTTGTCATCAGAATCTAAAACCACATCATCAAACAGCCATAAGAACGCATTAAAAAATTTTGATTTTCCTGCACCATTATCTGCTACTATGATATTTACCCCATTTTTTAATTCATAGTAATTTTCTTCAAAATCTCCATAGTAATTAAAAAAGTTTTTAAAAGCAATGCTGTTAATTATTGATGCCATAATCTATATTTTATGGATGTTTTTTATTGTCATATATATTTGCCTACCAGTCCTATCATTATCATTTTCATTAATTATAGTAGCCAAAATATCTACTATTTTTTTTCCCTCCGGTCGAAAGGGTTGTAGATTATCGAGCTCCGTTTTATTAATGTTATATTTTTCCATCAACTCAGGATCTGATAATATTTCTTTCAAAATTTCATCTCTTTTGCTCATAATTCGCTTATTATTTGGTCAAGACTTAACTCGTATTTTGTCAATACTTCTTGTAAGTTTCTTTTTGAATCATAAAAGTTCATTGAAAGACTAGCAAAATGTGCCACTCTTTGTATTTCATTTTTTACCATTTTTTTCTCCATATTAAAAAAATCTGATGTGCTTTTTGATATATTTGGTACAACTACCATATCGTAAATTGTAGCAAATGGTTTGTCTTTGTGCTTTCTAAGTAGTCTACCGCGCCTTTGGATAAACTGTCTTGGGTTTCCAGTGCTCGAACAAAATATACCTATTTCTGCTCTAGGAATATCAACCCCTTCATCTAACATTTTCATTGCAAAAAGAACATCAATTTTTCCTTCAGAAAAACCTCTTAGTATTTGATCTAATTTATCATCTTCAGAAGTATATGAATTCATTTTAAGTGAAGGGATTGTATCAGCACCAGCTTTTATAAATAAATCAATTAACCTTTGATCTGTAAAATCATACTGACTTGAATATCCTTCAGGTACATAAGCAAATGCATATTTAAGTTTATCAATTTTATTAAGTTGTAGCAAAATTTTTTTAAAACACGCAATTTTATTAGATGCTTTATGAATTACATTTTTTCTTTTAAGCAATAAAATTTCGACCATTGGATCTTTTTTAAATTCTCCTTTTTCAAAGTCAAAGAACCTTAATAACTTTATTGAAATTTCAACATATTCATCCATTTCATCAGGATTAAGTTCTACTAAAACAGGAAAGTATTTATATTCCGTTAAATACCCTTCTTTCAATGCTTTTTCTATATCAAATGAAAACGTATAAGGGGGGACATCTAAAAAAAAGTCATTTAAAGCTTCTGTTCCTTCAATATCATATATTCTTTTTGGAGTAGCTGATAATCCAATTTTTTTCTCACATTTAATATCACATAATTTTTTTCTAATATTATTTGCCGCAATATTATGAGCTTCATCTGCAATTAGAAGAAAATCCTTACC
Organism: Flavobacterium sp. 90; assembly: GCF_004339525.1. Taxonomy (NCBI): domain Bacteria; kingdom Pseudomonadati; phylum Bacteroidota; class Flavobacteriia; order Flavobacteriales; family Flavobacteriaceae; genus Flavobacterium; species Flavobacterium sp. 90. The sequence continues at coordinate 5,342,690 of NZ_SMGE01000001.1, read as the reverse complement.
AATCTTTTTGAAATACTTCTGAAACTTATTGGTTACAAAACTTCCATAAGTACATATTATAATTAAATCTCTTTTATTTCCCCAGCTAAAACTACTTACATAACTTGCTAAATCTCTTTCCCATTCATTACCACCTCCTACTTGTAAAACCTCTCTAAAATTAAAAGATTCAACTTCCTTTTGCCATTGATTAAGTAATGCTAGAGATGGAACTAAAATAATTGCTTGATATGATTTATCAACTTTATAAAGATTTAATAAACAATTTAATGAAGTTATAGTTTTACCTGTACCTGTAGCCATTGCAAAAACCCCCTTGTAATCATTTTTTAACCAATTTTCATAAGCTTCAATTTGATAACTTCTAGGCCCTTCAAGGAATGGGAATTTCGGTTCATTAGTGGTTAAAGTCAATTTATTTAGTTATTTTTATAATGTTTAGAAAAGAAAATTTATTGTAAAGTTTTCTTTTGAAAGCTACATTATAAGTTAAATGTCATTTTACTTTTTTTTTAACTTCTTTTATCAAACTTCAATACTTCTTTTTCTGATAAGGGTGTTGTAGATAATACTTTTAGTCTTTTTTGTATCTCACCGGATTTACTCCCATTATCATAAATTTCTTTTTTTGTCAGTAACTCAATTTTTATCTTTACTAAATCATTTGAAAAAATTTTCTGAGGAAATAGGTCTACATATGAATCTAACTCTAACGCAATTGCAATTCTAGATAACATTCTAATGTTGTATTTCCCAGGTTGTTTTAAATTCTCTACTTTTCCAAAATATCCTTCAGATACTCCAACTTTATGAGCTAATGCTACTTGTGATAAATTAGATTTTATGCGTAATTCTCTAACCCGCTCAATTAAATGAAAATCTAATTCCGATATTATAATTTCTATAATCATTTTTATTAAATTAATATCGTAAGAAAAGGATTAATCAAACATTTAACACATACCTATAGGTATGTGTTAAATAAAATTTGTATATTTGTTTAAATTCAAATTTTGAATAGTATTATTGCGATTCTTCACTTAAAACATTTGAAGTATTCGCTTAGAATCTCGCACTAGAAAACTGGTAATTTTTGCAACGAGATGATAAGTAAGATGCTCACGTCTTATATAGGCGTGGGCTCACTTATTGTTGCAACGGTATACCAGTACCTCTTAGTGCAGTAAGCTGAGTTCCATGCCTTTTTTACACTAAAAAACTCTCTTACCATTCTTAGCTGTGCCGCTTCTTTTTTTAAGTTTCGTATTTCAAACAATCAAACCTTTAATCCGTTTCTGCCTGTGTAGTAAAAAAACTCTTCTTATGATTATTAAGCCGTTTACTTAATGCATAAAAAATGGCCCTCTGCTGCAGCGACCAAACTAGTGCAGAGGACCATAGTTAATCAAACTATCGTTAAACTAACCAATCCAATATTATGAATATTTTTTCATTCTACAAAGGAGGGAAAGCTCTTTATTGCCTGTTTTTTACTGGTATATTATTGTCTTTTTCATCTGCTCATTCCAAATATTATCTTCCGAATGACTCCCTTATTTTCCAACAACATCAAATTCAGGGTACTGTTACTGATGGCAGCAGTCCTTTGCCTGGTGTTACCATTAGTATTAAAAGCAGAATAAATTCAACTGTAATTTCTGACTATAATGGTCAATACAGCCTCTCTGCATCTCCTTATGATACTTTAGTAGTTTCCTTTATCGGATTTAAAACAGCACTTGTCCCTATAAAAGGACGTACAAAAGTTGATATATCTCTTGAATTTGACACTACCACACTTCAGGAAGTTCGGGTAAATGCAGGATATTATTCCGTCAAAGAAAGTGAACGTACGGGAAGTATTGCCAGAATTACTTCCAAGGATATAGAGACTCAGCCTGTAACCAATGTATTAGCCGCCATGCAGGGACGTATGGCCGGCGTCAGTATTATTCAGAATTCAGGAGTCCCCGGTGGAGGATTTGATATTAAAATTAGAGGGCAGAACAGTCTTCGCTCTGACGCAAATGCTCCATTATACATAATTGATGGTGTCCCTTATGCTTCAGATCCGATAGGATACAATCAAACTTCAACAACATTTCCTACTGTGACCAGTCCTCTGAACAGTATTAATCCTGATACTGTAGAAAGCATTGAAATCTTAAAAGATGCTGATGCAACAGCTATTTATGGATCCAGAGGTGCTAACGGTGTAGTACTCATAACCACCAAAAAAGGGAAAGGTGGAAAGACAGCTTTAACCGTAAAAAGTACTACAGGTGTTGGGACTGTTACTAGGCTGATGAAACTAATGAATACCCAAGAATATCTTGCTATGCGCCGTCAGGCTTTTAAAAATGATGGACTAAGCTTATACCCATCTTATGCCTATGACATTAATGGAACTTGGGATCAAAACCGATATACAGACTGGCAGGATGAATTTCTTGGCGGAACAGCTCAAATTAATAATATACAAGCAGTTCTCTCTGGAGGATCAGATACAACCCAGTTTATGCTTAGCAGTTCATATCATACAGAATCAACTGTATTTCCTGGAGATTTTATATACAAGAAAGGAGGCCTGCAGTTCAATTTGAATCATCGTTCACAGGATAATAAATTTAAATTCACTTTCTCTTCAGGCTATACTATTCAGGATAATGATCAGCCCGCTTTTGATCTGACGGCAAGTTCCAGATACCTTGCCCCTAATGCTCCCGCTGTCTATAATGAAAAAGGAGAACTCAATTGGGAAAACAATACATGGCAAAATCCGCTGCGTCTTCTTTATGCACATTCCGGATCAAAAAGCAATGATCTTGTCTCCAACGCTGTGCTGTCTTATGAGATCATTCCAAATTTGATTTTAAAAGGCAATTTTGGCTTCACTGATTTAAGACATAAAGAAACACGCACATCTCCTTCAACGACCTATAATCCTGCCTATAACCTTACAAGTGCTTATTCCAGTGTTTATTTTAATAATACTGATCGTCAGTCTTGGATAATAGAACCTCAAATCAATTGGGAGAAAGAATTATCCATAGGTAAAATTGGAATGCTTGCCGGAGGGACATTCCAAAACCAGACCACTGACCGTCTATATCAATTTGGTACCGGTTTCACCTCAAATAATCTGATTTATAATCTCGCCTCAGCAGCTGTAACAAGAGTTCTTTACAGTGATAACACCCAATACAAATATCAGGCATTCTTTGGAAGGATAAATTACAATTGGCAGGATCGTTACATATTAAACTTAACAGGAAGACGTGATGGATCAAGCCGATTTGGTCCCGGAAATCAGTTTGCTAATTATGGCGCAGTTGGTGCAGCTTGGATATTTTCAAAAGAAAATTTCATCAAAGAAAACGCTCTGCTTAGTTTTGGAAAAGTACGTGTGAGTTATGGAACAACGGGAAATGATCAAATTGGAGATTACCAATTTTTGAACACTTATACCTCATCAGGACTTCAATACGATTCAAATGTAGGACTTCAGCCCTCAAGACTCTACAACCCGGATTTTGGGTGGGAGGTTAACAAAAAACTCGAAGCAGCTCTGGAAATAGGATTCCTGAAGGATAAACTATTCTTAACTGCTGCCTGGTATCAAAATCGTTCATCTAATCAACTTGTAGGCGTGCCCTTAGCAGGTACGACAGGCTTTCAATCGCTACAAGCTAACCTAAATGCAACAGTTCAAAATACGGGCTGGGAGTTTACTCTTCGCACTATTAATTTCAACACTCTAAAATTTAATTGGACAACAAGTCTGAATCTTACTCTATCCAAAAACAAGCTGCTGAGTTTTCCGGGACTTGAAGCTTCTTCTTATAACCAAAAATATCGTATTGGAGAACCATTAAATATTGAACTTGGCTATCAATACACGGGAATTGATCCGCAGACTGGAATATATCTTTTTTCAGATAAAAATAAAGATGGAACAATTTCATTTCCTGAGGATAAACAAACCATAATGGATCTGAATCCACAATATTTTGGAGGTCTTCAAAATCAACTGTCTTATAAGGGATGGAAATTAGATTTTCTTTTTCAGTTTGTAAAACAAAAAAACAGAACTTATTATACTGACTTTGCCGGTCAAATGGCAAATCAGCCTGCCAGATTAGTTGGCAGCTGGACACAGCCGGGTGATAATGCACTGGGGCAAATCTATACTACGGGCTACAATGGTGCCGCTCTTACTGCCGATTACTTGTTTAGTCAAAGTACAGGGTCTATAACTGATGCTTCGTTTATAAGGCTTAAAAACATAGCTCTGTCTTATGATCTTCCCCTGAATTTAAAAACCACCAAATGTCAGTTGCTTTTACAGGGTCAAAACCTGCTCACCTTCACCAAATACCAAGATGGAGATCCTGAATTCATAAATGCCGGATATCTGCCTCCTTTGAAGATCATTACCGCTGGAATACAACTCACTTTTTAATTCTACATCATGAAAACAATACTTATAAAACCAATTTTCTCTCGATGCTCTCATCTTTTTAAAGTGATAGCAGTAGTCCTACTCACTAGTTCCTGTGATTCTTTTGTAGAAGTAGACCTTCCTAAGTCTCAATTGACCAATGCATCCGTTTTTGATAACTATTCCACAGCCAGTGCTGCACTTACCGATATCTATTCAAAATTAAGAGATCAGGGACTCTTGACAGGGACTCCTTCAGGTCTTTCCAATCAGCTGGGAAATTACGCCGATGAACTAACCTGTTATTCAAGTCCCGGTGATCCGGCTTTGCTGTTCTATACCAATACACTTCTCGCTTCCAATACAACCATTACAGACTATTGGAATATCAGTTATAATCAAATTTATGCTGCAAATGCAATTATTGAAGGAAGTGTCAACAGTACCAAACTAAATGATAAAGAAAAACAGAACCTAAAAGGGGAGAGCCTTTTCATACGGGCTTTAGTCCATTTTTACCTAACTAATCTCTATGGAGAAATTCCATATATAACCACAACAGATTATAAAATCAATAATTCAGTTAAGAAAATTGAAAAAGAAAAAATTTACCAATTCATTACAACAGATTTAAAAGAGGCTGCTGTCCTTTTGGATCAGAATTATACAAACCCTCAAAGGATTCGTCCTAATAAGTTTACTGCTCAAGCATTGCTCTCAAGGGTATATCTTTATATGAATTCTTATCCTGAGGCATCTAATGCTGCTTCAGCAGTACTAAACGCCACTAATTTCTATACTTTGGAAAACGACCCTGCTTTGGTCTTTTTAAAAGATTCTAAGGAAACTATCTGGCAGTTACAGCCTTCTGTAGCCGGAAAAAACACTGATGAAGCTGGTTCGTTTATCTTTTTTGCAGGACCGCCGCCGCTTGTAGCCCTGACAGATAACTTCATGAAATCTTTCACCACTGATGACCTTAGAAAAGACAAATGGACAGCTTCAGTTACAGATGGCGTTACAACTTGGTGCCATCCCTATAAATACAAGGAATTTGACTATACAGCAGTGTCCATGGAATACTCCATAGTATTTCGTTTAGCTGAACAATATCTCATCAGGGCTGAAGCCCGCATTTATCAGGGAGATTTTATAGGAGCGAAAGAAGACCTAAACAAAATAAGAAACCGGGCTGGGCTTGCTAATACTACCGCTCTCACAAAAGAAGAGATCTTGACTGCCATACTCGAGGAAAGAAGATGGGAACTCTTTACCGAATATGGACACCGATTCTTTGATTTAAAACGATCAGGAAAAATTGATGCTGTTTTATCTGCTTCTAAATCAGGTTGGAATACCACAGATGTATTATTTCCCTTACCTGAAAACGAATTAAGTGTAAATCCTAATCTACGACCGCAAAACAGCGGTTATTAAAATTATGAAACCGCAAAATACTTTCTTGAACCTTGCTAGAATAGGTTGGATACTGCTTGCAGATCTGAAACTAGTTTTATTTTTATTTTTTATTTTGCCATTAGTAGCCTGTCCCTTATGGGGACAGGTGGTGCAAAAAAAACAATTAACGCAATCTGATTATCATCTTTTTGGTGAATTACTTCTGGAAAAGACATCAGCCAATGGACAATGGGCATGTTATAACATGAATTATGAAAATGATATCGACACCTTATTCGTCAGCAGCACCACAACTCAAAAGAGCTATTATTTCCCGGCAGGCAAAAGCCCCACATTTGCCGGAAATAATAATTTTATCTGCCAAACTCAAAACGATTTACATATTCTGAATCTAGCCACCAAAAAACAAGACTTATATACTGAAATTATCCAATATGCATTCTCCGATTCTACTGATCAAATTATATTACTCTCCCAAGAGCATATCTTAAAAATTGTCAGTTTGAAAAATAATGCTATTCAAACATTTAATGATGTTGCTGCTTTTAGCATGAGTCCCACTCAAAAGGAAATCCTCATTTCTAAGATAGAAGATCAAAAACACTCCATTGGCCTGCTTGGTTTAGAAAATAATAAAGTAATAAAGTGGATAATTGAAAAAAGTTCCCACAACTTTAAAGCTTTTACATGGCATGAAAAAGGGAAAGCTGTAGCTTTCTTTGGTTCTTTGTTCCAAAATTCTGTATCCGATGATTCAAGACTTTATTTCTACGAGTTGAAAAATAAAATTTTACTTGAACTCAATTCTAAAACGCAGAAGAATTTTCCCTCTGGCTATATATTAGATCAGCAAATGCTCTATCAACTTACCATATCATCAGATTTGCAAAGTTTATTTTTCCCTCTGTGTATCGAAGAAACATTAAGTCAAAATAAAATCAATGATACTGTAGAAATTTTAAGTACTCGTGATAAATGGATTTATCCGATGGAACAAAAATTGGGGCGATTTACAAAAGAATCTTTCTTAGCTGTTTGGCATCCTCTATCGGGTAATATAATACCAATTTCCTCTGTGGAATTACCCAAAGTATTACTCACTGGTGATCAGCAGTATGCCATTTTATCAAACCCAAAAGCTTATGAACCGCAATTTGAAGAAGAAGGCCCCAGAGATTTTTATATTATGGATTTAAGTACAGGTCACATAGAACTATTGCTTGAAAAACAAAGTGCCTTTTACCTTGATTTATTACCTTCCCCATCTGGAAAATATATTTCTTATTACAGGGATAATAATTGGTGGATTTACAATATTGTACTTAAAAAACATGTGAATATTACTAAAGAAATTAACATCCCCTTCTATGGCAAAGTAAATATTTTGGGCGCAGACTCAGCATATGGTCCTGTAGCTTGGAACAGCAAGGATCAAGAGATTATTCTTTATGATCAGTATGATCTTTGGTCCATAAAACCTGATGGGGCATCTTTCAAAAGAATTACCCATGGAAGAGAAAAACAAATTCAATTTCGAATCAACACACTCTCCAATCTGGATATGTTTCAACTTAATTTTAGTGGATTTAAAAGTAAAACTATTGATCTTAATAAAAAATTGATTCTGCGGGCTCAAGGAAATGATGGCAAGACTGGCTACTATAAATGGACAACTCAATTAGGTGAAAAAAAGATTGTTTATACAGACGGTCATTTAGATAAGATGCACTCTACTGAAAATTTAGATGCTTATATTTATCAAGAACAGCGATTTGATCTTCCGCCTCGTCTAATGTTTAAGAAAAATAATTTGTCATCAAGATCCTTTTTCCAAAGTAATCCCCAGTTTTTAAAATACCTATGGGGAAAATCTGAACTAATTTGGTACACTAATTCTGAAGGGAAAAAATTAAAAGGCATTTTATATTATCCTGCCAATCATAACCCGCAAGAAAAATACCCAATGATTGTTCATATTTACGAAAGACAATCTCAGGATGTCCATTTGTTTATCAATCCAAACCTATATGCCTCAGACGGTTTCAATCCAACTGTTTTAATCACAAAAGGCTACTTTGTATTATGCCCCGACATTGAGCATGAACAAGGTGTAGTGGGGAAAAATGCTGTTGACTGTACCGTATCTGCTACTAATGAAATTATTAAGCGAAATTTGGTTGATCCAAAAAAAATTGGACTCATGGCCCATTCTTTTGGAGGGTACGAGGTCAATTTTATTATTACCCAGACTAATCTTTTCTCTGCCGCAATTTCAGGAGCTTCTATAACCGATCTCGACAGCTTTTATTTAGATGTTAACTGGAACTCTGGAGCATCCAATTTTTTCCGATTCCAAAATGAACAATGGAGAATGGGAAAAACGTTATTTGAAGATCCTAATCTTTATGATAACAATTCTCCTATTAGAAATGCTTCCAATATTCAAACACCATTACTTCTATGGTCAGGAAAAGAAGACTGGCATGTTAATTGGCACCAGACCGTAGAACTTTATATGGCATTAAGAAGATTTAAAAAAGAAAGTGTAATGCTTCTTTATCCTAAAGAAAAACATATTTTGATGAATCCAAAAAATCAAAAAGACCTTAACATCAAAATAGTAGAATGGTTCGACTATTATCTTAAAAATAATACTCCTGCTCCATGGATTACACATAACATTAAATAGTATTGAAACCACAAAAAAACAATGCAGTTCTAAAAGAACTGCATTGCCTCTTTATATCCTTTTTAGCTGTAATTTAAAGCTGACGGGATAAAATTTCTGTACAATTATTATCCTTACCAAAAGCCTGCTGACCATTAGCCTGACAAGCCGGACCAGGATTGGTATTACACTGTACTGGAACACTACATGGTGTCTGCCCATTAATGTATCCTAATTTTGGTATAGCTGCCTTAGGTGCACTTTGCATAGAAGTGGTCAAAAAAGCTCCTGAAATTCCCATTATTGCTACAAAAGCAAATGGCATTGTGGTTTTAAAAAATTTCGTTTTCATGATTATAAGTATTAAAATTAATTGATCTACTTTTTTATACAGGTTTTCGATCTTTCTTCCTGATACCGGCCAGTATATTTTTATTTATTAAAATGATAATAATTTACTTTTTTATCTCTTGTTTTAAAATGCCTTTAAATCTATACACTACAAGTTTTGTATCTATAATGCCATATAAATGGGTATCAGTAATAAGTAGTGATTTTAGCTTGTACTCCTCCGTTCCAAAAACTGGAAAACTCAAAACGTAACTTCTCTTTTTCAGGTCGTAAACATCAATTATAGCTGCATGTTTCCATAGAGGATCATTTTCATACATTCCCTGAATCCTGGACTCTATAAACAGAAGATTATTGTGGGTAGCGCTCACTGCATTAACAGTAAGCGGAGGAGCTGCCATTTTTCTCTGCACACCACCTTTTAGATAAGCCACCTTAATTTTTGCCTTAGAAATTGTATCAATAGTATGTCCTCTTCTTATTAATTTTCCATTTTCATCAGCAATAACAAACTCATTTCGGTAGTAATAAACAAATACAATTTTCCTTAATCCTTCATTAAATAATAGCATGCCATCAGTATCAAAAATTCCATCAATCTGCTTTTGTAAAAGTTTTGGCTGATATTGAATTTTTGTAGCTGTACCTGCTGAATAAATACCCAGAATATTTGCTGAATTCATCCCTGTATTATTTCGAAAAACAAACGTAGAACTATCCATAGGCTCTAGTGCCGTAAAATTTGGAATTTCATTAAAACTACCCATTATTTTCCAATCGGATATATGACCAAAATAAATGCACGGTACAGTACCATCCATTAAATAAAAGTACTCCCCTCTAGCTAAAACTTTAACCAAACGAAATGGGATATTCTGGTTTTTATAATCAATTTTAGAAGTTTTTAAAATTTTAAAAGTAGAATCGATTCTAAGAACTTTTAATGGTGTTGTATAATTTCCCAAGAAAACTTCGCCATTATTATATCCTGAAAAATAATAGGAATTAAATTTTAAATCTTTTGATTGCACAAATTCTGCTGATTGTCTAATATAGCGTCTGACAAAAGGATTCTTATAATGCATAATCTCCTCAGAACAATAAAACAAAACAACGATCAAACCTGTACTAAAAATTATAGAAGCAGCAATACTTTTTAATAGATGTAAACTAATATTACTTGTAACTTTAAGTTTTTCATTAAGCACTAAAGCAATGATAGCCAATAAAACAAATACAACATTAAAAACCAAATGAACATTCCAACTCATTTTCTCAAGTATACCCCCACAAGAACAAGGAACAAAAGAACTGTAATGGAGTATAATAAAAATATAAGCAGTAAACATGATCATTAAGTTCAAAGAAGCAAAAAGACCAATAATCCTATATTTTGGTATCATTAATACAATTGATATTACCAGTTCAATTATTGGAACCAGCCATGACATCCAAGAAGCAAAAGCACTAAGTAAAGGAGATTGTCCTAATTGTACTTGAAAATTCTCAAAATCCAATAATTTACTGACCGAAGCATAAACAAATAATAATACATACAGAAGACAAACTACTTCAATAATGTTTCTCTTGATGTTATTTTTCAAATTCATCATCTAAGTTTTAAAGGTTAAGAATCTTTTAGTAGCATTACTCAGGTCAAATGTAATTACCTTCTCTTTTTAAACTAATATCAAAAACAAGCCAAAATTTGTCAGAAACAAGCCATTTTTACAAATGTCTTTTTACAAATGAAAAGTGCTTTATAAATACATTGTATTCATAAAGCACCTTCTTGTGTTTTCTTTTTTTATTTAAGACTTACAGGCTTCGTTAAGACTAATCAGTTTTTGATTGAGTTCTACGAGTCCTGCTTTCTGCAGACATTCTTCAGAGATGTTTTTCATCTCCAAAAATTCCTCCTCTCCTACACTTGCCAGAAGACTCGATTGATCCTTTTCATGTACTGCTCCACTTGAAATAATATGACTTAACAGCAATACATTTTTTCGTGAAATTTTCAAATCAATCTTCACCAGTTCACTCATTCCAGGGATACTCAAAACAGTATCATACACCTTGGAAACTTCATTTTTTGTAATCATAATTCACGTGTTTTAATTAATAATATTTCCATGTAAAAATAAAACCTTCAGTCCAATTTACCCCATTCAAAATATAGAGGGGATTGCTCAGCACTTATCACTTTTCTAATTTAGTACTCAATTTAACTTTGGCTTGGCTTTAGAACAAGCGGTAATTCTTAGTGCTTGTCCCTGATAATCTTATGAGATAAATGACTTAAGGATGTAAAAAGAGTATGATTTCTTATATAGAAGTTCAAAGATTGCCACGTTCCTGCAATCTGCAAGATGTCCGGTTGTATCACAACCGATATCTTGCCGCCCTTTTACTCGGAACTCGTTGGCGGTGAAACTTTAAGAAAAATAGTTCGTAAAAATGTAAATAACAGATGATGAAAGAGCAAAACAAAAACAGAACAAAGTGGCTTCATCTCAGGCTCAAACCAGATGAATTTGAAACACTACAGAAACGTTTCAGCAGATCGACCTGCCCAAAACTAAGTGATTTTGCAAGAAAAAATCTGCTGCAGAAACCCGTTGTGATGAAATACAGAAATGAATCTCTGGATGACTTACTCAGTGAATTGATACAGCTCAGAGCAGAGTTAAATGCTATTGGAAACAACTTTAACCAGACCGTTAAAAAGCTGCATACGTTAAATCAAATTCTAGAATTTAAACACTGGATAATGACTTATGAACTGGAGAAAAAAGTGCTTTTTAATACCATCGAACAGATAAAAAAACACATTAAAAATCTATCCCAGAAATGGTTGCAATCATAAATACAGGGCATTCCCTTCGGAGTATTTTTCATTACAATGAAAACAAAGTTTCCATTGGTGCTGCGCAGTGTATCGGTGAGGGAAATTATCCCATGGATGTGGATCAAATGAGCCTTGATTTCAAATTAAAACTGCTTTTAAAACAATTGGAATTAAATGAAAATGTAACTCGAAACAGCGTACATATCTCACTGAATTTTGATCCTTCAGAAACCGGTTTATCAAAAGAAAAACTAATAGAAATTGCTTCTATTTATATGGCTAAAATTGGCTTTGGTCTACAGCCCTATCTTGTCTATCAGCATCATGATGCAGGACATCCTCACATTCACATTGTATCAATAAAAGTGCAGTCCAATGGAAAGAGAATTGACATGCAGAATATTGGGAAAAATCAATCTGAAACAGCCCGAAAAGAAATTGAAAAGCAGTTCAATCTCGTACAGGCATCCACTCGAAATAAAAAACAGCAGACAGATCTGAAAGCAATTAATATCCAGAAAGTCCAATACGGCAGATCCGAAACTAAAAAAGCCATTTCAGGCATTTTAAATGCTGTTGTTCCTCATTATAAATTCACCACCATTGGAGAGCTAAATGCAGTATTGAATTTATATAACGTATCGGCTGAGCGTGGTAGAGAGGATTCCAAAATGTTTCTATATAGAGGACTTGTGTACAGAATAATTGACAATGAAAAGAAAGCTGTCGGGGTTCCAATTAAAGCCAGCAGTCTTTACACTAAACCGACACTTGAGTATCTGGAGAAAAAATTTACTTCAAATAAAACAGCACGTCTTTCGGATCTGAAAAGGATTAAAAATGAAATTGATCTTGCCTTTTTAAACAGCAGGAAAACCACTTTTGAGCAGTTAGAAACAACACTCCAGAAAAAAGGTATTGCTATTGCCGGCAGAAGAAATGATCAGGGATTTTTATTTGGAATCACATACATAGATCACACAACAAAATGTGTATGCAACGGAAGTGTTTTAGGGAAGTCGTATGCTGCAAAAGCTATTCAGTACCGCTGTGAGAACACATCCATTGATAAAGATTTAACAGCTTTTCAAAAAGTTGGTAAATTCAAAAATAAAGCTGAAGTTATTCAAAACACATCCTGTGATACTTTACAGGATCAGGACAAAATTTTATCATCTGACAGTGAATTGAAAGAACTCATCGATTCCATACTCCAATATGAATATGTTGGAAATTATGTGCCGAATCAATTAAAAGGCAGAAGAAAAAAAAGAAAGAGAAAAGGACAATCTGACAATCAATAAAACATACAGCCATGGGGATGCAGACAGGAGAAAATGATCAGGCTTTGAGAAAAATTTTAGATATGACCAGACTCATTAGTATCATACTATTGAGTATTCATTTTTACTATGAATGTTATATTGCTTTTAAAGACTGGCAGCTGGTAAGTAAATTTAGTGATACTATTTTAGGCAATATTTATAATACCGGACTATTTGGTAATTTTCATAAATGCAAATTCTTTGCCCTGGGATTTCTAATCATTTCCTTGCTGGGTGCCAAAGGCAGAAAAGATGAAAAACTGAACTATAAAAATGCATTTGTCTATATACTCACAGGAATTCTGCTGTACTTTATAAGTTATCTTTCTCTGCATCTTTCCGCTGAAAGAACTTCCGCAGCCATAGTATATATTTTTATAACATCAACCGGTTATCTTTTGATACTCTCGGGAGGAACTCTGCTTTCCCGCATTATAAAAAACAGGCTCAGCTCCAAAGATATTTTTAATAAGGAAAATGAAACCTTTCCTCAGGAAGAAAGACTCCTGGAAAATGAATATTCCATTAATCTTCCGGCTCGGTATTATCTGAAGGATAAAATCCGAAATAGCTGGATTAATATCATTAATCCTTTTCGTGCGCTTATGGTTTTAGGTACGCCTGGTTCCGGAAAATCATACTTTGTAATACGTCATGTAATTACCCAGCATATTCAAAAGGGATTCAGCATGTTTGTTTACGATTTTAAATATGATGATCTCTCTAAAATTGTGTATAATACTTTTGAAAACTATAAACATGTCTATAAAATAACCCCAAAATGTTACTTTATAAATTTTGATAATATTATGCACAGGTGTAATCCGCTTGACCCCCAGAGCATGGAAGATATAACAGATGCCTCCGAGTCTGCCCGTACCATTTTAATGGGGCTCAACAGAGAGTGGATCAAACGACAGGGAGACTTTTTTGTAGAATCCCCCATTAACTTTTTATCTGCTGTAATCTGGTATCTCAGACGCTATAAAGACGGAGAATTCTGCACCCTGCCGCATGTGATTGAACTCATGCAACTTGAGTATGACCTTCTGTTTACGCTGCTCAGGACAGAAAAGGAAATTGAGGTACTGATAAACCCTTTTATAAATGCTTACCTAAACGATGCTATGGATCAATTGGAGGGACAAATTGCAACTGCTAAAATTGCAATGGCAAGGCTCTCATCCCCTTCTCTCTATTATGTATTATCCGGAAATGACTTTACTTTAGATATCAATAATCCAAATGAACCCAAGATTGTATGTATGGGCAACAACCCTCAGAAAATCCAGATTTACGGCGCCGTTTTATCCCTTTATGTCAACAGGCTGGTGAAACTTGTCAATAAAAAAGGGAAGATGAAATCCAGTTTAATTTTTGATGAATTTCCTACCATTTATCTCAACAATATGGACAGTCTTATAGCCACCGCAAGAAGCAATAAAGTGGCAACCTGTCTGGGTATACAGGACTTCAGCCAGCTCAGAAAAGACTATGGACGTGAACAGGCTGATGTCATCATGAACATAACGGGAAATATCATTAGTGGCCAGGTTACAGGAGATACTTCTAAACAATTATCCGAGCGTTTTGGGAAAATAATGCAGGACCGTGAAAGTATATCAATCAATAGCGGAGATACTTCCATCAGCCGTTCCAAACAATTGGAATCTGCCATACCGCCTTCAAAAATTTCGGCTTTGAGCTCCGGAGAATTTGTGGGTATGGTAGCAGACAATCCGGACTGCAAAATTGAACTCAAAACATTTCACTCAGAAATTATAAACGATCATGATACCATCAAAAAAGAGGAAGAAAATTATAAGGATATACCTGTTGTACGTAAACTGGATAATGCCATGATTCAACGAAATTACCTTCAGATTAAACAGGATATTCAGGATATCGTCCATTCTGAAATGGAACGTCTATTAACTGATCCTTCACTTTCTTTTTTAATACTAAAGAAATAAAAAAAACAAATCTCATCTATTCAACATCCATTAAACTTGACAATAATTATTCTGAAAAAACAGGTAAAAATACGTATTGCTGTAAAATTTGAAATAGGTACATTTAATAATTAAATTTAAGATTTTTTTTTGCAAATTTCTTATTTATTATGATAAAATAAGATTTCATACAATTAGCACTCATTATATTAAAATTCAACACCTTAAAAAAACTTAGTTATAATTTTAATTTTATAAGCCTTAAGCCAAGTATACCCAATCACTTTAAAAAATTTATAATGGTGATGTCAAAAAATACTCAACCACAAAATAGGCTTTTAATTATTTTTTTAATCACTTTAATTATTTTAAATCTTATTGATGTGGCTCTTAGTTATGGAAGTAGGTCTCTTTTGAGTACCTATATCGAAGTCATATCCATATTGATCCTTGGAATTATTTTAGGCTATTATATTACATTTTTTTTCAATAAACCAGCCAGAAAAAAAATAGTATATTTTGATATGCTTGATATGTCATTGCAGTTTAAGCTTGCTCAGGATTACATTCGTTCATCATCACAAAATCTTAAGCTTGAGTATCCTGAGATAACCGGTATAGCAGCAGGTAGAAAAAATATAAAGGGTAAAAACTTAAAAGCAGTTGCTATTATTATCCAAGTAGCTAAAAAAGAAGGGGATGTGAAGCCATTTCCTTTATATATACAATACAAAGGGTTTCGGATTCCCACAGATGTTCAACAGGCCGGCATTGCTAAAGCTCAATTTACTAATATTGCCTCTGGTGTGAGCCGTAAAGATGATTTGATGTATGGAACTCTTGGTATTCCGATCAGAAAAGGCAGCGAATTATTTTACATGAGCTGTTATCACGTTTATTGTAACAAAGAATTAGCCGCAGGTAAATTATCTGTTGAAAATCCTAATGATCCAACTCTGATATCACCTTGCTTTTCAGACCTTAATGGCTCTCCAATTACACCAGTTGGTACTATCATTGAGGGCTTTTTAACAGAGTCTCTCGATGTGGCAATAATGAAACCGCAAATCGATATAGTACCCAATTATAGTGACATTCCCGGGCCAATTTACTATCGTACACTGACCAGGGAGCAGGAAAACAAAATAATCTTACGTTTTCGCGGGAATGGTTCCAAAACTGTTCGTGAAGGTTTTTTAAGAAATATTGCTTTTGATCAGTATATTGACTATGAAGGAAAAAAAAATCATCACCTTATTAACCTTATTCAGATAGACCGCTGTGCCAGCGACGGTGATAGCGGTGCCGCAGTATGCGATTTAAGCGGAAATTATATCGGCTATGTAGTGGCATCGGATAACAACTTTACCTATATCATTGCGGCTTATACAATTGAAAACCTAACCAATTATAAATTTACTTAATCAAAATCTATGAAAACAGCCAACTCATTATTAAGTATACTGCTTTTTATGGCAATTGCCATCAAAGCACAAAACCGGAAAATTGCTTTTAGTGACATAAACACTGCAGTTACTGAGAAGCAGGGAGATCCTGCAGACCAAAATGATTATAAAGGAACACCTGGAAAAGATTTAATTATAGAAATTACAGGTGTAAATGTAGAAACTGAAATGGATCCTTTTAAGTTTTATGCGGGTTTAGTTGAAAAGGATAAAGTTCGGGTACTTAGCAAGGACTACGATACTCAAAAGAAAACATACAAAGTTAATTTTGGCGCTGTAATTCGGGGATTTACAGCCAGTTCAAAAATTGAACTTAAAAAGAATGATAAGACTGTTTATTCCTTTGATGTTAAAGTTGGAAATAATGAAACAGGTTCTCGTTCCCAATGCGAACAGGCCAGCTTTCAACAGGATGCTCAGATTGAATTTGATAATAGAATACTTAAAAGGTATAAAGATGATGTGGAGATAGTACTTAAAGATAAGAATAATCTGTATATTGATAAAAATAATACAGTGCATATTTTTGTTGATCATTTTGGCAAATACTACGGATACGCACCTCCTACTACTGCTACTGAGAAATATACATATCAAGTGCATTTGATTACCTCCGATTGTCTGGCAAAAGAAAATTTATATTTTTTTGATTACACCGGAAATTACAATCCTACATTTAATATAGATAAAAACGCCTCAGCCCAGTCAGCGGGACCTGTGAAAATAACGGTAATTGATTTTGCCAGGATCGGTCCCTTTACCGAAAAATTCAACTTTAGTATCAAGCGTGCACCAATTGCCAATACTAGCCAATTAACGGAAATTGTCAAGGCAGATGTCACTGTCCCTAAATTATATCATGTAAGCATAACTACAGGACTGATTGCAACCACTCTTAGAAATCCGCAGAACATTGAACAAGTTCCCTTAAATGCAACTCAGAATACTCTTATTGCTGATGACCCCAGTGTCAGAGGTCTTATTACTGTTATGGCTGTATTTTATCCGCAAGGAAGATCATTTCTTTATCCTCCTCATGGACAAATATTTGATCCTAGCCGATTTGGCGTAGTTGTAGGAACACAGTTTGGAAAAGATGCAGACGAAAACTTCCTCGGTGGCTTTTCTTTTGATTTTGCCCGTGGCGGAGCTGTCATATTAGGTGCACACTTTGGAAGACGTAATGTAATTCCAGGTCATAGTAATTTCGACTTCGGAGAGGATGTATTTACCGAGTCAACACTGAATATTAAAAAAGAATGGAATGTAGGGGCGTTTTTTGGAGTATCCATTGATACACGTGTAGCAGTAGAATTACTGAAAACCTTATTTACAGCGCCTTAATAAAAAAAGTAGCATATTGATACCCCTTAATTAATACATCATTTGACATGAGAAAAATATTTTATCTATTTGCAGCATTATCATTAGTACTGCTTCTAAGCAGCATTTATAATTTAGTGATATCATCATCAATTTCAAGATATGATTTTGAAATTAGCGGTAAAGGTTTCGACACATCTGTTAGCAATAGTAATTACGATCTGGTCAAAAAAAAATTACTCACTTGTATAAAAGATCATAAAATTGAAGAGGATAAAAATCAGCAGATCTATTTTTGGTTAAACTTCGCTGTGACCCTTCTTACCGCATCCTCAACTCTTGTTTCTTCTATTCAGGCTTCAAAAAAAAATGAAGCAGTACCAGTTTTAAGTGCTTATAATAAATTTGCAATAACAATTGCGATATTAACTTTCTTATCAACCTTGACAAATTATGTCAGCACACACTACAATGATAAAAAAAATAATGCAGGTAAATCAGTAATTGCTGCAACACAAGATCTTAATGATTTCTATAGGAAATATGATTCAGCAAAGTCTGATGAAGAACGAAATAAAGTTACAAATGAGTACGATCAAAAAATATGCGCCGATTAATATTCTTATTGGTTTGATTTTTACTGGTTTTATTTTTGTTTCATGTAAGAAGCAGAAAGAAGTCGATAGTTTTGATATTGAAAAGCAATTTTTGGCTCAAAATGGATTAGACATTGACAAATCTATAAATCAGGACCTGAGAATTATATTGGAAAAACTAAATTTATTAGATTCTAAAACATTTAATAAAAAATTAAAACTGGCTGAGGACTATAATGCTGAAGAACCTAATGAAATTCTTGTAATCCCATATTCATCAACCAGAGAGAACAATTACTCGGAAGGTTTTTCTGATATTAAGAATCAATTGATCCTGCTAAACATATCGGCCATTAGAAATTTCGCAGCAAAGAATGCTTTATCAGGAGAAAAATCTTTATTACCAGTTGTCGAGCTCATTATTCTACACGAAATTGGTCATTTTATCTTAGGCAAAGAAGGGGCTTTTGATGAAAAGTTGATTACGGTACCCCACAACAATATGATTGAAAAAACACAACCTGAATTTATTACCACTTTAAAAAAGATCGAACTTGATGCTGACTCTTTAGCAATAGACTTGCTGAAAAAAGGATTAAAACAAAAAAATAATTTTGCAGACATTTCCAATGACCTTCAGTTATTACTGCCCGGATTGCAATTTCAAATGTTTGGAAATAGACTTCCTGATAGCTGGTTTTTAGGCGGAAATCAAATTCTTCATGATCCTAGTATTGACTATCCTAATATGGAACTTAGAGTAATGTTCATGAACTATTTTCTTTATCCTACAGAAGAGAGAAGGTCACAAATTCAGGAATATCTATATAATCGCACGGTAACACCCATACATCTGCAGGAATTTACGCCACAGATTTATCAAGGAGAAAAAGATAAATCAAAATGGAATTTATCGGACTAATTGACTAACTCTCCAATGTCTCAATAAAGTCAATCATATCAAGCTTGATAAGCTCCCAGTGTCTTCCCCTGAGGCACAGCGGTTCAAAATCATCGTCGGCAATGCTGAAATCCGTAAACTGCTTTTTTAACAGCTTCCTGTCGTGGGTATAGGGATACCTTTTCTCGTGGAGTTCAAACATTTCTTTGATCGTAAAATCCTGTCTTAGCTGGTCGATGTCCCAAAAGTCTTTTTTTCTTCCGCCTCGTTGCACCACATCGAGTTTCATTGCTGTAATTTCCGCCCTGCTCGCCAGTCTGATTCCATTGAACAACTGCACATCGTCCATAAAAGGGTCTGTGTAATAAAGGTCAAGCTTCACGCTCTCATCAGCACTTCTGCCCACGTAATACGATTTGCCCATCCCTATCGGCGCTATATCCAGACTGTCCACATAAAAGTAGTTTTTTCTCAGATAATCATCCATTGCCTTAAAATCAAGGCTTCCGTAATCCACATCACTGAACAGGTCAATATCCACAGACATTCGGTGCCCGTAATATAGACTGAGCGCAGTGCCTCCTACCAGACGAAAAACTTTGAATTCTTCGGCCTGCATGAGATCTTCCAGTATGGTTTTCAAAAGCGGGGTAACAGTATTGAAATATAAGGGCATAACTTTATTTATTTAAAATGGCATTAACGGTATCTGAACCATAAAATTGCTCAATCTCTTTTTTTTCCTCTTCATTGCCTCGTTCAAAAATCCTTTTGATAACAGCTATTTTTTGTTTTTGCCAGTCTATCTTATCAATGTCCGTATCCCAAAAGAGAATTTTTC
The DNA here is from genome assembly GCF_004339525.1 of Flavobacterium sp. 90. Taxonomy (NCBI): domain Bacteria; kingdom Pseudomonadati; phylum Bacteroidota; class Flavobacteriia; order Flavobacteriales; family Flavobacteriaceae; genus Flavobacterium; species Flavobacterium sp. 90. Next base: position 5,322,559 of record NZ_SMGE01000001.1, on the reverse strand, counting down.
TAAGCTTTGTAAAGTCAGGCCTTAGATTGTTTTTGTTTTTTTGCTGGTCTTCTTTCTTCTTTTCCTGCTCAATATCATAATAAACTTGCAGGATCATAAAATAACCTTCCTCTAGCTCAAGTGTCTTCTCGATCTTCATCGCCAAAGAGGTATTCATCCTGCGCTTGCCTTTGGTTATAGCCGTCAGTGTCTGTGGAAACTCTCCCAATGAAATGGCAAACTGCCCCTTGGCCAAATGACGTTTTTCCAATTCACGCTCCAGTACAAAGCCCGGATGGATTCCCTTTATTAGATCTAGTTTCATTTTCATATTGCAAAAATAAACAATTTTGTTTACACAGTTATGTTAAATATTTAAAAACAAGAAACTGAACTAAAAGTGATAGCGATTTTCAATCGAAACGGCATAAAAAGACAGCCAAGATAGTGCCCGCCGTATGCCCGTGCGCATAATGGTCCGCTTCGCCTGCCCACCCTTCGGGACTTATAGCACTCCACATCCTCAAGCCGGTCACTGAATTCTTGCTTTCTTTTTTTCCGTTTTTTCTTTTGAAAACAATTATGCGGAGCATGGGAAAAGAAATTTTAAAAAATATTCATCATTAAAATTTTGAAATCATGGAAATCACAGGACGTATTACAAAAGATGCCACAGTGCACAAAGTATCAAACGACAAACAAGTCGTTAATTTCTCTATTGCCATCAATGACAGCTACAAACCAAAAGGCAGTAGTGAGTATAAAGAGATTGTAACCTATATCGACTGCTCCTATTGGATGAGTGCAAAAACAGCCGAGTGGTTAAAAAAAGGGGCGCTTGTTCAGCTATTCGGACGAATCGGGCTGAGTGTTTACACATCCTCTGATGGCAGGGCTTTGGGCAGTCTGACCTTTCACATCAACAATCTTAAAATTTTGGTCTTTGCCAAAAAAGCAGAAACTGCCCAAAATACAGCCTCACCCAAAGCACAGCAAAATACATCGCAAGACCCCGATGACCTGCCATTTTAATACTCTAGACCAATCTGTAAATATAAACGCCAAAAAATCAGCAGTATGAAAGCCTTAGAAAAATCAATATATCGTGAGTACGAGGTAAGCCAAGCATTTAACGAAATAATTATAAGCCATATAGAAAGCTATAACGGTAAAAAGAAACAGCAGTTAAAATCCTTTTTGGAGGATTTACAACAAGGAGGCTGTGTAAGCGGGATGATAGGAGAATTTATCTACCATTCTGACTGTAAAGCTTTTTATATCAAACATCTTGACGATTTAGAAAACATTAGAAAGGAGTTGGAAGATTCCTTTGGAACTCCTGTTACAAACCGCTATGACAGCCCACATTATACTTTCATGTGCTGGCTCTGCTTTGAAGAATACTGTTATAACATCTACAGTAGTGTGTTTGATAATTGATTTGAAAATACAATAAACTAAATTTAAGACTATGGAAACCAATTTTTTTAAATCCATCGAAGCCCTTGCCGTTGCAGGGGATTGGACAATAAGCATAGCAAAGGAGAATGCCGATACATTAATTGTATCGGTACTCTTCCACAACAGTCGTATCGGGGACGATGCCCGCAGAAAAGTCCCTCCTATTCTGCTTCGGGGAAGCACAGAGGAACTCGATTTAGGTTTTTTTAAGGCTATTGAACAGCCCGTAAAAGAAACCGCAGAGCTTTTTACCAATATGGAGCAGTTTCTAAAACAAAAAGAAGTCGCAAAAGCTTCATCACAGATGCACAAACAAACCGCTGACAAGGCAGAGAAACAAATCTCCGACAAGCAGAAAAACTATCAGGATGCCATGAAAAAAGTGGATGAACTTGAAGCCGAAGGAAAACACCGTGAGGCGTGGATGAAAGTGCCTCAGGTGGAAATCTACCCCGAATATGCACAGCTAATTAAAGACCGCAGGATGGAACTCTCTGCGCAATTCGCCCCTGACCTTTTCAATGAACCTAAAAAAGAAGAATCATGTTAATCACAACTCAGCTCAAAAGAGTTTTCTCTTTTAAAGACAAACAGCAGGACATACAGCTTGCCGACCCCTCAGAAACATTCAGCCCCGAAGCGGTACTGAATTTTTATGCCCAAACCTATCCAATCCTCACTACAGCTACCATTGAAGGTCCTGTAATTGCAGATGATGCCCTGCAATATAAATTTGTTCTGCAGATCGGAACTAAAGGATAAAGCCATGAAAACAAATAATGTAACAGCAGGTAGTATCATTCTGCCCAAAAACAAAAGACAATGGAAATTATATCAGCAGTTAGGAAAATTCGTAAAAGAAATGGACAGGTTACCCGATGCGCAGGAAGTGCAGACAAACAAAACAAAGTCGGTTCCCTTGGAACTTCTGCCAATGGTTTTCTAAGACAAAAGTTCCTGCCCCTCTTTGAGGGTGGTACAGATTTCCCTGATAAGAAAACTACAGAAAAAGTTTTTTTCGAATCCTTTGCTGTCTTAACAGAACTGCACATTCTTAATAGTTACGAAGCAGTAAACAAGCCCTACCCCTATAATATCCTTTTGGCGCATCATTTCGCTGAGAAAGAACTCTGTAAATCAGGGCAGGACATTGAACTCTCCATTGTGCAGGATGATAATACAGGAATTAAACTCGCAGGAAAAACTATATACAACACAGGAAATACCCTGTATTATATCCCTGTTTTACCCTTGTACAGGCTCTTGCAGGACAAAAGACAGAAGAAAAGTGCTGAATTACTATTATCAGTTTTTACCTACCTGTACCACATAGCAGGCATTCCCTATTACAGGGAGGAGTATTCAGCATTGGGGTATCATTATGAATGTATTGAAGATTGGTTTTTCGATGAGTGGGAAGGCGATGAAAAAGATGAACTCGTAGCCATGCAACAGGAATTAAACAAAGCCTCGCACTATGGAGATATAATGTTTAAGAAAATATATAATCCCTATCATTTAAATCACTTTAAGGACAAAATCGAAAGCTTTACTTTAAGTGATGATTTCGGACAGGAATGTCTGAAAATCACAAAAAAAGCATTTGCGATTTTTGAGCAGTATCCAAATGAGAGCATTTTTAGAAACACCTCAAATGAAAATTTCGATGAGGATAACGGCATCATAACCGCACAGCAGTATATCTCCTTTATAGCAAACAATGAAGGGATACTTTACGACAACATTGAAAGGGCTGTAAATGATGAGTTTAATGAATGCTCCGAAATGGAACAGCCTTTCCTTTTTCAGGTCTATGATAATGAAAATAATCAATACCGAGAAGGACTTGATTTTGAATACAAAATTTTCCCGCTTATAAATGACCTATGTACTCTTTTAAACCAAATCCCATGAAAGACATAACCCAAAATTTTGGAAAATTATACCATCCTGTTAAAGCCTTTGTAATCTATCAGGAAAACACCGATAAAAACGTCTACGTGGAAAGCTACGACATGGACAAAAATGGCTCTGCCATAAATGCCCATCCGTTGTCCCTTAGGGAAAGCACCGCCCTTTCCAAAGCCCTTGATACAACCCAGAAATCAAAACGTAATTTTTTAAAGTCCCGAGGTCTGCTTCCCAAAAATGTAATTTATGTAAACTCAAGCAGTAATGGTTTTGCCATTTGGCACACTCCCGCCCAAAGGGTTGAGTTGTTCTTTGTCGAACAATTGGGTATTTCAAACGGCAGGGCATCCATTCCGCCCCTGCTTTGGAAAGCCTCCAAAACTGCCCTTTGGGTTTATGCAATGAAAATGGATTCCGATAAGGATATCTCCGAAGAAACTCTCCTTTGCCATGCCCCATTTTTCAATCTTTATAATGATGGAAAAGTCTGCATGGGAACAGTAAAAATAAATATTGAACCTGATGCTCATTTACAGTATTTTATAGGGATTTGGCAGAAGTATTTCTTTAATAGTTATTTCAGCCACCTCATTGGGCAAAAAAGTCCTGTAAAGGGAAATCTTATTGCCCTGTGGCAGAAACTTATAAACAGTAAAAAACAGTTCCCTGTAAAATCCCTTTTAAGAAATGGTTTAACCATCAAAAAACTCTTATCATGAACACGCTCAAATCAATGCACTTTACAGATAATTACCTGATAAACCCGACCAATCCCATAACAGTAAACCTGATTGGCGCAGGTGGTACGGGAAGCAGAATGCTGACCGAACTTGCCCGAATGAACCACAGCCTTATAGCACTTGGTCATACTGGTTTGCAGGTCTGTCTTTATGACGATGATAGTATAACCCCTGCCAATCAGGGAAGACAACTCTTTGCAGATACTGAATTGGGGCTTTATAAATCCGTGGCGCTTATAAACCGAACCAACCGCTTTTTTGGGACTTCTTGGAAAGCAGTTTCCGAGCAGTTCAATACCTCTAATCTTAAAACCTTTCCAAATAATGGCAGGGCAAATATTTACATCAGCTGTGTGGATACCATATCGGCACGTTTTGAAATCGCACAAATCCTTGAGGGTTTTAAAAATACTGATGGTTATCAGCGCAGTAAACCCCTTTATTGGCTTGACATTGGCAACAGCCAAAATACAGGACAGGCTCTGCTTGCCACCATAGGTAACATCAAACAGCCCGCTTCCAAATTGTATAATACAGTTTCAGATCTTCCGATGATAACTGAGGAATTTCAAGAACTGTTGCAAGGACAGAACGAGAATAACGAGCCGAGCTGTTCCCTTGCCGAGGCTCTGGAAAAACAAGATTTATTTATAAATAGCACACTCGCCTCTATGGGAGCTTCCCTGCTGTGGAAACTCTTTCGGGAAGGAATGACACAGCAAAGAGGGTTCTTTTTGAACCTTGCCACTTTCAGGTCAGAACCTATAAAGGCGGGCTGATGCCCGCCGCCCCGCAATTGGCTTCCTTTGGTCGGCAATTGCGGGGCGCTCTAATCGGTGTACCTGCTCCTTTTCGTGAAATCTCACGAAAAGGAGCAGGTACGTTTGAATTCAGTGACAAAACTTTGTTTATGATGAAACTGCAGTACAACTCGATATCTATAAGTTCACTAGCATTAGACCAGACGAAAGCTCAGAAAAAAACAGCCGGATTATTGGCTCCTCTAGCCCAAGGTAATATAACAGTTCAAAAAAATGCTCTTCAGATTTTATGTGGAGAATATCTCAATCCAACGCTAAATTTAAGTCCTCAGTAGGTATAAATTCATTTGAATTTTATACATGTTTTAATTTTCTGGGATCTGTTACCAAAACCATTGCTTCTAATTTAATGCAGCCTATATTAAAAACCATTGTTTTATTTCTGAAAACATAATAAAATAATAAATTCCATAATACAAACAACACGTATTTATACGGAATTAAATAAACCCTGACATCAGATTATTTGTCTTATATTAGGTGGAAAACATTTTAAATTGGAAAAGGTTAATATCACCGTAATTTGCAAAATATCATTTATTCTGTAACTCAATTAATTTCCTTAAAAAAGCGATTTCTTCTTTCAAAGTGTTAATATATTCTCTGTTAACTTGAGAAGAAAAATCATTTTCTTGTACATTTACCCTCTCGCTATTATTTGATAATTCTTCACCAAACAGATAAGGAATACTTACTTCTAGTACCTGAGAAATTTTTATTAGCTTAGGTACAGTCAATCTGCTGTCATTTTTTTCTAAACGACCATAAGTGCTTTGTGTAAGTATTAACTCCATTGCCATACTTTCTTGTGAAATATTTTTACTTTCTCGAATTTTTCTGATTCGCGTACCAATTGTAGTCATATAATAAGTGTATTATTTACAATAATACTAAATTTTATTTAAAACATGAATGATCAATGTAGGAAATTTATTTTAATTTCGATTTTTTTATTAACGAGAATTTAATGACCAATTAAAAATCTAATTTTAAAACTACCAAAAATGAAAAATTTTATTTACAAGTACAGAAAAATTATAAAGGTTTCTATGATAGTACCCTTATTATTTTTTTTTATTAGCTATGGCTGCCAAAACAGCGAAACTGACCAAGAGCAAACTCATTTAAATTATTCCGGTGAAGAAATTTTTAAAGGAATTTTCTTTTCCCAGGGAGAACTTCCCAATCAGATAGAGGCACTTAAAGCAGAACATGAAAAATCTGAAAATCTAACCGCTACAAACAAAAATCTAAAAGATTTTCAACTTGATTTTTCTAAAGAAATTATTAAATCTATAAACGCTTTAGATCCTGCTTTTTTTAGTCAGTTTAAAAAACAAATGGAGTCCAAAAATTATTATGCCATTCAACTAGCCATGGCAAATGCTACCAAAATGATCAAAGCAGGAGGGTACAATTCTAAATATTCAGGATATTTTAAATTGACAGACAAATTGGAATCAAAAAAAGCAGATTTTTCTACCAAAGAATTTCAAGATATTGACATAAGCACCCCTGAAGGAATAGCAAAATATAAATCACTGATTAAAGATAAATATGATATAAATGTAGATGACGACGACTATAAAGTTGCCTGTTCAATCGGAGCGGTTGTTTGTGTTGTTTATTTAGTTGCCGGCGCAGTGAACACCGTAGTAGCAGCTTATTACGTAGTAGCAGGTGCGGTAGTTTATGCTAAAGTAGAATTTTGGGGAGGTGGTACAAATGAAAGTACAATTGGTAATGTTTTGATTGAAGAATTAGCATTGAAATTAGGATCTTCATCGAATTAAAGACGAATTGTAACTATAAATTGCTAACTAAATCTTATACAGACTTAAGATTTAGTTAGCAATTCAATTATTAAATTTATTATGAATAAAACCATAATTACTTCTTTTTGGGCTGTGCTTGTTTTTTTTATATTATTTTCTAACAATCCAAGTTATCCTATTTTAAGTCATAATACAAAAAAAGCTTTTTCCTATTTGTTCCCCCAGGGATGGGGATTTTTTACAAAAGATCCGAAAGAAGTAACCATTGATGTTTATCAAATGGAGAAAAAAAACATGAAATTAGTAACCATAAACAATTTTTCTTCGCAAAATTTATTTGGATTATCAAGAGAAGCAAGATATATAGGTTATGAATTGGGTAAATTAGAACAATACATACCTAAAAAAGCTTATGTGAACAAACTTGGATTCGTTGGTAAAACCTATCCCGGTATTTCCACTGTTGTAAAAATTCCGTTTATCCCCAAATTTTATTCACTTGACAAAGAATATGTTATATTTCAGTATAAAATTGTCCCCTTCTCATGGATTAATAAAAATCAAGAGCAATATAAACCTTATTTAGTAGCGAAAATAAAATTTGAATATTCACCATCCGCATCCTATAACCCTAAAAAATATTTTGAAAAAAATAGATAAAACTGCTTTAAAATTTCATGAAAAATATCTTTACTAATACCTATGGTTTGGCAAGAACCATTATTGCAGTTGGTAATTTAGCCACATTTTCGTTAACTAACTTTAGTCTATATTTCGAAAAAGAGGCTTTTCAGACAAAGCCATTTGGAATGCTGCCTAATTTTTTTTACATTTTTGGAGAAAATGGCCTTATTTATTCCCAAGTTATCAGCATTATAATTCTTTTATGGGTTATTTCTGGTTACTTACCACAAATTTCGGGCATATTGCATGCATGGTTAGTATTCAGTTTTTGTACATTTTCAATTTTAATCGAAGGTGGTGACCAAATTTCGCAAATTATTTTAATTTTGTTAGTACCGGTAACATTATTTGACAAACGGATCAATCACTGGTTCAGCAACGATTATTTCCAATATAAACGTCCTGATTTTTTTACGGAATTCAGTTATTCCTGTTTGGTTATCATTCAGCTGCAAATGTGTATACTGTACTTTTTTTCGTTTGTAGAAAAATTTAAAGTTGCAGAATGGAAAGATGGCTCTGCTTTTTATTATTGGTACAACAACCATCCATTTGGTGCAAATGATTTCCTTCATACTATACTAAACCCATTAATCAATTATAAAATTTGTTATATTCTCATCACATGGGGAGTGCTGCTGTTAGAAGTCCTTTTATTTTCTGCTATTTTTTGTTCGCAGAAACATAAAAGAATTCTTTTCTATTTTGGTTTGGTCTTCCATTTTATGATATGGATTATTCATGGCTTAGGTTCATTTTATTTAGCTATGGTTGGTGGTTTGATTATTTATTTACTGCCATTGGACAAATCGATAGATTTTAAAGGTTTTTTGTCTCTTCCTCAATATATTTTTAAAAAAAATAGCGCATTGTAAAATGTAATAAATTAATTATGACAAAACATTTTTTAATGCTGTTTATATTAGGATCACTATTTTGTTCCTGCAGCAAAGATGATAATTTTCAGAGCGCAGCAGATTCTCATACTGTGCTTTTAGATAGTAGTTTTATTATTTCCAAAGAAATGTATTTATGGAATACCGGAATCAAGGATAATAAAGACTTTAATCCATCACATTTCAAAACACCTCTTGAATTGTTGATCGAGTTCAGAAAATATAGTCCTAAAAATGATCAGGGACTTCCAATAGATAATTGGAGTTTTGCAATCGAAAAAGAAACCTGGAATAATTTATTACAGGGAAGCTCAAATGATTTTGGATGCAGTTTCAGATTTAAAGATTCCCAGGATTTAAGAATTTCTGCCGTGCAACAGAATTCTTTTGCACATAAAAATGGATTATATAGAGGATTACAGGTTTTGAGTATCAATGATATCAAGGCAACAATAGCCAATATTGATTTGATATCCAAAGAGTTTAACACTAACACTAAATTATCAATAGTATATTTTGACAAGGAAACACAAGTTAATAAAACCTTAATAATTTCAAAAGAACCCTATGTATTAGAGCCGGTTATGGCAAATAATTATTTTGACGTAAATAATAAAAAAGTAGGTTATTTAAATATAAGCACATTTATAAATTCGTTGAACAACAAATTACCTGTAATTTTTGATGATTTTAAAGCGAATGCTGTTGAAGTCTTGATTATTGATTTGAGATACAATGGAGGTGGTCTCACCAGCGTAATGGAAAATCTCGCCAATATGCTAATCCCTTCCGGGGCTGTAGGGAAAACAATGTATACAACTAAACACAATACTGATTATGCTATGTTCGATTCCACTACTTTTTTTTCAGCATCAGACCAAAGATTGGATTTAAAAACAATTTATTTTATAGTGAGCCACAATACGGCCTCTTCGAGCGAAATGCTGATCAATGCCATAAAGCCTTATACAAATACCATTTTGATTGGTGAGGAAACACAAGGAAAACTAGTGGGGATGTATACTGTACCTTTTCATAATTATATTTTAGCACCGGTTTCTTTTAAAACATACAATGCAAAAGACGAATCATTAGAAAAAAATGGTTTTATACCTAATTATTATAAAGAAGATGATGTTGCCAATGATTTTGACCAAAATGAGGGTTGTATAAGTGCGGCATTATATCATTACAAAAATAATGTCTTCCCTACTTCAAAAAGTAAATTAAGAATAGAGGCTAAACAAGAAATAGTATTAATTCATAATACTTTGCCTTTCGCAATAAAAGATAAAACGTTTTAATTGACTATATAAATTAAAAAAAAATGAAAACATATAAATCAAAAATTGATTTTGGAATAATCCTCTTATTTGTAATTTCATCTGCTTGGCCAATCTATTATTGTTTTAGCCGCAAAGATGGGATTACAGCCAGCCTTCTTTCGCTGCCTGTTATATTTATTTTTTATTTATTTTACAATACAATATACACTGTTGCCAAAGAAAACTTAAATATACGTTTTGGATTTCTTGTTAATAATAATATTGACATTAAAACGATTACACAAATTTCAGAGACCCGCAGTTTAGTAAGCTCTCCTGCCGCATCAATTGACAGATTAGAAATTTTGCACGGTAAAAGCGGCAGAATTTTAGTTTCTCCAAAACAGAAGAAGGATTTTATAGATAGTCTCTTAGCAATAAATCCTGACATTGTGGTAAAATACCGAAAAAAACAATAATTTTCACTTAAAAATATAATTATGGAAACTAATAAACAAAACGACAATTGGAGTTCTGATCCTAAATATTGGAAATGGGGTGTTTTTTATTACAACAAAGAAGATAAACGGTTATTTCCTCCAAAAAGAAATGAAAAATTGGGTTTTACAATAAATTTTGCAAATTCCAAATCTGTGATTTGGTTTATTGTATTTTTAATACTAATACTTATTCCTGTTTTTTTTCTATTAAGACTTTAATTAATTGCCCATAAATAGTAAGCGCAAATACATTAATATTTAAAATTCAATTATAGCCATTTTTATGGCTATAAATAGATTATGGCATCACTTCTTACCAACAAATTGCAAGAATATAATTATCCATTGCTGTTATTGTGCTTTATTTTGATGCATATCAATATTTCTTATTTTATCCCTAATTTTCTTAATGCCAGCTTTTTTAGTATCTGTTTTGTAATAGTACTTTTTTTAGTAGAACTTTATACTTATGTCATTACAACAAGATTACAATCTGTTAAACTTCATTTACTTGATTTGGTTGTATTGCTGTTTTATGGGTATATATTTGTAAATAACCTCTTTTCAAATACCGATATCTTTAGTGAAGCTTTCTTTGAGTTTTCTGCTGTTTTTTGTGTCTATTTTATCGTTAGACAATCAAAAATATCTTACTCTGAGATTTTTTCTTATTTGCAGTTTACGGCAGTATCAATTCTTTTTATTGAATCGATATATTGTTTTTTACAAAGCAATAACATGATCCCCAACTTAAACTCTAATTATACAATTGGAGGAAGTTACGGACATCCTGCTTTTACTGCCATCAGTATTTCCATTTTGACACCCTATATAATTCAGCCTTTAAAAAAATATACTTTTAGAATTATATGTGTAAAAATATTGATACCTCTGATTTTAATTATGTTTTTAATTTATAATTTAAAATCTAGAGCCGCATTGATATCTGTAATTTTATCGCTAACTGTAATTGTTGCTTTAACAAAAATTAAAATTACTAATAAAGTAAAATTTGGTATCTCAGCTTTTTTTATTGGATTACTTGTTTACCTGATTACGTTTGTAAAATCAGATTCTTCATTGGGCAGGATATTTATATGGAAAAAATGTTTGGCTATTATTCCTGAAAACTTATTTTTCGGGGTTGGATTTGGAAGATTTGCATTTGAATATAACAAATATCAATCCTTGTATTTTTTAGAATTATCAGATCGGACCAAAGAGTCTTTTTTAGCAGATTATTCAGAATCTGCTTTTAATGAGTTTTTTCAACTTGGTGTAGAAATGGGTTTACTTGGCATAGCTTTTCTATTGGCTTTAATGATATGTTTATTTTATTTTAAAGACAAGAATAGCTTGACAAAACCATTTTTTAATGGGGTATTTTGGTCTTTTATACCGCTATTTTTAGGGTGGTCTGTATTGCGATATTTCCCCATTGGATGTTTCTTTTTTGTTGGGCTTGCATTACTATCAAAGCAAATAAGGACTGAATTCGTTTTTAATTTGAATTTTAAAAATAAATTACCGATTAAATTCATCTCTTTTTCCACTGTTATTTTAGCAGGATTATTTATCTATAACCGGGCTGGTTATATAGCAATCAATTGGAGTATTCAAAATGATAAGAAACCAAATTATGCTCTTAATTTAAGCAGTGCATTTTCAGAATTGCAATACTCGGACAGGTATATTTATAAATATTGTGACTTTTTAATTGAAAAAAACGATTACAAGCGAGCTGCATTTGTAGCCGAAAACAGTAATAAATGGCTGAATTCCCCCGCTTTATACCATTATCTCTATAGAATTCATTTCGAAAGAAAAGAATATAAAAAAGCCATAAAGGATTTGGATTATTTAATAAATATTTCACCTTCCAAAATATATCCAAAATACGCTCTTGCAAAACTTTACTATTCTTCGGGAAATAAAAGTAAAGCAGATTCTTTAACTAAAGAAATTTTAAAAATTAAACCTAAAATAATTAATGCAGATGTGATACTGATGAAAGAAGAGTTAAAAACATATTTAAATAAAAATAATTAAAGTTATGTCTAAGGGGAAAAAAAATATTATTTATTTGTTTTTATACATCACTGTATCATTACTTATTAGCTGTAAGAAACATAACTCGGTAACAATTAATTTGAAGAATGAATTAGAAAAGAACAAAACATTATTAGAAAGAGTTGATCAATATCCTGAGCTAAAAGCTGCTTTAAATCATTATTCGGATCCAAAAGATTCGTTAAAACGAAAAGCAATGCACTTTTTGATTGCAAATCTGGACAACAAAAAAGGATTAACTAAAATTGCTGATAATGAAATTGTTTCGATTTATAAAAAAATGTATATCTCAAGTATGTCAGATACATTTGATTTTCGTAAAAAATATCAGTATCCTCCTGTATTTAATACTACCGAAATTTCAGATTCAGATTTGATTAAGGCAAAAGATTTAATTGAAAATGTCGATTTGGCATTTGAAGCTTATAAATTTCCCTGGGCAAAGAAAGTTCCTTTTAATGATTTTTGCCAGTACATCCTTCCTCATAGGATTTTGGGTGAACCTTTTTCAAATTGGCGAGCGTTTTTTTTTCATAAAAATAAAAGTTTAGTTAAGTATCTTTTGAAAAATAAAATTGAGGATCCTGAAGTAGTCTGTAGAATCTTAAACGATAGTTTGATTAAGCAATTTAAATTTTACAGCAAACTTGAATTACCTTGTCCTAATCTTATAAGTTTAGATAAGAACCCCATAGGATTGTGTATGCCAAGATACTTATTGTATACAGCCCTGGCAAGAAGTATTGGATTACCAGTTGCATTAGATTTTATTCCTCAGTTTGGTAATTTTGGAGGATCACACTATTGGGTAACATTAATTCAAAAGAAAAACTTTTCTTTTAATGCTGGAGAGAAATGGGAACCATGTTTGTTTAGAGGGGTTAAGTATTTTAGACATGTGTATACGAACAATTTACGTGGTTCTGATAAAAGTCCATTGGAGAACCCTAATGTTATTGACGTGACTAAACAGTATCAAGAAAGGAAGATTGGTAATCTTAAATTGGAGCTAAACACCACTGTTTCTAAAGACCTGTATCTATTTACATTTGGTATGAGTAAAGAATTTGTTTGTTTACAAAAAGCTGAAATTCATCACAAAAAAATATTTTTTAATGATATATCTTATTTTGATGATTCTATCTTGTTCATTGGTTATTATAAGGGTGCTGAAATTATTCCAGTTGAGAATCCATTTAAGATACATAACTGGACAAGAGAAATAAGTTATATGTTTCCCTCAAAAAGTTTTGTACAAACTATAAGGCTTTTTAGAAAATTCCCTATAAGTTTTGAAGAAGGAAACTTTTACAAGGAAGTTGCCGGTGCTAAAATTCAAGGATCAAATTTTAAAAATTTTAAAGATAAAAAAGACATTTTTACTTTTAAAGATTATCCTCAAAACGATAATAAAGTCAAATTAAATTCTCAATACGATTTCAATTATTACAGGTATTTACCCAATGAATCCGGTCAGGTAAATTTAGCCGAATTGCAGTTTATTTTTGACAATGAGAAGGATCAGCTTAATGAATCAAAGTATTATCAGTTTGACCCAAAATTTAAAAATATTAGTAATCTCTTCGATAATGATAGCAGAACATATTACTTTTCTTCATCCAAAGAAAATTGGATAGGAATTGATCGTAGCCAAAGTAAAATAAAGAAAATAAAAGCTATAAAAATAGTTGCCAGAAATACTTATAACTTTATTGAAAAAAATAACACCTATGAACTTTTCTATTTCGATTTTGGCTGGAAAAGTTTAGGCGCTAAAAAAGCAAAGGACTCCTTTATAAATTTTCAAAATGTTCCTGCTAATAGTGTTCTTTTATTAAAAAACCTATCGGAGGGATATCAAGAAAGAATTTTTACATATGAAATTTACAATACAGTAACTCCTAAACAAGTCTTCTGGTAACTGTAGTAATTCACAATATTTATAATAAAAACACAAATAATTTTATGAAAAAAATTAGTTTATTAGTATTATTTTTCTTTGCAATAAATTTTAGTAGTGCTCAGGATATTACCGGGCAATGGACCGGAATACTGAAAGAGGCTCAATTAAGGTTAGTTTTTAATATAACCAAAACTGAAAAAGGTTTTATTACTACCATGGATAGTCCTGATCAAGGAGTAAAAGATATCCCTGTGACCAATACTAATTTGGAGAATTCGGTTTTAAAATTAGCCATTCCTAACGCTCAAATTGAATATACAGGAACACTGAAAGATGATGCTATTATAGGAACATTCAAACAGAACGGGCAAATCTTTTCTATGAATCTGTCTAAAGGAAAAATTGAAAAAGAAAAACTCAATAGACCCCAGGAACCTCAAAAACCTTATCCGTATTATACTGAAGAAGTTAGTTTTAAAAATAACTCTGAAAATTCTTTAAAAGGAACCTTGTCTTTACCGGCAAAAGACGGTAAATTTCCCGTAGTAGTATTAATAACCGGAAGTGGTCCACAAAATAGAGATGAAGAATTAATGGGGCATAAGCCATTTTTAGTTATAGCAGATTATCTCACAAGAAATGGAATTGCAGTATTAAGATATGATGAACGTGGTGTTGGTCAGTCCGAAGGAGATTTTAGACCTTCAACAACTGCCGATTTTGCTGAAGATGTTGAAAATGCTATTATTTATTTAAAAACCAGAAAAGAGATTGACATAAAAAAAATGGGGCTGATTGGTCACAGCGAAGGTGGAATTGTGGCTTCAATAGTTGCTTCCAAAACAAAAGACATAAATTTTATTGTTTTACTTGCAAGTACTGGGATGTCTGGTGATAAAGTACTTTTACAACAACAGGAATTAATTTCAAGTGCGAGTGGAATTTCTAAAGAGGAAATTGAAAAAACAAAAAAAATTAATTCAGAATTATTTAAACTAGTTTTGAATACGAAAGATGATCAAACTTTAAAGATGGATATCGAGAAGCTGTTAAAAGTTAATTTGAATAAAATGACTGATAGTGATACATCTAAAAAAATGGATAATGAAGATTTTATATCTCAGCAGGTTAATCAATTGACAAGTAAGTGGATGAGATATTTTTTAAAATTTGATCCTTCACTTGTTTTAGAAAAGGTAGATTGTAATGTTCTTGCTGTAAATGGTGCTAAGGATTTGCAAGTTGCTCCAAAAGAGAATTTGAATGCGATTCAAAATGCACTAAATAAAAGAGGGAACAAAGCAACAATAATTATGTTTCCAAATCTCAATCATTTATTTCAAGAATGTAATACTGGTTTGCCAATTGAATATGGGCAAATCGAGCAAACCTTTTCACCATTTGTTTTAGATGAAGTTACTAAATGGATAAAAGAAAAATCAAGTTAATTACAGGGAGATTAGAGAAAAATCAATTAAAACGAGACATTCAATTTCTTCAAATCATTTAGAAAATGGTTCGAAAATTGTCCTGCTAGGCTTCCTTTTTAATAATATCCGATAATTACTTCAATCCTTCTTTAATCCACTGCGTCGGCGGCTCATTTTTCAGGAAATATCCAAATCCTG
This sequence comes from Flavobacterium sp. 90, assembly GCF_004339525.1. Lineage (NCBI taxonomy): Bacteria > Pseudomonadati > Bacteroidota > Flavobacteriia > Flavobacteriales > Flavobacteriaceae > Flavobacterium > Flavobacterium sp. 90. The sequence goes on along the minus strand of NZ_SMGE01000001.1, from coordinate 5,306,926 downwards.
TATACGAATCGTAAGGTCTTTTTGGTTTGTCGCATTAGTCAGAACATACCCTTCATTGGGGTAAAATAGTGTTATCTTTTTTTACCCAATCAACGAAGTGCCAAATAGAATTCGATACTCTGATGTGGATCAATGTTGGTCTTGTTTGCCACTCCATAACAAAAGCGGTGTTTTAATATTCTGGACATGAGCTACAGGTAAATTAGCCTCATAGGTTAAAGGAGCTTCAAAAGATGTTTTCCCTATTCGCCATTGTTCGTTTTGAAAACGCCACATATCCGGTTTTCCGGAATTTTGATTAATAGCCAGACAAAAGCTGTTTAAATCTGTAATTGTCACACTAAAGATTAGTGGGACAAAAAATTATTATTAACGTTACCAGTGCTTAATATATTTCCAATTATTGGATATATTCAGAGTCAATCCAATGTAAGTTTCCAATCAATGAAAAATTTCAATTCTTTTGCAGTCTGAATCAAAACGGAATCAAGTCTTTGTTGCATAATCCGACGAAAAAAAACTTCAAATAATAAATTCCAAAATGGTGAGTGCATCTTAAATTGATAATGGGAGTTTACCTGAGTCATCCCCGATCCTGAATCCGAAAAGGAAAAATGACAACGCATCGCCTCAAGCCCTATAAAACAACTTGAGGTAAAATTATCTATTTGAACCGAAAAAGAAACTTGAGGTGTAAAATCAAACAATTGACAAACTGCCGTTGAGCAGTCCTCAAAATAGATTAATCTCTCGCTTCCGGGTTTTGCAGATTTGATTTTAAAAAAAGCCGACTCAATATTGGGAACAAACCAAAACCCTTTGAAAACCTGTAGTAGATTCAGAGAAAAAAAATAAGGAAAAACTTCCCCACATGGAGCCGAAACTCTGACAAATGAATGTATACTTTTACTCATTTAAATTCATTTTTTAAATTTAATACTCAATCCCTCAGGACTTAATTCCCTGCCGGCCAATGTCAGGACTTCATCAAGATTTCTACGAATCATTTCTCTGGCAAAAAATTCAAAAAGGAGTATCCCTAACTTTTTTCTATATTTGAAATGGTACTCACAATTTATTGTACAGAGAGTCCCGGATGAATCCTCCGAGAAATAAAAACAGTATTCTATTGAGTCCAGACCGCTGTAGCGGCGAAAACTAAAATGCCCCACTTCTGCTGAAAATGACAATTGGGGTAGAAAAGTGTTAAGCGTTAAAATTGCCGTTTCACCACTGTCAAAGTAAATTTTATGCTCGTCACCGGGCCTGCAGTCTCGTCCGCTGAGAACTAAATAATCAAAATTCGGAACAAACCATATACCTTTGAAAATCTGCAGAAAATCAAACTTAAAAAAAGTCTCAAATACCAGTTTTAAAGGTGCCTTTAGGATTATCTTAGATTTAATTATCTGTGTTTTCAAAATGTTTTGTTTAGATAATGATTTTCGATTACTTAGTGGAGCTGATAATTACAAAAACAAAAAAGGCTGTTTCTCAAGCAGCCTTTTTTGACGAATTAAAAACACAACTAGTTCTTCACTTGAAATATTTTTTCATTTTGATCGCAGAACCGAATTTGTCAATGTGCAAAATACTTGCACATACTTATATAGTGCTGTTTTTTGGGTCAATCCCCTAAAGCGGAGTATTTAAAATTTTCTCCAGGTGTTTTGGATAGTTCTCAAGATCCAGTTCAATTTGTGAATCTTTGAAAATATCAAAGCAATTGTAGCCCTCGGTAATCTCAACCCCACAGAAACGGTAATTACTCCATATTGGAAGCAATAAATCAGCTGTTCCTCTACCCTCTAATAATCCTTGTTTCGGGTCATCAAATGCTGCGGCAGGCGCATTCCAAGTAGCAGAGATCATAAATTTTTTCCCCTGTAGGTGTCCACCTGTACCATACTGTTTTGAAGCATCTTCCCTTGTTCTTCCATCATCAGAAAGGAATTTTTTACTAAACAAACCGCTGTTAAATACCTCATCAACATATTTCTTGTAGATCCACGGAGCACCAAACCAATTGACCGGCATCTGAAGAATAATGATCTCAGCCTGAAGATGTTTTTCAACTTCATCCTCCGGGCTGTAGCCCTCTTCAATTTTTGTTTCTAAAACTTCATATTTTTTTGCTTCAAAAAAATCCTTTGCTTTGGCAATAAATGCGTCATTTAATGTTCCCTCAGACCAATTTGGATAAGTAAGGTGCGTATTGATCAATAAAACTTTTTTTGTGTTTTCCATTATTTTCTAAATTATGTATTGTATTATGATTTATATTATAATTTCAGAACCTTTCTTAAATGTCCTGGGTATTTCTTTAAGTCTTCTTTAATATGTTTGTTATGGAATATATCATAACAATGATATCCTGGCAGTACTTCAAAACCCACAAAACTGTAGTTTACTGCCACGTTAAATAAGGCATCGTCCGCGCTTTTTCCTTTAAATAGCTTCTGTGAGGGATCATTAAAACTTTCCTCAGGAGCATTCCATGTGGCACACAGCATGAACTTTTTGCTTTGCATATTTCCTCCTGTACCATACTGCTTTGAAGGATCAGCGGCTGTTCTTCCGTCACCTGTCAGGAATTTTTTGCTGAACATGGCACTTGTGAAAACATCATCCACATACTTTTTATAAATCCATGGAGTCGATTCCCAATTTACAGGAGTCTGTAATATGATAAGATCTGCCTGCATATGTTTCTCTACCTCCTTTTCAACATCATACCCATCAGAAATTTTTGTTTCTAAAATGCGCCATCCCTGAGAGATAAAAAACTTTTTGGCTTCTTCATAAAATGATTTATTTAAAGTCCCTTCTGATAATCCCGGATAAACCAGATGTGCATTTATTAGTAAAACGGTTTTTATGTTTTCCTTTTTAGATGTATCTCCCTGAGCCTGAATCCCTGAGATTACAGCCATCAAAAGGCCTATTATGTAGATTCTTAATTTCATCTTTTTATTTTTTATTTTAAATTTATTAGAACAACCCTTTTTAAAATTTTAAAACAATTTTGCCAAAGTGTTGCCCTTTTCCAAAATAGTCAACGGCTTGTTTTAATTCCGATACTGAAAATACCTTATCAATTACCGGTTTGATATTATTTGTCTCTACAGCCTTATTCATCTCTAAAAAAGAGCTTTTAGAACCGGCCTGTATCCCAACAATAGAAAGGCTCTTCAGCATGACACCCAGAACTGAGAGTTCTGCCAATATCCCTCCAAGCATTCCCACAACAGCTATACGGCCACCAAGCTTCATAGCCTGTGTGGTCTTGTCAATATCTGTCCATGACATCTCAAGTGCCAGATCAACACCATTCCCTTCGGTTAGCTCCATTATTTTTTTGGCCCAGTCAATATCCTTTTTGTAATTGATTATTTCATCAGCACCAAGTGTCTTAGCTCTTTGCAGTTTCTCATCGCTACTTGAGAGAATGATTACTCGGGCTCCGACAGCCTTTGCAAATTGCAGCGCAAAGAGTGAAACTCCACCTGTGCCCTGCAGCAAAACAGTCTGTCCTTTCTGCAAAAGACCGGCATTAAACAACGCTTCCCAGGCCGTTACACCTGCCAGAGGCATACTGGCAGCTTCTTCAAAGGTGAGGTTCGCAGCAATCTTAACCAGATACTGTTCCGGTATGGCAATGTATTCTGAGAATACCCCTGGAAGCTCTGCCCCCAGACGGCTTTTCAGATCACTATTTTTAAGCGCTCCTGATTGCCAGGCCTGAATGTAATGAGTAGATACAGCATCGCCAATTTTTAAAGCGGTTACCTTGCTCCCTATCTGCTCGACAATACCTGCTGCATCAGACCCAAGGGTATGAGGAAGCGGTTTTTCAAGAGCGCCTGCAGCAATCATCATATCAAGTTTATTAAACGAAATAGCTTTTATTCGGACCAGAACTTCATTCTCATTAATAATAGGGGTCGGTCTCTCGCGTATAGCAATATTTTCCAGTCCGTATGCTTTATGTATAACTATTGATTTCATTTGATTATGCTGTATGTTTTAATGTTATTTACCTTATTCTTATTGATTTTATCTTTTGGCCTATTATTGCATATGGCTGTCAAACCATTCAAGCATCACTGTAGGATTTTTACCGAAATAGTTATAGCCCTGAAAACGCTGGTCTGTACCTTCAATCCAAAAGAGTTTTTTATCTTTAGAGGAAATGGTATCGTATATTTCCTGAACATTGGAAGGCTTGGTTAAAAAATCATCATGAACCTGTGCCACAAGCGCAGGAACCGTTACAGACGACGCATAACTCATTGGCCAGACATCCGCCAGATGAAATCCGGTACGCACATGAAAAGCAGTATCAAACTTTTCAAGCCCTTTATCTATTTTCTGCATCTCCACGGCACGCTCCACAAAAACTCTCGGTGATACAGGCTGCAGGGCAAAAAGCGATTTAATGTCTTTGAATTCTTCAGGATGTTTGTGCATCGCTACAATAGTGGCATTGGCTCCCAAACATCGGCTGTAGAGAGCCGTTTTCATTTTTTTTGTATCCTTTCTGGATTTTGCATAACGCAACGAACCAATAACATCGCGGTATTCCAATACACCATGTCCATTGACCCCGCCACTGCCCATACCGCTACGTCCATGATTTCTCATATCGTAAGCTAATATATTGTAACCTGCATCGTGAAGTATTTTGTATTCCGGTAAAAAATTTACTTCAAAACCTCCAAAATTAGTCCAGGGTTCCAAATGTCCCGGATAGCCGTAACGGTTACAAGGCATAGGATGATTGCAGATAATAAGCTTGTTGGAATCGGCAGGGATAAACCAGCCTTCGATAGTGACGCCATCCATAGCAGGAAAGAAAATCTCCTCAAATTTCATCCCATATTCTCCAGGCCATCTTAAAATAGGAGTTCTGGTGGAATGGGCCATCAGATCAGCCAGACCGTTAATGAATGCATCAGACTCTGAGTCACTTTGCTGATCTGCAATAATAGTATTGTAATTATTTCCAGGTGTATTATTTTGCTCAGATGAAGCGGCAAATGCTAAAGGAGCCGTTACCATTGCTGCACCCATCAAAGCTGTTTTTGTCATAAAGTCTCGACGGCTGAATTTTGGTTTTTCCAGACTTATTGTTGCTGTTACTTTCTTATCCATCTTGTTATATTTTTATATCCTACAATCTGTATATCCCAGTTGTAAAGGGTTAGATAAAATGATTAATTTTTACTTTGAGAAAATTTAAAAGAAGTCTCTACTTACTGCCTTGAGCCAGCAATACAGTACCTTCTGTAGAGGTGATACGAAATCTTCTGGCAAGGGTGTATTCCTGTGAGTTATAAAATTTTTCTGCCTCTTTCAGACTATTAAATTCAGCTACTCCGAAAACCGGCTTGCCTTTTCCTTCAAGTACTTTGGCTTTAAAATCAAAAATGGTAACCTCTCCGTTATATTTAGGCGCAAGTGTACCTGCAGCATCCATGTATTTTTGAAATGTTGCCTGGTTTTTAATTTCGTAATTGGCTATCATATAGCCATGGTGTTTGATTTTGTTGTTTGATATTACAGCAGGCATATTGCTCTGAGCCAGCAAGACCGAGCCTTCAGTAGAAGCTGCACGAAGTTTTTTTAATGCTGTATACTGAGAAGAATTGTAACATTTCTCTGCATCAGCGGCAGTAGGAAACCGAACGACAGCCACCACTGATCCCGGAGCACCTTCTGCGGGTTTTGAGACTGAAGTATAAATAATTAACTCCCCTTTGTATTTTGCCCAAAGTTGATTTACTGCTTTAGTATATTTGGTATAAATTACCTTATCACGAACATTATAGTTCATTACAAGATATCCATTAGGTGTGGGCTGCTGGTCCCCTTTTGAAGATACTGTAGTATTTTTTAAACCAAATGACAGCACACTAAAAGTAAGTGCTATGAGTAAGGCTGCCGAACCAATTATTTTTTTCATGATTGAATCTGTTATTTTGTGAATATTATTTATTCAGCAAAATTATAGAGACACTCAAAGTCCGGGATATAAAAAATACTAGAAAAAGATATTAAAATTACTGATAACCATTTTTGTTATCAGTAATTTGTACTATTAGGCTGATGCAGCGGAAGATTTTCTATACTCTTTTGGTGTAAGCCCGACATTTTTTTTAAAAAACTGCGTAAAATTATTCGGGTATTCAAAACCCAGCTCATAGGCTATTTCTGTACTGTTCATTCCTGCTTCCTTTTCCAGAAGTTCCTTTGCTTTTTTAATTACAAAATCGTGTATGGTTTCCATAGCAGAGCGCTGTGTATAATGTTTTATGATATCCCCCAGATAATTGGAAGTCAATCCCAGTTTTTCAGCAAAGTACTGAACATTGGCCACCTGGCTTACAGGCTTGTCATAATATTCTTTTAAACGCTGCTGAAAATCACTTATAATACGGTTGTATTGTTTTGGATTGGTAGAGAACTGTCTGTTGTAAAATGCTTCAACCAAACTAGTCAGCACATTGACATAGGAAAGCAAAACATTAAAGTTTTGCTTCTCACTATCATAATATTTAATCATCAGTGCAAAAACAGTACTGATCTCCTCCACTTCGTTTTGAGTCAAATATAAAGCTTCATGCTGCCCATAATCCAGATAATTCTTAAACAAAAAGCGATTCTCATTTATTATTTTCTTTGAAAGCTGTACATACATGCCCGTGTAAGTCGGGTCTACATCCCAACCCGTTGCGAGTTCAGGACTGTTAAAAAATACCGCATTAATAGGCACCGCATCGGGATTGGACTTGTCCATAAAATTGATTTTTATCGAAATCCTGTAAAAATCCACTATTATTGGCTCTGATTTCAAAAGCATATTAGGAGCATCATAGTAACCAACATCTATATTGTTATCTATTGGCGGATTAAGGCCTATATGCGCATTATAGGATGCGAAGTCTTTAAATATTCTCATACTGTAAATTTATATTTTTCGATTTTACACTCTATCAAATTAGTTAACTGAAATCAGTAGCCTGAATTCCGTAGGGCTGCTCCCTGTATGCTGTTTGAAAAACCGGGTAAAGTGCTGAGGATATTTGAAACCAGTTTGGTATGAAATTTCACTCAGTGATAAATTGTGGTCATACATTTTTTCTTTAATTGTTTCTATGATTTTTGTATGTATATATTCCTGCGCTGATTTTCCACTATCTTTTTTTATAAGGTCTCCAAAGTAGTTAGCTGATAAATGAAGCTCTTCGGCAAAGTAGGCTACTGAAGGCAGGCCTATTTCTCTGGGTTTACCAGAATTAAAATAGCCATTAAGGAGCTCTTCGAACTTAATCAAAATCGCTTTATTTACATGCTCCCGCGTTATAAACTGACGATCATAAAAACGTATGCAATAATTCAAAAATAGTTCTATATTAGAAACAATAATTAGTTTACTGTGCTTATCGATCGAGTTATGGAGTTCATATTCAATTTTTGCAAAACACTCTAAAACCATTTTCCTTTCACGGGTTGATAAGTGCAGGGCTTCATTGGAATGATAACTGAAAAAATTATACTGATCCATTTTTTTATTCAGAGAAGTACCAAGCAGCAGGTCTGGATGAAATACAAGTCCCTGTCCTTTAGGCTGATAATACTCTCCTTTATTATCAATATCAATAACCTGTCCCGGTGCTAAAAATACCAAAGTATGATCTTGATAGTCATAAAGTTCGCGCCCATATCTTAAATCCCCGCAATCTACTTCTTTTAAAAATATGGCATATAAGCCAAAATTCATACGACCGCCTTTCCTTGGGGCCGCTTTTGAAAAATCCAATATGCTTACCAAAGGGTGTAGCGTTTCATGATTATTATAATCATTGTATTGGCTGACTGTATTAAAGTTAAGTGTATTTTCCATCCTTTATTGTATTGAATGAAACAAATTTAGGAATTCTTTCCCATGGATCACCTTCCATATCCTCATATCAGTTAAAATGGTAAGTAAAACAGTAATCTGTATAAATAAAATCCTGAAATTTAAGCTGAAATTTGCATTATAAATTAATAAGTAGATCAAATAGAGTGACTTAGTAACACATTTATTTAGAAAAAGTAACTGGTATATTAGATCCCTATCGAATCGAAAAAAAGTAACAAAACAATAATACAGTTATGAAACACATCAAAATTGGGACACTTGAAGTTTCCCGTTTAGGACTAGGTGCCATGTCAATGTCGGGTTATTATGATATAGGTGCAGGAAGCGATGAAGAATCGATCCGTACTATACACCGTGCGCTTGAACTAGGTGTAACACACATCGATACGGCCGAGATTTATGGTCCCTACATCAATGAAGAGCTGGTTGGAAAAGCTATCAAAGGACGTCGTGATCAGGTAGTAATTGCCAGTAAATTCGGCTTTATTTCCCATGCGGGAGGTGGTGTCGGTATAATAGACAGCAGCCCTGCAAACATTCGCACGGCAGTTGAAGGTTCTTTAAAAAGACTCGGAACAGATTATATTGATCTCTATTATCAGCACAGAGTAGATCGTAATACGCCCATTGAAGACACTGTAGGTGTATTAGCAGAACTTGTAAAAGAAGGCAAGATCAAACACATCGGTCTATCAGAGGCAGGAGTTGAAACGATCCGTCGAGCACATGCAGTGCACCCGATTACAGCACTTCAGACAGAATATTCTCTATGGACTCGTGATCCGGAAGCTGAACTGCTTCCATTACTACGCGAGCTTAACATCGGTTTTGTTCCATACTCACCATTAGGTCATGGTTTTCTCACAGGTCAGATAACTTCTCCGGATCAACTGGCTGACAATGACTGGCGCAAGAGTAATCCTCGTTTCATAGGCGAAAATTTCCAGCGTAACTTAAAAATCGTGGAAGAAGTAAAACATGTTGCCAATGAACTTGGAGCAACTCCCGCACAGATAGCTCTTGCGTGGTTGCTTAGACAAGGTAGCGATATAGCTCCAATACCAGGCACCAGACGTGTGGCGCGTGTTGAAGAAAACATCGCCGCTGACAGCATTGAGTTAAGTGCCGATCAATTGATTAGACTCAATAATCTTACTCCAGCTTCCGGCGAACGCCACAATGAGGCGAGCATGGCTGCAATCGACCGCTAAGGTTGTGTATCTATAAAAGTATTGTCATGCCCTAATCTAGGGCATTGACAATATTTACCGGACAGCTGTCCACAAAAAGAAAAAAAATATAACGAAATGAAAAATATAAAGATAAGATCGTTGGGTATATGCATGATGCTATTTGGTACGCTCCCTATGGCAGAAGCACAAACTAAAGCAGGTACAAAGAAGATCACAAACAATACTGATATGAAATCGACAACAACTACCATGGAAAGGGTAACTTTCCCAAATAGGAACATTACCATAGTTGGAAACCTGTACCTGCCAAAAGATTTTGATAAGCACAAAAAATATCCTGCCATCGTCGTAGGGCATCCCAATGGTGGAGTTAAAGAACAGACGGCAGGTCTGTATGCACAAAAATTGGCTGAAAAGGGATTTGTTACGTTGGCTTTTGATGCTTCCTATCAAGGCGAAAGTGGCGGCGAGCCACGCTTTTTGGACGACCCCGAAGTACGTACCGAGGATTTTCGTGCTGCTGCCGATTATATCACCATACAGGATTATATAGACCCTAACAAAGTCGGCTTGCTTGGAATTTGTGCAGGTGGAGGCTATGTTATCCACGCTGCACAGACTGAGCACCGCTATAAAGCAATAGCAACCATCAGTATGGTGGACGGTGGCGACCTTAGAAGAAATGGCATGAATGGATCTTTGACATCTACCATCCAGCAAAGACTGGATGAAGTAGGAAAACAAAGAACTATTGAAGCCAATGGCGGGGAAATAAGATACAGTAATTTTGTTGCAAATTCCAAAGAAGACCTACCGGCAAACGCCAATAGAATGTACATCGAGGGTTATGAGTATTACAGGGTAACACACAAACAGGAAACAGCACCCAATAAATACACCTTCACAAGTTTGGACAAGCTAATTAACTTTACTGCACTGGACCACGTTGAGTTGATTTCGCCACGTCCTTTGTTACTCATCGCCGGAAGCATCGCTGATAGTTATTATTTCAGTGAGCGGGCTTACAATCTGGCAAAAGAACCAAAGGAATTGTATACAATAGATGGTGCTACGCATATAGATTTATATTGGAAACCGGAATATGTTACGCCAATCGTAGAGAAACTGACCGATTTTTACGGAAAGAATCTATAAACAGAGCAGACTGTCTTTGATAGACTTCGGTTCCATGATAAATCAATTATGTAAATTCCATGATATGAGAATAGCTATTCTTCTTCCGGCACTGATACTAATGTTCCTTTCTTCAGGCTGTGCAAAGGCACAAAAATCGACATCAGGTAAGAATATACTCATCGTTTATCTTTCCAGGACAAACAACACAAAAGCTGTTGCCGAAATAATCCAAAAAAATGTGGGTGGAACAATCACTGCAATTGAATTAGAAAATCCATATCCAAAAGATTATAAAACAACCGTGAACCAAGTTTCCAATGAGCTACAGACTGGCTTTCTGCCAGCATTAAAAACAAAGATTAACAATATGGATCAATACAATATTGTTTTTGTTGGCTTTCCAACTTGGTCAATGCAGCTGCCTCCCCCAATACAGAGTTTTCTAAAACAGTATAATCTCAGCGGAAAAACTGTGATTCCCTTTAATACCAATGCCGGATATGGAGTAGGAAACAGTTTTGAAACTGTAAAAAAACTATGTCCTGAGAGTACTATCCTAAAAGGCTTTACCATAAAAGGCGGAGTCGAAAAAGAAGGTGTTTTATTGGTTATAAAAGATCAGCAGAAGAAACAAGCTATGAGATTGGTAGAAAATTGGCTAAAAGAAATTAAGCTTCTGCAATAAGATTTTGCAAAAGACATAAGATCAAAAAAAAAAGAGCTGTCGTGAGACAGCTCTTCTGCGTAATAGGCTTTCCTGGAAATAATATTTCTTTTAAACTGTTGTTTTCTCAAAAATTATTTCACTAATAAATTCAGTTTTTTAGCTGCCAAAACTAAAGTGGCATCAAGCTTCTTTTGTATAATGGACTGCAAAAACAAATCAAATAATACTATATGAAATCTAGAGCTCATTTTAAATTGGCATTGACAGTCTACGATAATTTTGCCGGATTCTAATTGCAAAAACGAAAAATGGCAACGCATTGCTTCTAGTCCTTTGAAACGTTTCGATCTGAAATCATCAATATGAACTGAAAACGAAACCTGAGGAACCAGACTGAATAACTGATACAGCGCTGTTGATCCATCTTCAAAATAAATCAAATACTCACTTCCCGGCTTTGCACTATTGTTTTTTAAAGTATTCTTTTCCGTTTTAGGAACCAACCAAAGTCCCTGCAGTACAACCGTTGGATTGAGTGAGAAAAAATAAGAAAACACCTCCTCAAGGGGTGCTGAAATTGTTATAAACGAATAAACATCTTTACGCATCAAAAAAAAGTTTTAGACAAATACGATTCAATATTAAATACGTGAATCCACTATTGTCGTTAAACGAAAATGATAACCTTATCTAAAATTGCCTATACAGTTTTTTAAAAATAGAGAGCTGTCGGCAAACAGCTCTCTATGAGTCCTTCAAAAAATAATTAACAAATTATAGTTTCTAAAAAATAAAAATTAAGAAAGACCGACTATTAAAATTTATTTCAAAGGATTACCGTCCTTATCAAGTGATCCTGATTTAATGATGACCATTTTATTTGGTTGAATATATTTTCTGATAGCTTCGTTAACTTCTTTCAAAGTCACTTTCTCGATATCTTTCGGATATTGATCAATATAGCCAGGATCCAGGCCTCTTTCAACAAAGCTCAAAATAGTTCTGCTCAATCCCGTTGTCGTTGAGAGTCCTACTTTAAAACTTCCAATTAAGTTTGTTTTTTTGTTTTCTAATTCTGCTGCTGTAATGCCATCCTTTAGCCATTTGTTCACCTGAACCATAGTAGCATCCAGCCCTTTTTGGAACAAAGACGGGTTAAATGATGCATTGATGTACCAATAACCACCAGTCATAATATTACCTCCAGTTCCAGAAGAAATACTGTAAGTCAATCCATCAACATCTCTCACAGTCTGCATCAAACGTCCTGCAAATCCGCCTCCCAGAGTATAAGTCGCTATATAAAATGGCACATAATCAGCATCAGATCTTTTTAAACCGGTATACTGGCCTATAAACAGCTCGGCACTTGGTTTTTCAGCAATTGTAACCACCTCAGTTTTTGATCCTGCTTTGACAGCCTCTTCAAATTTTAAAGTTTCCGTTACTCCGCCGTTCCAATTTTTAAATGATTTTTTTAAAGAATTATTCAAATCAGCTCCCTCTGTATCACCCACGATTACTAAATGCATAGATGCTGGTCCGAAATATTTTTTATGGAAAGCTTTAATTTCCTCTAAAGTTGCATTCTTAATATTGACAAGATCCTCTTCAACACTTAAACTATAATTCGGATTCCCTTTTGGATAGATCGACTGGGTCAAAGCAATACTTCCTCTTTGAGTGGGATCATTTAAATTTTGTTGTGTGTTTCCTGTAAATTGCTGTTTCACATTTTCAAATTCTGTTTTATCCATTAAAGGGGAACGTAATTCTTCAGCCAATAGCGTAATTACCTGATCTAAATCTTTTTTAAGGCATTTAAAGCCAATGTTTATTTTCGATGTTGAACCATTTACACTTAAATTCACTCCTAATTTTTGAAGTTTTTCAGAGAATTTGAACTTATCGTTAAGAGTTGTTCCTTTTGATAACATTGCTGCTGTTAAAGAAGGCAGCATTGAATTTTTATTTTCATTAGCAAAATTTCCCAGTGAAATACTCGCAGCTACCGTAACAAAATCTTTAGCCGAAGTTTTAACTGATATAACATCAATTCCGGCTACTTTTTCTCTTTTAAAAAATGAAGCACTTTTCTCCGCTGGAATCTCCTTTATTGAAGTATTAATTCCCGCGGCATCATTTTCTTTTAATAAAACCGAAGAAGGAACATCTTCCGTATGGCTATGACTTGGATCTCTATAATAAAAAGGTCCATTTTCTGCCATAAATCTGTTTGCTCCAAAATTTTGTCCTTCATTTGAACCGGATTGTTTTGGAATAAAATAGCCCGTGGTGCTTTGATCCTCCACTAAATATTTTTGAGCCACACGCAGAACATCAGCAGGAGTAACTTTTTTAAGTCTGTCAACTCCTGTTACATAATCTGTCCAGTCTCCACTTGCGATGGCTTCTGTTAATTCCGATGCAATCACTCCCGATCCATCTCTGGCCAGTATTGTCTGTGCGCTTATTTTAGCTACAACTCGGTTTACTTCATCCTGAGTTACACCATCTTTTTGAATTTTACTTACAACCTCGCTTATTTTAGCATCAATCTCTTCATGTTTGGAAGTGGCAGGAAAACCAACACCTATGGTAAAAAGTCCCACTTCTTTAAAGTTACTGGCACTGGCGTAAGTATAAATTCCTAGACGAGTATCCACGAAAGTTTTGTTCAAAATTGCAGATGGCCCTGCTCCTATAATTTCAGCCAAAATATTAAGCGCGGGCAAGTCTTCATGTAATGCTCCAGGAATTTTATAGGCTTTATTGATTACTCCAAGTTCTCCTGGTTTTTTAACTATAATTTTACGTGGACCGTATTGCTGCGGTTCTTCCGTATAAGGCTGTGGCATCACCTTTGGAGCTTTTGTGATTTTTCCGAAATACTGCTCGATAAGTTCAAAAACATTGTCTTTTTTAAAATCCCCGATTATTGTTAAAGTGGCATTATCAGGCCAGTAATACGTATTATAAAAATTACGCAGTACTTCAATTGGTGCTTTTTCAATATCCGATTTCCAGCCGATTGTAGAATGATGGTACGGATGTGCAATATAAGCTGCAGCCCATATTTCTTTATCCAATAAACTATTTGGATCATTCTCCCCACGCTCAAATTCATTGCGCACAACTGTCATTTCAGCCTCTTTATCTTCTTTTAAAAGTAGAGAATTACGCATTCTGTCAGCTTCAATCTGAAGTGCTAAAGCAATTTTATCACTAGGTAGCGTTTCAAAATAATTGGTACGGTCATACCATGTGGTAGCATTTAACTGAGCTCCGGTATTCTGCAGCACATCAGTAATGGTTGTTCCTTTGCTTTTGTTAAAAGTTGGAGTTCCTTTGAACATTAAATGCTCTAAAAGGTGTGTCGATCCAGTGTTTCCTAAAACTTCGTTTTTGGATCCTACCCGGTATACTATCTGTACAGTGACAACAGGCGATGCATTATCCTGTAGAAGAAGGACATTCATTCCATTGGGCTGATACAAATATTCTTCAATTCCTCCTAAAACCTTAATTTTATTAAAATTAGGGTTGCTTTTTTGTGCTGACAGTGCACTACAAAAAGCCAATGAGCAGATGCTCAAAATAATGTTCTTTTTCATTTCTATTTAAATTATGAAGTTTATTATAAGATCATTCACTATTGTTTTTTTTCAAATACATTTATAACTCTAAGCGATGATTCGCTGCGGATCATTACAGCTATTTCACTCTTCGAAAATTTATTGAAGTCCTGATGCTGCCAATATTTCTTTAAAAGTCGTAGTGGATTCATAATATATTATTACAAGTAATAAAACCAGCTTTTTATTATTTCTCTTTCTAGTGGAGCAGTTCCTATATGAAGAAACTCATTTTTTTGTGCATCATACTGGTAATCCCCTCCCCACTCTGTTACATTTTTTACCGTCTCTTCAATAGCATCACACATGAAAATTACCTCTGCATTGGTCATTGTAGGATGAATAGACATTCTTATCCAGCCCGGACGATCCATAAGACAGCCTTCGAGTATTTTCTGCTCAATTGATTTTGATAAGTTTACATCCACGTTTAGTAAAAAATGCCCATACGTTCCGGCACATGAACATCCTCCTCTGGTCTGTATACCAAATCGGTCATTAAGGAGCTTCACAATCAGATTATAATGAACATTTTCGATAAAAAAGGAATATACCCCAAGCCTGTCCTTATTCTCTGGTGCCAGTATTTTTAAGTTTGGGATCTTTGAGAGTCTTTCCAGAACAATAGTATTTATTTCGTGTTCTCTTCCCAAAATATTTTCAATACCCATTTGCTCTTTGAGTTTAATTGCCATTGCAGTTTTTATAGTCTGCAAAAAGCCCGGTGTACCACCATCTTCACGTGTTTCAATATCATCAATATAATCCCTGTCACCCCATGGATTAGTATAAGAAACCGTGCCACCGCCCGGGTTATCAGGGATCAAATTTTTATATAATTTTTTATTAAAGACCAAAACCCCTGAAGTACCTGGTCCCCCCAGAAATTTATGCGGTGAGAAAGTAATGGCATCTAAATACTGCAGCTCATCAGCCGGATGCATATCAATTGTAACATAGGGTGCCGAACAGGCAAAATCAACAAAGCACAAACCTTTATGTGAATGCATCATTTGAGCAATCTCATAATAATTGGTTTTGATTCCAGTTACATTGGAACAGGCCGTAACAGCCGCAATTTTTATCGGAGTATCTTTATACTGCTCTAATAATTTTTCAAGACTCATCAAACATGGCAGGCCTTTAGCACTAGATGGTATGACTTCCACTCTGGCAATAGTTTCCAGCCATGAGGTCTGATTGGAATGATGCTCCATATGAGTCACAAAAACTATCGGTCTTAAAGCATCTGGAACTTTTGTATAATCAGCTATATTCTCATTTATTTTAAGTCCCAGAATACGCTGGAATTTATTAATGGCTCCAGTCATTCCTGTCCCTACAGTAAGCAGTACATCATCAGAAGATGCATTCACATGCTCTTTAATAATAGTACGGGCATCATGATAAGCCATGGTCATGACAGATCCAGTAATAGCGGTCTCGGTATGTGTATTAGCAACAAATGGCCCTACCTTATTGAGCAGCAGTTCTTCAATAGGTCTATAAAATCTCCCACTGGCAGTCCAATCAGCATAAATAATTTTTTTCTTCCCGTAAGGTGAATCAAATTCCTGTTCTATACCTACTATATTAGCTCTGAATGGAGTAAAATAACGTTCCAGCGCAGATTGCTCTTGGGAGCTATCCTGTGATAAAGACTTAGTATTAATTGTCATTGCGATACTTTTAAAATTTAAATAGTTTTAAAAAGAATCACTTTAAATTGAACATTCAAAGCAATTCTTTTCAAAGAATTAACAACCTTTATATAATTACTTTTTAAAATGGGAAATTCCCGTTTTTAACCAGTTATGAAAATCCTCTATGTTGGGTGTATAGGCAATCGGAGTTATTAAATTTTCCTCTTTATGATCCATTAGTACATAGAACGGCTGTGAGTTAGCCTTGTACTTAATAGTCTGCAGTTCACTCCATTTTTGCCCAATATATTTTAATTTTTTACCCGGATGCAATTTAGACTCCACAACCTCACTTTGAGCCAATTCCCTTTTATCATCCACATAAAGTGAAATTAAAACCACATCATTTTTTAAAAGTGCTAAAATCGCTGGATCAGGCCATACATTTTGTTCCATCTTTCGACAGTTCACACAAGCCCAGCCCGTGAAATCCAGCATAACAGGCTTACCTACCTTTCTGGCATATGCCAGTCCTTTATCATAATCATTAAAAGCCATAATATCATGTGGAGCCAGCAGGTGCGCTCCTTCAGGCATTTCAGCATGACTTTCGGCAGAAGAAGATCCTCCTTTTGAAGAGCCTACACCATATGGAGATTCACTATAATCCTGCGGTGGCGGAAATGCGCTGATTAAATTCAGAGGAGCTCCCCACAAACCAGGAATCATGTAAATGGTAAAAGATAAAACAACAAGCCCAAGGCTTAATCTACCTACCGAGATATGCTTCAGAGGAGAATCATGAGGCAGAGTAATTTTTCCGAAAAGGTAAAAAGCCAAGGCACCGAAAACGGCAATCCATATTGCTAAAAACACTTCACGTTCCAATAAATGGGTCTGCATAACCAGATCTGCCTGTGAAAGAAATTTGAAAGCAAGTGCCAATTCTAAAAACCCTAAAACAACTTTTACCGTATTGAGCCAGCCTCCTGATTTAGGAAGTGAATTTAACCATCCCGGAAAAGCAGCAAATAAGGCAAACGGCAGTGCAATAGCTAAAGAAAATCCAAGCATACCAATAATTGGCGCCAAACCTCCCTTAGAAGCAGCCTGAACCAATAGGGTTCCTACAATAGGTCCGGTACATGAAAAAGAAACTATAGCCAATGCTAAAGCCATAAAGAAAATCCCAACAAGACCACCTCTGTCGGCTTGTGAATCTACTTTATTGGACCATGAATTGGGCAGCATAATTTCAAAAGCACCTAAAAAAGAAACCGCAAAAACCACCAGCAGTAAAAAGAATATAATATTAAACCATACATTGGTTGCCAGTGCATTTAAGGCATCAGCTCCAAAAAGTCCGGTTACGGCAGTTCCTAACAGCACATAAATCACGATAATACATACACCGTATATAATGGCATTTTTAATCCCAACAGCCTTATTCTGGCTTTGCTTGGTAAAAAAACTTACCGTCATTGGGATCATTGGGAAAACGCATGGAGTCAAAAGGGCGGCAAAACCTGATAGAAATGCAATAAAGAAAATGCCCCACAACCCTTTCTCTGGTTCATTTTGTGTCGAATTATTAGTCACAACAACAGCATCTTGAGTACTTTCTTTCTGTAATTTTACAACTTCAGTATCTTTTTGTACAACTGTAGAATCAGATACAGTATTCTCTTGAGTTGGTACTGCCACATCTTGGGCTATAATTTTTGATTTGCTTAAATTGAAACTTAATTCAACTTCTGTTGGAGGCATACATCTGGAATCATCACAGACCATGAATTCAACTACTCCATTTACCTTGGATACCCCAGCCGAAACTTTAATTTTCTGTTCAAAAACAGTAGATTTTTCAAAATACTTGATCTTCATCCTGAAGATCGGATCATCAATGGTATGTCCATCTTTTTCACTCGTACTGCCATTTAGTTTCACCGCTCCTTTGGCAGTATCATATGTAAAAGTGGTTGGTATAGGACCGTTCTCAGGAACACTTTGTGAATATAGATGCCAGCCCTGTTGTATGACTGCTTTTGATATTAATTTATACTCTGTATCGGAAATTTTCTCAACGGCAGTCGTCCACTTTACAGGGTCTAAAACTTGTGCCTGACCAAAACAGGTAAACAAGAGGGTTATTAGTAGAATTGCTTTTTTCATAGATATTTTATAATTATTTGGGATGAATCTTTAAAGGCCCTATAACAAAGTATCTCTTAATTCCTGCTTTTTTTTATACTTTTCATAACTTGTTAATATAGAAAGAGGACCGGTTGTATTGAGTCCTCTTTTCTTTCTTCCTTAATTGTTTCTAAATTTGCTTACTAATTCAAAATTTTCTTATTGAAACAAAATATTATAAAGAAGTATTCCAACTTTTAAAAGTACTTTCAAAAAGGTCAGGTGATGCTAATTGCAACGAGATGCTGTTTTATATATAGAGTCTAAAATGATCTTATACCCTTGTCAAAAACTGTTAAATTTTTATTTTTTTATTTACAAAAAGGCAACAAAATTACTACTCACTTAAAAAAGAGACTTTTTTATTGCTCAATTCAAGTAAATTAATAATATTTTGCCTTGCAGATGTACGACAGTTTTTGTTTTTTTATATCCCCAGGTCAGTAAATAGTTTAACTATTTTATCCTCTTCCGCAGGTCGGGGCGCATTTGAACTGATAATATTCCCCGCAGGATCAAGCAGGATGAATCTAGGAATAGCCATTATCGAATAATCCTTTAAAAACTGAGAGTCAAAATCTTTGTCCGCCATTAACTGGATACCCCCTAATTTTTTATCTACGATCATCTTTTTCCATTTGTCATGAGCACTGGCTTTATCAGCCGATATACTTACAAAGGTGATATTCTTTCCTTCGTATTTCTCCTCCATTTTTTTTAGGAAAGGAAGTTCAGCCATACAAGGACCGCACCAGGTTGC
Source organism: Flavobacterium sp. 90 (assembly GCF_004339525.1). Taxonomy (NCBI): domain Bacteria; kingdom Pseudomonadati; phylum Bacteroidota; class Flavobacteriia; order Flavobacteriales; family Flavobacteriaceae; genus Flavobacterium; species Flavobacterium sp. 90. The sequence continues at coordinate 5,287,771 of NZ_SMGE01000001.1, read as the reverse complement.
CCAAACGTCGATGTATACATATTTCCCTTTTAGATCTGCCAGCGATGTTTTACCGCCTTCATTATTTTCAAAATTTACAAATTTTGGCGAAGGCTGCCCCTTGTCCACAATAAGCAGTTTATTGTAACTCTGAGTAATTACTTTTTTATTGTCTTCATTTGAAGAAGCAGCCATAAATTCCTTGTAATAACTTTTTAGATCTGATGTTGTCGTAATTCCTACTGCAGCCATGGAAAACAGAAGTTCATTCTTAATTGTCGCATTCGAAACTGTACCTATTGACTTTAATGCTGACACATCCTCAGCAAGTGAATCTGATTTACTTAGCTTCTCCGCTTGCTTCATATGATACGAAACTATCATTTTTTTGTAGTCCTCGGAAAAATTGAAATCTTCCAGATTCTCAAAAGACAAACCATCAAGTTCACTCAAAAATCCCTGAGACACCTTAAAACCAGGTTTTGCTGCAAAATACTCATGGTATTTCTCAAAGTTGTCTAACTTTGCCAGATAGCTGTAATTTAGATTTCTCTTCTCTTTGGTTTTATAGCTTTCTGAAAGCCCTTTAACACCATTCAGAACTGTTTCCAGACCTTCTTTGATTTGCTTTGATTTAGCTTTAAATTCTGCTTCTTCGAGCATGTAAAATGCTTTTTGGTCTCCCATCAACTTATCCTCTGTCTGCTGTTTTACTGCAAGATAATTAGTAGCTTCACTTCCTTTACCTGAAAACTTTATCGTTTTATTGAAATCAGCAGCATCTGCATTCACTACAATAGCTGCCCCGTTTTCAATGTACAGCTGGGCGAAATTTTTTCCGTCATATAGAAAATAAATCCCTTCCTTAACACGAAGGGTATCACTGAATTTTCCCTGGGCATTGATTTTGAGTACCTGTGAAAAGGATTGGTCTTTACTTACAATTTTCCAATCCGCTGACTTATGGGTAATAACTCCCGAAATTAAAGCATAGTCCGCTTCCTTCTTGTTCCAGGACACAAACACTAATGCCAAAGCTATTAAACAAATTATTTTTCTCATTTTTTGATTTTTTATTTTTGATCTTTAAAACTGATGCTAATTATTATTTGGTAGTGTCAATCATCCATTTATAACCTCCTGCTTCTGTAAAGAATAATTTGGATGAATTCTCGTTTAACCATTTTTCCCACTCCTGAGCACTTTTCTCCATGCCTGTGTAACGCAAAAGCACTCTTTTTGCTAAATCAGTATCTTTACCACTCTTTAAAAGACTTACACAACGCTGTAAAAGCTTTACGTCTTCGTTGTCTACACCTAACTTTTTAACATCCTCATCAACTTTTAGATCAAAGAAACCTTTAGGATCAGAGTACATATACTTTCTGTTGTCTTTTAAATATTTTTTTAATTTATCTACATTTTTAATGTATTCCGGCTTATAAAAAGTCTGAGCGGTCTGTTGAAGATACTGCTCCCAAGTTGGTACAGGAATTGGCTGTGACTGAGCCCCCAATATCGCTTCTTCAAGCTCACTTAGCTTTTCTCCTTTTTCTTTTTTGGTCAGCAATTCATTTATACTCTTCTCTCGTACTATATTCATTTCTCCCATGTAGATTTTAAACTCCTCAAAAGATTCTGTGTTGAGCTTGGCAACCATTTCATCGACAATGCTCTTTGTTCCAATACGATCATTATATTTTCTGGCAATAGGTTTCTGTCCTTTAAATTTTTTAATATACACCACTGTATTTGCAAAGACCTGTTTGGCTTCATCAGTCATAAAATCCGGTGAAGCAGAAAAGCCCCATAATAAGAAATTTCCATGGCGGCCAATAGCTACTGCCCCTACATCTTTACTGTTCACGCCACTAGAGATATATTCTGCATCAGGAGAATCTAAGAAACCATCACCTCTGGCTACAAGTCCAATACGGTAACCTTTACCTTCCTGATAGCCTTCTTTCTGCACACGCCACATTGGTATTTCTTTTGGCACATCCTTCCCTGAAGGGTAATGGTAAATATCTGCCGGAGTCGGTTTGACAACCATAGTCAGCTTTACAGGAAAAGGTCCTTTAAAAATAGGATGCTCGGCCTTTAAATGATGCGCATCAGCATCAAGGCATAAACACAACCAATCCAACTTCAAACCGATACTGCCTCCCATCTGGGGAGCTGTATGTCCAATAAAAATGGTAGGGAAATCAAAATCTTCCGTTAGAAATTTTGCCTGTTTGTATGGAGAACGCTGTTCTTTTTCCCACGGGTTAATTGTCTGGTCAAAGATTGTAACGTCATAATTTTTAGACATATCCATCGTATAACTTCGGGCATCAACAGCTTTTACAGTGGTAAAATACTCTTTTAAATAACTTTCAAATGCATTAAAACGGGTTTTTACATCTTCTTTGAAACGCTCAGGTGTCATCCCTCCAGTTGCAGTAGGTGAATTGATAATTTTTTCATCAACAGGTATAGCAGGATCATATCCTACATACAAAACCGAAAGGTTTTCTTTTTTATTTTGCTGTGCATGAAGTGTAACATTTGCACAGAATAGTATCATAATCAATACTACCAAAGTTCTTACTTGTTTCATTATATTTTTTTTAATTGTTAACATTATAATTTTAACTCCTTAACCTTTGTATTAGGAGGCAGACACTGCCTGATATCACAGGTCTGGTAAAATAATCCGGCGCTTATTTTAGCTCCTGTACCCAAATCTTTTACCGAGAAATATCGGGTAAATAACATCTGACCCTCATAGACAAAAATATTATCCTCATATGGATAGGAATTTGGTTTGGTCCATTCTGATAACGGTGTCACGCCCTTAGGAAGTTCCAATACCATTTTAGACTGAATGTAAGGCTGGTTTTTAGGGACATAAGCGTAAATATGCCAACCCGGAAGTACTTTAACCTTAATTACAACAGCCACCTGGCTTTTATTATCATTCCATACTACTTGGGCATTAAGTGAAACAGGATCTGAAATGACAGGGCTTTTCACTTTAAGTGCCGATGCCGCCTTTTCTACTTTTTTGGTAAAGCCTGTATCTGGCTGCTTTTGAGCATAGGATTTTACTCCAAGGATCATAAACAGTATAAATGCATATCTTTTAAAAACTATCATAATCTATTGTATTTACTATTATTGCGTATTAAAAATTTTTCCCGAACTGATTACCGTAAAGTTCTATAAGCTTTTTATCCATGAACGAGCCCCTCATATTTCTGGTCACTATTTTTCCTTTAGGATCCAATAGGATACAAGTTGGTATCGCGCGAAGCTGATAAATCTTAGCCAGGTCACCGTTAAATGCCTGCAAATCTGAAATTTGCAGCCAGGGCTCCTTTTCTTCTTTTACAGCTCCGAGCCATGCCTGCTTATCCTGATCCATAGAAACACTGATGATTTCAAAACCTTCCGGATGATACAGCTCATAAACTTCTTTTAAATGCGGAATATCAGCTCTGCATGGATGACACCATGAAGCCCAAAACTCCAATAGGACATATTTGCCCTTTCCGACATAATCAGAAAGTTTCACAGTCTTCCCTTTTGAATCCTCAAAAGGAAGATCAATATAAAAAGCACCAGAAGCCACGCTCTTAGTATTGGAAATTTGCTTAATTAAATTTTTGCCTGTCGCGGTATTTTTTTGAGCAGCAGGAATATAGAATGATAATTTTTCCAATTCTTCCACAGAAAACTTACTCAGTTCCTCTTTGGCAAGGGTCATTCCTACCATATTGTCTATATTTTCCTTTATGAATTGAAAAACATAGGCATGTCTTTTCTCTTGATTGTCTTCGATTTTAGTTACAATGGCAACTCCTTTGGAAATAGGCTCTTTTACCGATCCTTTCGCCGGATTTAAATATGGAAGGTATTCTGAGTTAAAAAGAGCACTAGCTTTCTCTCCAAAACGTTTTACTCCTTCTAAATAATTTAAATAGATATCCTGGCTAGCAGAACCTGTAACTGAAATATTTTTAAATGAAAATTTACCTTCAGACAAAAGTGCGTCAGCTGATGGAATACTGTCCAGCATCGCTTTAAGCTCAATATCACTATTCTCCAGGAAAACAGGAATTGAAGGCTGATAAACAGGTTCTCTGGATTCTTCAGAATCCGATTTACTGTTTATTACTAAAAGATGTAATTTCGCCTCCGGAAGCTTTCCGGAAAACATAAACTTCCCATCTTTAATTTGTGTACTGTCCACAATAGTTCCGGGATTCAGTACAGCTGTTTGAAGATCCTGGTCAACAGCTTTCAAAAATACTTTAGTTCCATCGGCAGCTCCTTCTATATTACCAGTAAAAGTATATGAAGTCTTTTCTTTTCCATCTTTACAGCCTAGTAGTAATACACTTACCAAGGCAATGCAGTAACAGCTAATTTTCATCTTAAAATTCATTTAATTATTTAATCTTTTATTTCGTTGTCCTATTAATTAGGAATCTATTCTTAAATACACCTTCTATTATTATAGCCCATGAAAGGCAAATCAAAAACACATTACTTCATTAAGCCTGAGGATTTAATGAGAAAATTTATTTTAAAATAACTGCAAGGATTTATACAGCTGTACTTCAATATATTACATACAGCGCATCCAGCATACAGATAAATTATCTGCTGTTTTTTAATTTTATTAAAAAGGGGATAAATAAGCCTTTGGCAGCTGCCAAAGGCTTTTTATTTAAAAACTAGTAACCAGGATTTTGTTTAATAATATTATTTCCTGCTTTTATAGATACATCAGGAATTGGCATAATGAAAAAATCCGGATTGGTAGCTGTCGCTTTTACATTGGATACTTGAAATCCTGTTCCAAATCCGTCTGCATAATCATAACGAATCAAATCGTACCAGTTCTCTCCTGTTTCTGAACCCAGCTCCATCATTTTCTCAATACGCACTGCTTCTAAAAATTGTGCATATGAAATGGCAGCCGGATAAGTCACAAAACCATTACCTCCAGTTGTGGCTCCTGCCCTGATTCTTACCGCATTTAAGGCAGCAAGTGCTTGCGATGACACACTATTGGTGCTTCTTGCAGCGGCTTCTGCATAAATTAAATATATTTCGGCCATACGTAAATAATACACTGTCTCAAACTGTGACTGAGGGCCAAAACGTTGTGCAAATTTCATGTTCCCATTATAACCAAAATTAGGAATAGCATAAGATCCTGTTTTCATAAAAGGAATTCTCGTTGCGTCATAATTGATGACCTGCCCTGCTACTGTCATAGTTCCTGTTGTCCCTAAATTGTAATATGAATCTGAAACGGCATTAAAAACAGTCCAGAAATTTCCGTTGCCCAAGGTTTCGTCACCATCTGCATAAACCGCAAAAAGCCCTTCTGTATTATTTAAAGTATTTAGTGTAGAATGATCAAAAAGTGTAGCAAAATTAGACACCATTGCAAAATTAGGCCCTGAATTATCCAGAATATCTTTAGCAGTTGCTGCTGCTTCGGCATATCTTCCCATATACAATAGCACTTTAGCCTTTAAGCCTTTTGCAAACGTTTTATTGGCATAATATTTTCGTCTTAAATCCGGAGCTAGTGTAATGCCATCTTCCAAATCCTTCAAAATAGCATCATAGGTTGCCCCAACCGAAACTCTTGGTAGCGCTGTCGCATCTTTTGCAGGTTCTAAACGGACATTAACTCCGTACTCAGAATTAATATCGTAAAACTGCCCAAATTCCTTGAGCAGGGTAAAATGCCCCAAAGCTCTCATAATTTTGGCTTCACCAATAATCTCCAATCGCCTGTTATCGTTGGTAAAATTAGCATCTGTCAATTTTTCAACACCGCTTATTACCCAATTGGCTCTATTGATCATAGTATATTCTCCAGCATACAGGCTCTGCACTTTACCTCCAATTGTCAATGGGGTATTGGCTAATAAAGCTCTATCCTCAGCATTAAGAAATGCCGGATAGCCTCCGGTATCCACACCGCTTAAAGTGCTTCCTAAAATCGAACTTATAGGATTACTCCCTCCTTTTTGCTGTAAAATGGCATACACTCCTGTAAGGGCAAGCTCTGATGAACTTTCGTCTGCAATGGCAGTTTCAGCCGGCAGAGAATACAAAGGTTCATACTCGTCTAAATCTTTTGTCAATTCACATGATCCCAAAAAAACTGAAAAAAGACTTGCTGCTATATATATATTAATTCTTGATTTCATCTTATGTTTTTTTTAATTAAAAAGTCACATTTAAACCGATCGTAAAGCTTTTTGCCATCGGATACGAATAGGTCGAATCCTGATTTAAATCAGTTGTTTGACTGCCAGCTCTTGGCTGAACAACCGATTCTGGGTCAATTCCTATATAATTGCTGATCGTAAATAAATTATTAGCAGAAAGTGATAATCTCATATTGGCAATTTCCGTTTTATCCAGCCATTGTCTCGGAAAGTTATATCCAAAAGAAGTAGAGCGAAGACGTATATAAGAAGCATCCCCAACATATTTTGAAATAGCAACCCCTTCACTAGCCACCCCTACACGCCCATAAGTCGCGTTAGGATTTTCAGGTGTCCAGGTATCATACACAATTGTAGTAGTATTGCTAACATTAAATTGAGGATTTGGTTCACCCATAAAATCCCCCAGGTTTACTTGTTTTTGATTTCCTTGTGAGTATTGAAAATTAAAAGAAAAACTGAAATTTTTATAGGTCATGGTATTGTTCCATCCTCCAAAGTAATTTGGGTTCAGATTACCTAAAGGCTTTCTGTCATCTGCATTTATTCTACCGTCACCATTAACATCTCTAAAAATATAATCTCCCGGCTGTGATAAATTACCATAATAACTCCCTGTTGGTGATCCTGCGTTTAATGCATTAATCTGTGCTTGGTTTTGAGCAATCCCTACAACTTCATATCCCATGATAACACCAATAGGCTGTCCCTCTACAATTGACGGAGACGATCCGCCTGCAAGTACACTTCCTCCATTTAAGTGATCAACATTATTTTTTACAAACGAAATATTAAATGATGAATTCCATTTAAAAGCTCCACCACGGATCACATCACCACCTAAGGTAATTTCCCATCCCTTATTGCTGACATCTGCAATGTTTGAATTATACCTACTTGTTCCTGTTTCTGAAGGTACTGGAGTGTATAAGATAATACCGTTGGTTTTTTTCTTAAAATAGCCCACCTCACCATTAAGACGGTTATTGAATAACCCAAATTCTAAACCAAAATCAAGTTGATTGGTTTCTTCCCATTTGATATTATTATTTGGTATTGAATTTACCACAATTCCATTAACATTTGCATAAATAGAGTTTCCTCCTGCAAGTGAATTTAAATAAGCCAAATAAGAAAATGAAGCCAAATTATCCGAACCTGTTCTACCCAAAGAAGCTCTCAGTTTTAATTGATTAATTACTTTACTCTTAAAAAATGCTTCATTATGTACATTCCATGCAAGTGCCCCTGAAGGGAAAAAACCATATTGATTATTGGTTCCAAATTTTGTAGATCCATCTCTTCTTGCTGTAAAAGTGGCCAAATAACGGTCTTTATAAATATAGTTAAACCTTCCAAAAACAGAGTTTAATCCATTTTCCAATGCTTCACTTTGATAGGTCGTAGCACGGCTGGCAGATCCTACATTAGTCAAGATAAAATCATCGGGAAACCCTGCGTAGTTCTGTGCCTGCAGGTCCAATCTGGATTGATCCCATGAAATACCTACAACGGCATCAATACTGTGACCGCTTTCAAATTTTTTAATATAATTTAAAGTATTACTAAAAGAAGTGCTGTAGCCTTTATTGTGCTGTACCAATAAAGTCGCCTCTGCAGATCCATCTACTGGATCTTGCCCAGCTAATTGCGAAAATGAAGGCATAAAATTATTTGTTTCGTCATTATTGGCAGCTATACTTAATAAAGATTTGAAATTTAAACCTTCAATAATTTTAATCTCTCCATAAACAGATCCAAAAATATTTTGAGCTGCAGTGTTGTTTTTTGCAAGCCCTTCTCCTCCCACAGGATTTCTAGATGTTGGATTTGGTCCAAGCAATGCAGGAGATGTCGTGTATTCTCCATTGTCCTGATATACATCCAAATCTGGCCTGAAATTACCCATCATCAGTCCATTGACATTAGAAGTTTTATTTATAGAATAATTATAATTAATAGAAGCTCCTACTTTAAAGTGTTCTGTTATAGTCGCATCAAGATTACTGGCAAAGTTGTATCTTTTAAACTTGGTACCGATCATCATTCCCTCCTGATCCGTTACATTGGCAGCAACAAGATAGTTTACGTTTTCAGATCCTCCCATTACATTAAAACGGTATTCATTCCACAACGCATTTTGGTTTAGAATTTTTTTCTGCCAGTCTGTATTGGCATTTCCAAAAAAAGTTCCGTCAATAATTGCATTGTCGGCAGGCGTACCTTGTCCCTGAGCTATTCTATTCTGAGCATAAGTAGTTTGAAAAGCTCTATACTGATCAGCGTTCAAAAAATCAAATCTACTGGTTGGATTTTGAAAGGTAGAATTTACAGAAAAATTAAACTGCGGTTTTTGATTTCTTTTCCCGCGTTTAGTCGTAACGATAATAACACCATTTGCCGCTCTTGACCCGTAAATTGCAGCAGCAGATGCATCTTTTAAAATATCAACTCGCTCTACATCATTAGGGTTAATAGCCATAAGTGGATTCTCACGCACTCCCGAACTTCCCAGACCATTAGATTCAAAACTTGGATTTATAGTGATTGGTATACCATCCACTACATAAAGCGGTTGATTGTCGCCACGTAAAGAAGTCAGTCCTCTGATATTTACAGCGGCTCCAGCACCAGGTCTGCCGCTAAGGGGAGAAACATAAACCCCGCTGACCCTGCCTCCTAAGGCCTGATCAATAGTCTGGGTTTTAACCTGAGTAATCTCTTCCGCTTTTACAGAACCGATTGCTCCTGTTAGATCTTTCTTTTTTGTGGTACCATAACCCACTACTATAACCTGTTCTAACTGGCTTACTTTTTCTTTAAGCACAATAGTATAGTTCTTTTTGTTAGAAGTAATAGGCTCAGAATAAAGATCATAACCAACACCGGTTGCGAACATATAATACCCTGATTGTGCCTTAATCGAAAAGCTACCGTCAAAATCAGTTACGGTTCCTCTTACTACAAAATTTTTATCCGGAGTTTCTCCACTTGTTTTATTACTGCTTGATGCATAAACGGAAATACCAGGAATCGACAGACCATTTTTATCGGTAACTTTTCCTGAAATAGTAATTTCACTGTTATCCTTCAATTTTGGAATTTCGTTGATTACTATGGTATTGCCTGTGAAATTATAATTAAAATTACCAGAAGACAAAGTTTTTTTCAGAAGTTCATCAGCCTGAATCGTACCTTTTTCAAGTTTAACTTTGGGATAATTTTTAAACTGCTGCACCTGATAAATAAAAGTGTAATTAGTCTGGCTCATAATGAGATTAAATACCTCATCCACACTCGCAGTTTTATCCTGGTCAATTTTAATATTGGCAGTTTGGGATAAAACAGTACTTGGCAGCAAACCAAACACAATTGTACAAAATAAAAAAAGAAGCTTTCGTGTCTTTTTTATTTTAAAATTTTCTTTTCTGTGGGGAAAAGAAACACTGGTTAATTTATTTTCCATAAATTTGGTCGATTTTTAATTGGTTTTAGCATTAAATTGATTAGTCATCATTAAGGGGATAAAGTATTTATACTTTGGTCGGTCTAAACTTTGTTCCCTTTAATTTTTAATTATTATTCTGTCTTTTTTTATTTCATAGGCTTTTATAAATTTAGTTTTCTTAATTAGGGTTAGTATTTCTTCAATATTTTGTTTTTTATTCAGTACACCTTTGAATTCAATATTTTCGAGGCTCTTATCTTCAAATTCTACATCTACATCATACCATCTGGAGAGTACCTGCATAATTTCTTTTAAACTTTTGCTCTGAAAAGCAAATAACCCTTTTTTCCATGCTGTTTCAGAATAAACATCTACCTGGGAAATCACTCTGTTTTTATTAAGTTTATTTAAGGTAAGCTGTTGACTAGGTTTGAGCATTTCTTTTTGGTCCGCAATTTCAACGGCAACCTTACCCTCCACTAATGTGGTGTAAATTATATCTTCATCTCTATAAGCTTTTATATTAAACTGTGTACCTATTACCTCTACTTCCTGAAGCCCTGTCAACACTTGAAACTTTGCTCCTTTATGGGCTGTACTGGGAGAAACTGTAAAATATGCCTCACCATATACCAATTCTACCTTTCTGGTTTCCCCTTCAACAAATGATACAGGATACTTAAGCTTAGACTCCGAATTTAGCCAAACCTGAGTCCCATCTGCTAATTTTACAAAAAACTCACCTCCTCTGGGTATTGTCAAATAATTATACGCTATCGCCGTTTTTGGAGTATTAGCCTTAGCATAAACCAGTTCCTTTCCATTACTTACCAGATTCTTTGCTGTAAAACTTTTACCTTTTTCCAGTACAATAGTCTGACCGTCTTCTGTAGTCAGGGTCGCTTTATCAGTGCCTATTTTAATATTATTGTTAACCACAGTCGTCTGCGTTGGTTTTGTACCTGAAAAACTGTCCTCGTTATAAACAGCGTTAAAAAAAACAAAAAGTAAAACCGCAGCTGCCACACCATATTTAAAAATATTACTTTTAAATAATCTGATTATTCCTCTTTCCTGAGGCTCCTCTTCATCTTGAATAGCCTCTAAAATATTAATAAGCATCCTGTGTTTAATAGGATCCTCTGGACCTAATTCCTCCACCCATTCGTTATCCAACTTAAAACTATGGTAATAGTTTACAAGCAGCTTAACTTCTTCTAAAGATATTTTACCATCCAGATATTTTTCAATCAGCTCTTGAAAATCCTGTTTATTATAGTTAGTATCCATTGATTTTTCTTTTGTCATTGTAGTGTATATTAATATAGTGTAGATAAAAGAAAGCATCCCCTAAAAAAAAAGATACTTTTTCATATTTCGTAGATAATTCTACATTAAAAGAGTTGATTATACTAAATTGTTTACAAAGAATACTTAAATTCAATAATAATTCAATATTTACAAATAATTAAGTGATTAGCGCAGGAAGTGGAGAATAATTTCCACCGCAAGCACATTACCTAAAGAATCTCGTAATACCTTTAGTGCATTAGTGATATGATTCTCAACAGTCTTTGTTGAAATACCCAATTGTTCTGCTATTTCTTTATGGCTCAGTTGTTCATTTCTGCTTAGTTTAAAAACCATTTGGCATTTATCAGGCAGACTTTCCACAACAAGCTTGACATGCTGTTCTAATTCCTCATGAATCATTCTTGTTTCAGGTGTGGAGTACTGAAACCGTCCATTAATATCATCATACAATTCAACCCGCTCTGGTTTATCTTTTCTAAATTCTGCAAAAACTTTGTAGCGTACGCAGGCATAGAGATAACTTTTGAAAGAAACTTTAATTTGAAGTTCCAAACGTCTGTTCCAAATCTCAATGAATATATCCTGAATAATTTCCTCACATAATTCCCTGTCTTTAAGTAATAGGTATGAGGATGCAAACAGAGGCTTCCAATAACTATCATAAAGTATTGTTAGCGCCCTTTTATCACCTTCCTTGAGGCGTTGAAGTATTTCGTCGTCAGTAATATTCATTCTGTAATACAAATATTTTTGCAATTTAACCAAAAGTTAACAATTCCGATACTTTTTACCCTTATTACAAATAAAAATATTATTTTTTTAAGAATTCTCCACCAAAAAGCCCCTCGAACAATCTTATATTTCTATTTTCATAAATTTAAACAAGCATTTTTTACATACTGTTTATAAAATTCAACTTTAAAATAAGCGCTAAATGAGATGTTGCCAATACTAATTATCAGAAAAAAACCACTTTATGAATGCTATTTAATAGGATTAAGAAAAGAGTATTTAAAAACACATCTTTTTCAGCATATTAGTGTTTCATCAAACTCAAAACGCTCCTTATAAAAAGGAGCGTAATGCAATTTGGTTCTATCCAATAAATTAGAGAATCAATATATAATAATTAAATATCAGTTTTTAAATTATCATGTATTCTATCAGCAAATCTCCTTTTTCTACAAGGCTATTTTCTTTTAAATGAATTTTGCCAATAGTCCCTGCCCGACCTAAGACTGTATTTTCCATTTTCATTGCTTCTATCGTAAATAAAGGCTGGTCCTTTTTAATCTCTTCACCCTCCTGCACCCATATTTTACTTAAGAGTCCCGGCAGAGGCGCACCAATTTCCAGATCTGTAAATGCTTTTCTATTTTGTATACTTTTCGTTTTTACAGATTCATCTTTTATCTCAATGGCTTTGGTCTGACCATTTAGCTTAAAATAAACAGTTCTGATTCCTTGTAAATCCGGTTCAGACTTATACAAAAATTTCACAATGATAGATTTCCCTTCCGAAATATTAACGATCACTTCTTCATTGGGTTTTAATCCGTAGAAAAATGTAGTAGAAGGAATAACGCTCACATCTCCATATTTTTCAACTTTATTAAAATAATCTTCAAAAACTTTTGGGTAAAATTGGTAAGATAAAAAATCTGCCAAAGTACAGGATGATGAAAATTTTTCTTGAAAAATTTCAAATTCCTTATCAAAATCAATAGGAGTTAAATGAGCATTGGGCAGATCTAAAAAAGGTTTTTCCATCTTGAGAACCATTTTTTGAAAGTCTACAGGCCACCCTCCATCGGGTTGTCCCAGCTCTCCTTTAAGCATTCCTTTTACAGAATTAGGAAAAGATAAAATAGTTCCCTGATCTAAAACATCTTGTTTGCTCAGATTACTGCTAACCATAAACATGGCCAAATCACCTACTACTTTTGAGGAAGGTGTCACTTTAATGATATCTCCAAGCAAGCTATTGGCATCCTGATACGCCTGCTTGATATCTGGCATTCTGGTCTCTAAGCCCAATGAATAGGCTTGAGGTTTAAGATTTGAATATTGCCCACCAGGAATTTCATGCTTGTACACTTCTGCTGTGCTGGATTTTAAATCGGACTCAAAAGGATAATAATACTCTCTGATATCTTCCCAGTAGTTACTATATTGATTTAATTTTTCAACATCAAAATTAGAATCACGAGATGTTCCCTTTAAAGCTTCGGCAAATACATTAAAATTGGGTTGAGATGTAAGTCCCGACATAGAAGCTAAGGCAACATCAATAATATCAACCCCTGCTTCTACAGCCTTAAGATAAGTAGCAGATTGAATTCCTGCCGTATCATGAGTGTGTAAATGAATTGGAATAGCAATAGATTTCTTTAGTTCGGTTATTAGTTTTTCCGCTGCATAAGGTTTCAATAAACCCGCCATATCCTTTATACATAAAATATGAGCTCCTGTGTCTTCTATTCTCCTGGCTAAATCCAAATAATAGTTGAGATTGAACTTTGGACGTTCGGGATCCAATATATCTCCGGAATATCCCATACAAACCTCTGCAATAGAGTCTGTACCGCTGAGCACTGCATTAATACTGTTTTTCATATTCTCGATACTGTTTAAAGAATCAAAAATTCTAAAAACATCAATCCCTTTTTGGGCAGATACCTCAATGAATTTTTCAACCAAATTATCAGGATAAGCCGTATAACCAACACCATTTGATCCTCTAAGTAGCATTTGAAGCAGTACATTAGGCATCGCCTTTCTCATTTGTTCTAAACGCTCCCAAGGGCTTTCATTCAAAAATCGCATCGCAACATCAAACGTCGCTCCTCCCCAGACCTCCATAGAGAACATTTGAGGAAAATCTTTTGTAAATGTTGACGCAAAAGGCAGCATATCAATGGTTCGTACTCTAGTTGCCAATAAAGATTGATGTGCGTCTCGCATGGTGCAATCTGTATACAAAATTTGGTTTTGGTCTTTAATCCACTGCGAGAATGCTTTGGGTTTTAACTGATCCAGCAACTGTTTGGTTCCATCAGAATGAAATGTATTTGATGGGACTGGTAGTTTTGGGGTCAGGAATTTTTTCTCGGGTAAAATGAATTTAACATCCTGATTTCCATTGACAATTGTATTGCCTATAAAAGCTAAATTCTTAGTTACATTATCGGATTTTCTTTTGATTTTCATCAAAGAAGGATTATCACCTATGAAGTTCACGGTGATATTTCCTGACTGAAAATCAGGATGGACAATTAAATTTTCTAAAAAAGGAATATTTGTTTTAACCCCTTCGATTGTAAATTCTTTTAACGTTCTTAAAAGACGCTGGCTGGTTCCTTCCAGAGTTCTTCCTCTGGCAGTAATCTTCACGAGCATGGAATCGAAAAAAGGAGAAATCTTAACTCCTGAATAAGAACTTCCTTCATCGATTCTGATGCCGTAGCCTCCAGCATTTCGATAAGCAATTATTGTTCCGTAGTCCGGTGTAAAATCGTTGGCAGGGTCTTCAGTGGTAATCCTGCATTGAATAGCAAAACCGCTACATTTTAAACTTTCTTGTCCTAATATATAAATCCCGGGGCTTGAGAGTTTGTGACCACAAGCTATTAAAATTTGACTTCTTACAATATCTATTCCTGTTACCTCTTCAGTAACAGTATGCTCAACCTGAATTCGGGGATTTACCTCTATGAAATAAATATTTTCGGCCGCATCAACCAAGAACTCTACTGTTCCTGCATTATTGTAATTTACCTTGGATGCAATACTAAGTGCATACTTATATAATTTATCCTTTGTTTCTTGTTTTAAATTAGGGGCAGGTGCGATCTCAACTACTTTTTGAAACCTTCTCTGTACACTGCAGTCACGCTCAAATAAATGAACAATACTTCCATAATTATCTCCTAAAATTTGTACTTCAATATGTTTGGGATTTTCAATAAATTTTTCAAGAAAAAGAGTGTCGTCACCAAAAGCTGTTTTTGCCTCTCTTTTAGCTTCATTAAATAAGGCTTCTAACTGATTTTCTTTTCTTACCACTCGCATACCACGGCCTCCTCCTCCGGCAGCAGCTTTTAACATCAGGGGATATCCGATGCGGTTTGCTTCTTCTTGGGCAATGTCAAATGTTGAAAGGTTTATTTTGCTATCTGCTATTAAAGGAACATTGGCCGCGAGTGCAATTTTTTTAGCAGCTACTTTATCACCTAGTTGTTCCATAACTTTAGGATCAGGTCCAATCCATAAA
The DNA here is from genome assembly GCF_004339525.1 of Flavobacterium sp. 90. Lineage (NCBI taxonomy): Bacteria > Pseudomonadati > Bacteroidota > Flavobacteriia > Flavobacteriales > Flavobacteriaceae > Flavobacterium > Flavobacterium sp. 90. The sequence continues at coordinate 5,272,515 of NZ_SMGE01000001.1, read as the reverse complement.
ATTCCATTCTGAGCACATTTAGTCGCAAATAATACATTCTCGGATAAAAAACCATAACCGGGATGAATGGCATCAACTCCTTCTGCTTTGGCTACTTTAATAATTTCATCAATATCAAGATAGGGCTTTAATGGGTCTGTGTCTTTCCCTATTTGATAAGCCTCATCGGCTTTGTATCTGTGTAATGAATACCTATCCTCATAGGTATAAATAGCAACAGTTTTAATTTTAAGTTCCGCGGCTGCGCGAAAAATACGTAGTGCAATCTCTCCTCTATTTGCAACTAGTAATTTAGAAATTTGTTTCATTTTAATAAATTAAGTTAAATATTCACAAAACAAAAAAGCCTTATATTGAATACCTTATAAACTTTCGGAGTATTAATTTATACTTTTTAAAATCCAATTCTTCTTAAACTCACTTTTAATAGAATGGATAATAAATAAACTAATCCCACTGATTTAGGATACTCAATTCATAACTTTTTTTTATAAATGTAATAATCAATTCTTTCTTTACAATAAAAATAATGCAACACTGGTCGCAGCTATTCTTTAATTTTTCCAGCAGTCTTAAACTAATCTTTAGACGCCAGAAATCTCTCTGCATCAAGTGCTGCCATACAACCTGTACCTGCAGCCGTAATTGCCTGACGGTATACATGATCTGCGGCATCTCCGGCTACAAAAACACCTTCAACATTTGTTTTAGATGTTCCCGGAGTATTGATGATATATCCCGTTTCATCAAGTGTAATATAATCTTTAAAGATATCTGTGTTTGGTTTGTGACCAATTGCCACGAAAAATCCAGTTGCAGGAATTTCAATAACTTCACCTGTAGTTTTATTCAATGCTTTTATAGCATGAACCACATTATTATCTCCTAAAACTTCAACAGTATCGTGATTCATTAAAATCTCGATATTTTCAGTTTTGCGAACGCGTTCTTCCATGATTTTTGAAGCTCTGAACTTTTCGCTTCTTACCAACATCGTTACTTTTTTACAAAGTTTAGATAGATAATGTGCCTCTTCACAAGCAGAATCTCCCGCTCCAACAATTACAACTTCCTGGTTACGATAAAAAAATCCGTCGCAAACAGCACAGGCAGAAACTCCTCCACCCATTTGTAGATAATGCTGCTCTGATGGCAATCCTAAATATTTAGCTGACGCTCCCGTAGAAATAATAACGGTTTCACAGTGCAATTCGATCGTATCGTTAATCCAAACTTTATGAATATCTCCTGAAAAATCAACCTTAGTAGCCCAGCCATCACAGATATCAGCACCAAAACGTTTTGCCTGATCTTGTAACTGAATCATCATCTCTGGTCCCGTTACTCCATCAACATAACCCGGAAAATTTTCTACTTCATTTGTAGTTGTCAACTGACCACCTGGTTGCATTCCCTGATATAAAACCGGATTCATATTTGCTCTGGCAGCATAAATTGCAGCAGTATAACCCGCCGGTCCAGAACCTATAATAAGGCATTTAATTTTTTCGATTGTATTTGACATAGATGATATTAAATTTTTAGATTTAACTTTCGTTTATAATTTATTGAATGTGATTAGAAATAAAAAAACTTAGATTTTCTTATCCCACTTATTTGTATATATTATTTTGCCAGAAGTATCATATTTGACCAATAACAATCCTGCCAGTCAGTTATAATATGAAAAAGCAGTCCAACAGCAATTATTCTTGTTTTTGGAAATAGCAGCATTAAAATATAAAGACATATGGCATAGTAGGAATGCAGAGGATGAAACCCAACGCTGCATCGGGTCGGGTCAAAAATCGGCGTAGCAAACAGATGATCCAGATCGATCAACATTGTAGCAGCCATTATAAGCCAGGCACGTTTCCAGTGTGGTTTAAAAAAAACAAATGCAATTAGTCCGGGTGCTAAAAAATGCAGGCTGTAATGAAAAATATTTTGTAATAATCGTAAAATTTCAATATCCATAAGTTTAAAAATACCTTTGCGGTGTCGTGCTTAATGAAGTAGGAAATAAATTTTCTCCTTTTCGTCAATTCAAAACTGACCTCATTATTATAGTGCCATTTTTTAAGTGTATCCCCTAATTGAAATTTTTACAAATCACAGTTCAAACTTAAAATTGATGGCATTTGTTTCTTCCATTTAAACTTGTGACTTAATTTCATAATGTATTTGGAGATTATACGATGACTTTTAATAAATAAGAAAAATTGCTTTTTCCCGATATATACAAACTTTTATCAGCATTTGAAATTATCGCCTGCTAAATAAAAAAAATTGCAGTATGATAAAAATCTATATATTTGTCGTTCAATAAAAAGAAATGAAAAACTTAATTAGCAACTCTATTATCATTAACATTATTATCATTCGATAGCTATGGAGGGGTGCTATATAAATTAAGAAGCTATATATAATTTAAAAACCTCCCAAAAACTGGGAGGTTTTTTCGTTTAAAACAAACATGAAAAATTCAGTAACAATTATCATTATCACAATTATCACTATTTGTCTCTTATGACGAGTCAGGATTATATTGTCTAATACAAAACCTTTCTCAGTCCAACGAGAAAGGTTTTTTTATTTCTGAAAAATTGAAATTAAAAAACTAAACAAAAATGAAAAAGCAATACACATTAACAGTTTACACGGAAGATCAAATCGGTCTCATCAATAAAATAGCCATAATGTTTTTGAGGAAGAAGATTAATTTGAAAAGTCTCAATATTTCATCATGCGAAATTGACAAAATGTACCGCTTTACCATTGTAGTGAACGAAACATTAGAAATTGTAAAAAACTTAACGCTTCAAATAGAAAAAATTATTGATGTTTTTAGATGCTACTATAATACAGAACATGAAATCATATATACTCAGGCAGCGTTGTATAAAGTATCAACCGAAATGATTATGAAAGAAGAAAAAATTAATCATTTAATGAAACAATATAATGCCAGATTTACTATAATTGAAAAGGATTATACTGTATTTGAAATTATGGGGCAAGAAAATGAAATTGATAATTTAACAGAGGCATTAAATAGATTGGGGCTTGTTGAATTTATAAAAAGTTCTACAATTGCCCTTATGAAATCCGGTGAAGGATTTGGGAAAGAATTATTGGAAATTGAAAAAAATAATCAATACAATCAACAATAATAAAATATTAAGATATTAAAAACTGAAATACTTCAAATTCAAAAAGTTTGGAATCTAATTTCAAAAATCTGTCAATAAAATCTAAAAATATTTTTATATTTAAGATTCAATCAAGCAGTTAACTATTTGATTGAATTATTATTAATAAAGTTAAACTAATGAGGGTGTTTATTGAATTGAAATAATTAGTGAATATTATATTATAACATATTACAGTTCTTAAAACATTTTCTCTTCTACTTTTTTACCATTATAATTGATAACCTTCTTCAAACCATTAGGCATTACGATAGTAAATTTTCTGTTGGTTAACATTCCATTATATTGTCCTTTTCTATTTGAAATCGTTATTTTTTTTGATGCTTCATTCCATAAAAACTCAATTTCAGAATAAGATCCTTTCTCATAATTATAATTATCAAACTCATCCTCATAAAGTACAAAAGAACCATCTTTTCCTGGATATACTTTTATCTCCAGGTTATCCCATTTTTTCTCGGTTGCAAATTGCACTTTTGGTCCAAACGGAATAATTGCTCCTTCTTTTACATAAATCGGAATCATGTCTATAGTTGTTTTTCTTGTAATTTCCTGACCTCCGTTAATTTTCTCATTTGTCCAGAAGTCGTACCAATTTGCACCAGCTGGCAGATAGACATTCCTTGACTTTTCTGCTGTAAAATCTACAGTTACTTTTTCTGCATTTTTTTTATCTCCTTGTTTATCCCAGCCTGTTGCTTCATTAACTTTTACTATTTTCTCCGGAGTGTATTGTGCCTGGACAACAGGAGCTACAAGAATTGATTTACCAAACATAAACTCGTCTTTAATATCCCACCCTTTCTTATCAGCTGAAAAATCCATAAACAAGGCACGCATAAAACTTGATTCTTTATCAGTAACCTCCCATGATGTTGAATAAATATACGGCAAAAGTGTGTAACGCAGATTTATAAATTTATCTATTGCATCATAAATGGGCTCTCCTTTTGTACCAAAATTATAAATCTCTCTTGGAACATCTGTTCCGTGAGAACGCATCATTGCATTAAAGGTACCAAACTGAATCCAACGTACGTAAAGTTCCTGATAAAGCGGATTTTTAGCACCTGATCCTTCATTCCAAGGTTGATTATAAGCTCCTGCAAAAAAACCGCCTATATCTGAATTCCAATGTGGTATCCCTGTAAGGGTAAAATTCAAACCGGCAGGAATCTGATTGCGAAGGGTTTCCCAGCTAGAACCTGTATCACCAGACCATGTATTGGCTCCGTAACGCTGTTGCCCCGCAAAAGCAGATCGCGTTAAAATAAACACACGTTTATCTGAAGTCGTTTTACGCTGATGATCGTAAACTCCACCCACGGTCATTAAAGGATACGCATTTCGTACTTTTCTAAAAGATCCCAGATAGGTTTTTGTATCATAATCTTCTGGTTTTATCTGAAGATGATCTGGTTCTGTAGAGTCCATCCACCAACCGTCAATTCCTCTAGAAAATAATCCCTGATTGGCATATTTCCAGTAAATATCTCTTGCTTCCGGATTGTAAGGGTCATATACGCTCACTCCTGAAGGATAATCCAGATTTGGCGGCCATATTTCTGAACCGGATTCCGGCCAGGTTGTAATATTAAATAACATTCCTTTTTTATCCATTTCCTTATACGGTTTTGTCTGGGGACCAAAAGAAGACCAAATCGAAATAATCATGTGTGCATTAAGATTATGAACATCGTCAACCATTTTTTTTGGATTTGAAAATTCAGGATTTAAGAAATCCATTGCATTCCAAAGGTAATTGTTGCCCCAATATTGCCAGTCTTGTATTATTCCGTCAAGGGGTACCGAAAGTTCTCGATATTTTTTAACGACATCGACCAATTCATTCTGACCTTTGTATCGCTCTTTACTTTGCCAGAAACCATACGTCCACAACGGAAACATTGGCACTTTACCGGTTAGTTCCCTCATTTTACCAATTACTCCATCTGCATTACCTCCATACATAAAATAATAATCAACACCATCTCCTACAATTGATTTAAACGAAGTTTCATTGACATCATCTGTAAATTCTGTTGGAGAATAATTATCCCAATAAAGTCCGTAGCCCTTTATTGACTGAAAAAAAGTCACAGCATCTTCTACATTTCCCTGCTCTAGATGATATTTTTGATTTCTTTGGTTTAAATCTCCTTTTTGGTGTTGTCCCAAACCATAAATAGGTTCCTCTTTATCTAAAAGAAAAGATTGTGTGACTGTAAAAGTATTTACTCCTGTATCATTAAAAGGTTCAAATTTTGTTCCTTCAGGTTTTTCTTTTAATAATTCATTTTTAGAAGCTGCAAATGCGATATTTCCTGATGCAGCATTTACACTAACCGTTAATTGATTTGATTTTAAAAGGATAATATTGTCAATCTTTTTGACACTAAAAATAGTTTTTTCAGGCTTTAAAACCACCGACAGACTTTCTTTTGTAAAACTTTTTCCAACAGGAAATTTAGTAATCCTGACAATAGAAGGACTGTAAAATTGTATTTCTATGCTATAGCCATTTGCAGTTGTCTTGATTCCCTGAGTGGTTTTCTGGAAATTTTGCCCATTACTATGAATGCAAAAAAGCAACATAGTACATAAGGAGTAAATAATTTTCATTTCAATTAAATTAGATAGTTTATAGTGGGATAAAAATAACTTTAGTCCTTTTTAAAGTCTTTAAACTATGTTGAAATAATTATAACTCATGTTGAAATCAGATCGCACACATCTTCAAAACACAAACAATCAACACATTAAAAAATAATTAATTTATTCTGCTGAAACATTTCCCTCTCTGCTTTGGCTTGGTGTTTTACCAAAAGCTTCATGAAAACATTTGGTAAAATAAGAAATACTATTAAAACCTACCTGATCAGATACATCTGCGATTGTGAGATTTTTATCCAATAATAATTCGGCTGCTTTTTTAAGTCGGATAGTACGAATAAAATTTGTGGGAGAATGATCCGTAAGGGCCATAAGTTTTCGATATAAACCAGTACGATCCATATTCATATCCTCACTGAACTTTTCTACAGTATACTCTGAATTGGATAAATTATCTGAAATACATTGAAAAGCACGTTTCAAAAATTCCTGATCAATAGGATTATCTGTTAAGGTATCAGCTTTTACTTCCTTTTCTTTAATGAACGTTTTTCGTCTCGTTTCGTTAATCTCCAATAATTTATTAATTCGAAGTATTAACAAATTAATATCGAATGGTTTTACCATATAAGCATCTACTCCAGCCTCATAACCTTCAAATCTAGCTTCATCAGAAGCTCTTCCTGTAAGCATAATAATAGGAATATGACTTATAGCAATCGTATTTCGAACCGTATGACTTAATTGTGGTCCATCCATTTCGGGCATCATCATATCTGTTATAATAAGATCAGGAATGTGGATTATTGCTTTCTTTAAACCTTCTTCTCCATTATTGGCTGTAATCACATTGTAATACTTTTTCAATTCATCAAACAAATAACCTCTAAAAATAGTGTGATCTTCAACAATAAGTATACTTTTTCTTGTTGACTCTTCTCCTACTTCAGAAGAAGGTAATTCAGTTTTTTTCTGAACTGATAATAATACTTTAAAACAAGTTCCCTGTCCTGGATTGCTTACGACACTAACTGATCCTCCATGCATTTCTGCATAATATTTTACCATGTACAGCCCTATTCCACTGCCAGTTGATATACCTTTTTGATTGTCTGCCTGATAAAAACGATTAAAAATATGATCAGTTTCTGTTTTAGAAATTCCAATACCAGAATCTTCAACTAAAATTGTAAGTACTTTATCTTTAGAGTCAATTACGGCTGAAAATTTAATTGTACCACCTGAACCTGTAAATTTAAAAGCATTAGAAAGCAGGTTAATTATTATTCTGGTAATTTTTTGCCTGTCCAGATACAAATCATCGTTTTGCTGGTCTATATTCCAAGTAAAAGAAATTCCATTTTCCTCTGCTATTGAGACATAAGCAATACACAATTCAGTCAGAAACGAAAGATTATCATAAAAGTTACGATGTAATATTTCTTCGCCTGTATCTATCTTTTTAAAATCAAGCAGCTGATTAACAGTATCCAATAAAAGATCACTATTGGAGCTTATTCGCAGGAGTTCTTTTTTAATTTTCTGATCTTCTACTTTTGCAAGCAGCGATTTTAAAGGTGTTATAATAAGTGTGAGTGGCGTACGCAATTCATGACTGATATTGGTTATAAAATCAGACTTGGCTCTTTCTATAGCATGATCTTGCTGTTTTTTGCGGATTAAAATATTACGTTTTACAAGAGCTTTAGAAAGTATAATAATCCCAATACATATTAATATAAAATAGAGTATTTTGGCAAAAGTTGTGTTCCATAAAGGCGGTTCAATGATAATTAAAAGATTTTTATCCTTGCCTGGCCAATGTATTCCATCAGAACTGGCTTGCACCTTAAAAATATAGTGACCGGGAGTTATATTGGTATAACTAGCTTCACCAATTCCGGATGTGGAATTCTCATTGCGCCAATTTTCATCAATATGCTCCAATTTATATCTGTAATATGTTTGTGATGGATTTTTATAATTGAGTCCCGAAAACCCAACACTAAAAAAGTTTTGATCATATTTCAGTCTTAAAGTATCTATTGATGATATCGCATTATTTAAAACAATATTTCCATCTATTTCCTCACCGATTGTCACATTTTTACCAAACAATTTGAAATTAAATAATATTGGATTAAGAACAAATTGATTATCTCTCGCATCATTTCTTTCCAGATTATTCATACCATCTATTCCGCCAATAAACAATCCATTTTTTGAAGAAATAAATGCCGCACGATCTGTAAATGGATATTCCTGAACTCCAGTGTATTTATCGTGATTTACGATTCTAAAAGTAAGTCTGCTTGCTGTTCTTTTTTTAATAATATGACTTATACCGCGTGAAGTCGTAACCCAAAACGAACAATCCTTATCTTCTACTATAGCCTTAATACTATTATTTACTAAACCTTTATCTGTATTTATTTCATATAACTTCTGATTTTTATTGTCCCAAATCGTCAGGTCGTTATAAGTTCCTACCCATAAATCTTGGTCAGAATCAGATAAAAGGCAACTGTATTTATGGTTCTTTTGGCTGAACATAGGCATTTTTTTATGCTCCTTTTCCAAAGGCATACTAATTTTATCGCCTGCTGCATTCATTATAAAAGGTCCGTTAGACGAAATACCAATCAATTTCTGATTCCATTGCGTCATTTGAAATATATTCAAAGGCGAATTAATCAAAGGCGAAAGACCCAAAGACCGCAAAGATTTATTCCACTTTAAAATTCCAGTGTTTGTACAAACATATATATCACCTTGTTTGGTTTCGTATACAAAACTAGTAGATTGTTTTGTATGTTGTTTTATAAAACCATCACGCCCATACACATATAGACCTTTATTGGTCGAAATCCATATTTGACCTGCAGAATCTTTATGAAGGGAATAGCAATATAAATCCGGAACTAATACCTTGAAAGCTTTAGTTCGATTAAGAGGAAGTTCAGCTATATACAAAGCTTCATTTGTGCCAATTAGTAATTTATCATCAACAGTTTCTTCAAAACAGTTTACTTGAAATTCATCATTACTTTTTAAGTTAAAATTGTTTTTTTGAAAATATTTGAAACGAGAACGATCTGGATGCTGATAATAAATTCCTTTATTTAATGTTCCCGCCCAAAGTCCACCCTGACGATCAAACAAAACAGTACTTACTTCAGTTTTTATTTTATGATTATCCGTTAAAGTCAACTCTGGATAAAAAGTTCCAGTAGTATTTCCAGCTTTAAAATACCAAAGACCTTGACTACAGCTTATAAAAAAATCACCATTATTATTGGCAGCAAAAGTATTTAGCCAATACGTATCGGCCTGTAATACCACAACAGATTGTCTTGTTTGAGTATCGTATCGAACCAGTTGCCCCTGACTTATTCCTGCTCTTATTACATATAAATAATCACCTACTGCCGTTGCGTGATTCCATTGCGTAAAATTATCTGAAGTATCTTTGGCAATGAATCCTTTGTAAATTTCTTTTGCCGATGAGCGGTCAAAACAGCGAATTACTCCCGATTTGTAAATTAAATAGACCTTCTTTTTATGAAAAACCAGATCGTAAAGTATATCATTAGCAGCGTCCTTTAAATCAATACTGTTTAAAAAAGAAATTACTTTTTTTGATTCTTGCTCATAACAAAGTAATCTACCTGAATCGTTTACAATCCATATGTCTTTTTTTTCATCAACGAATAAATTAACTGGTGTGCCCTTAAAACCTAATGATTTTAAAACTTTAATCGGATTTGCTTCGCTCTTTTCTTTGGAGACATTAATCAAGCTAATTTTTCCTCTGTATTTAAACCAAATACGATTGTTTTCTAAATAACTGTGATGAAATCCTGTATAGGCTATAAGTGAGGCTGAATTGTCGTCGTCAATTTCTATTGTCTTAAAACCTGAACCGTCATACAAATTGAACATTCCCTCAGTAAAAACACCAATTCTTCCATCTTGCAATTCAATAAAACTACGAATTTTCTCTTCATTGAGTTGCTGCCTGTCTTCAATTGGAGAGAATAAAAAATCTTGTGCACGTACATTAGCAGTATAAAAACATAGCAGTATGTATATCAAAAGTTGAAGGTAACTAGAGAGTTGAAAAAAAACTTTCTCTTTCATAATTCTATTGATCAAACATTTTAATCATCCTCTTTTCATCTATTAGCAGATTGTTATCTATGTATTCCCATCTGTATATTTTAAACTAAAAATTGATATTCTTTAATCAACTATTAGTGTTAAAAGCTATTCAATTAAATATAATTTTAAGTTTTTAAACTCTTCTCTTAAACCATTTTTCGATTTATACTCAAATATATCTAAATTTGAATATAAATCCTTGCTTCTTATTTTGTATTAATAATAAAGAATCGCAATTGTGGATTTCAGTAAATTGTAGTTTATTTTCCCCGCCAAGAAAAAATGAGGCTATACAGATTAATGACAATTACCGTCAAATAAAATCAGATATTGCAGGAATTTTTGAAAGCGAAATGGAACTGATTAAGAATGCCTATACCTTAAAACATTTGGTACAGAAGGTATAAATAGGAAAAACAAAATCACTTACTTATCCTTGTGGAACAAGCAGATTCAAAGGAATTTCCAAGCTATTTTTCGTTATTCCCATCACTACTATTGTACGGAAACGTTTAATATTATCGTCCGCAAAAAATATCTTTCGAGTAAGAATTTCATAATGATTCATTGATGGAACAACAATTACAAGAAAAAAATCGGACTCACCTGTTACATAATAACATTGCTGTATTTCCGGTATTGATATAAACTTTTTTTTAAGGTCATCTACCAATTCGATTTTTTCACTATCAAGAAAAACTTCTACAAGAATAGTAACATTATTACCTATTTTTTCTCTGTCAATTACAGCAATATCTTTTTCAATAATACCAAGTTCACGCAACTTCTTTATCCTACGCTGAACAGCTGCGGCTGATAATCCAATTGTTTCACCAATATCTCTCTGCGGTGTCTGATTATTTTTTTGGATTATTTCTAAAATTTTATGATCAAAGGTGTCCAGCATATTTAAAAGACATTATAGTGAAACAAAATTGCAAATTTGAGTATAAATATAAGGAAAAAGCAAGTACTTTTTGATGCAAATTTGCGCAATAAATAATTTAAAGATGGAAACAAAAATAAAAAAAGGGACTTTATTAGGGATACTTGCTGCAACATTATGGGGAGTTGGTGGAACATTGGGACAATTCTTATTTCAGCAAAAAGGAATAAACGTCGAATGGCTTATAACAGTAAGATTGCTTATTTCAGGAATTGGTCTATTGATAATAGCAAAAGCAACTAAAAATAATATTTTTTTGATTTGGAATAACAAAAAAGATGTAATTCAACTATTAATCTTCAGTATTATAGGAATGCTAGGTGTTCAATATACTTATTTTGCAGCAATTAAACATTCTAATGCTGCGACAGCAACGGTTTTACAATTTGCAGGACCTATTTTGATTGCAATATACTTAGCGCTCAAACACAAACGATTTCCAAAAAAAATAGAATTTATGGCAATACTTTTAGCTGTAATCGGTACTTTTCTGTTAGTAACACATGGAAGAATAGATACGCTTTCTATTTCAGAGACAGCACTTTTCTTTGGTATTGCATCAGCCATAACTTTAGCCATTTATACATTACAACCAAAAGATTTACTCTCTAAATATAACTCTGCTGTCGTTGTAGGCTGGGGAATGCTTCTTGGCGGCATAGCCTTTAGTTTTGTAAAAGCTCCTTGGAGTATAGAAGGTGAATGGGATATTTATACATTTTCTACTGTCGCTTTCATCATCATATTCGGTACATTGATAGCTTTCTATTCTTATCTAAATGCTGTTAAATTGATTGGCGGACAAAAAACAAGCTTGCTCGCTTCTGCTGAACCTCTTGTTGCAGTAATTTTATCGGTTATTTGGCTAAAAACACCTTTTGCCCCTGTTGACTGGATAGGGAGTATTTGTATAATTTCAACAGTATTTCTTTTGACAAGAAAAATCAGTAAGTAATTTAATTTCAAAAAAAACTAATTGGAAAGAATTTGAAATCAAATATTTTAAAAACTCGGAAACGGCAATCAACAAGTTACTGATTGAAGACGAGAACTCTACAACGAATAAAACATGTAAATATTTTCATCAACTTCTTATTCTAAAAATGTTTATATATTTCAGGAATGGAACTTTTTCAAAATTAATTATATTTACGGTTAATAGAATTACCATACTCTTAACTCTATAATTAATCAAATAGGGACGAAATTTAAATAGAATATTAAAACCAAATCCTAAAAAAAATGACAAAACTAATAGTATTCATATCAGCAATTTTACTTTTAATCAGTGGTAGTGATAGCAAAGAAAAAAAAATAATTGCATTATATTCTGCCATTTCATGTCCTTGCGCTCAATGGAAAGTAAAAGATGAAAAAGAAAATATATATCTAGAGAGAGAAAATAAAAAACTCCCTGATGCAGATAAACTTTGGGACGGAAAAACATTACCATTTAAAGTTGCTGTAAAAGGTAAATTTAAACCTGGAAAAGGAATTCCTAAAGGGTATGGAACCAAAGGAGAGCCAGAAGCGGCAAAGATTTTTGTTTACAATCAGATTGAAGTCCTGAAAAAGTAAAATGGAATGATAAAGCAATCTGAAAACTAAGTTAAATTTAGTTCAAAAGCGTTGTAATAAGCAAACTCTAACATTATAGATCCAAAACTGCAAAAAAGTTTAAATGAAGAAAGAAGAACCTATTTATCAGCAACAACATAAAGTTTCTCAGGTTTATTTAAAACAATTTGGATACAAAATTGACAAAGATTACTGGCTTTCGGTTTATAAAATGGGAGAAAAAAAAACTGAAAACGTCCTTATTAAAAATTTTACTGCAGAGACTAATATTTTTGATTTACCAATTGATGATTTTGAAATAAAAAGACATTTTGAAAATTTGAGCAGTGAAGTGGAAAATTTTTATCGTACAGTAATTTCAAATCTTCATAATCAAAAAAGGTTAACAGAAAAAGATAAAGATGTTCTAAATCATTTTGTTGCAAATCTGCTATGCAGAACAAATCCATTCAGAAGATATATTAATGATTTACTAAATGATGATCAAACTAGGGACAAGCTAATTACTGAAATAACCATGTTTTCAAATGATACAGAAGAAAACAAATTGGTTCTGGATCATTTCGGTAAAGATTTCCAATTAAATCTAGCGCTGGGGACTTTGATGAATCACTTGTTAAATGTTTTTAGAACTTTCAAAAAGGTTATAATTAGAGATTGCGATGGAAAAGGCTGGATTACAACTGATAGTCCGATTCATTTAGATAATCAAGGAATTTACTATTGGCTTATTCCGGTAGAAACGGAAATCTATTTCCCATTATCGAAAGATTTTTGTCTTTTTATGTACCATCCTGAATCTGAAAAAACAGACAATCCCTTACGGAAATTACGCATTGATAAAGTAAATAAAATCCCTTACGAACTATTTGAAAAAATCAGCTTAAAAGTTGGTCGGGATTGTGATGAATATTTAATATTTTGTAATCATTATGAACCGACAGATATGCAAATTCAATAAAAATACTGCCAAGAACCATTTCAGTTAGTGATCTCCTATTTGAATTACTGTTTATTTTATATCTTCGGTTAGAGCGAATAATCTGAAATATGGGCTCCTACTCGATCAATCGATCAAAGCTTTCTACGTAATTAAAAATATTAAATTTTACTAATATGGATTGGAATACTTTTTTTTCTACGTTATCACAATCTGCTGCAGGATTAATTTCAATTGTAGCAGCTTTTGTAATTTCAAAACTATTAGGAGAAAATGAAAAACAAGAGACCTATGATAGTCAAATATCAAAACTTATAATCGATTATAACGATATAATTAAGAGAATTTCTATTAGAAAATTTGGATGGTATGATCGTTTAAATATTGAACATAGTCATGATGTGGTCGATGCAATTAGAGAAGGTAATTTTTTAAATTTAAGTGATAACGAGAAATTGACGTTACTTTTTTCACTTGAATCACATTTATTTAAAACAGATGAATGTTTAATGAAATTAAATGAAATGATAGTCAATCACTCTCCACGAAATACCGGTCTTGGAACGTTCCGTGGATCTCCAATGATTTTAGCCCCTAATGGAATATGGGATAAGTTAGGCCAGGAAAGAGAACTAATTAACCAATTACAAATAGATAGTTCTACTTTGATTAATAAATTTAAAGATGTAAGATCTGATTTCTTAATTGTCAAAAACGGTTTAGATTCTTTTAAATACACCTTATACATATTAGCTTTCGGTTTTTTTCTGACTGTAATTTATCCACTGCATTTAATGCCTATCGAAATTGGTAAAGAACCAGAATTAGAATTAAGTATTGAATCAATCTACTCTTTAATATTTAGTATTAAGGGCTTATTTATATTTCTACTATCAATAGTAGTTATTGCTATTTTTGGGTATTTTTTTCTTGTAATTCAAAGAATAAAGAAAAAATATTTAACTCTTGAAGAAGAATTAAAAGAAGATTATTTTCATCTAGTAGGTTATTGCAAGTATTTTTAGAACTCAGAAATACATGTTAGGTAAAAAACTATTTTTTCATTAACTATAGAATCCTACTAAATCGGATGATTTGGTAAATCCTAAAATAGAGGCTAATTTAGTCTCAAATCCAATATTATGGTGGGATTTTATAAAAATTTCAAACACAATACATGGTAAATACATACATTCAATATGGTGTCCCGAGTGATTTAACCCAAAAACTAAAGTCGCTTAGTCTTCCCAAAACAACCTTTGAAAAGACATCAAATAAAAATCTAGTTGAAAAATATGGATTAAGTGTTGCTGAAGTTGAATTAGTTAAGGAATGTATAACTAGAAAAGCTATTGATGTAAATACAGTTGAAGCATTACTGAAAAATTCAAATTACACCTGTTGTATTTGTAAAGGAACAAAAGGAAAATCATACATTATTCACCATATAGAAGAGTTTTCTGTAAGTCAAAATAACCAATATTATAATTTAGCTGTTCTATGTCCTGATGACCACGATTTAGCACATAAAACTGGCAAATCCTTAACTTTGAAACTTACACAAGATCAAATATATAAAGCAAAAGAAACATGGGAAAAGGAAGTAAAAAATAGAAACATTGAAAAAGCGTCAAGAAATGGCAACATATTCGAAATTGATTTTATTAATATTCCCAGGATTTTAGAGCTTTGTATTGAACTTTTTGGAGGTGTGCCTGAAACAACTTACACTGCAACACTTATAAAAGATAAACTTATAAAAATCGATGGAAATATAAATTTAAATAAAGTTTCAAAAATAGCAGATAATCCTTCTACTCCGTTAATATTTTTTAATCCTTTAGGCTCAGCAATGCTGCTATTTCACTATTATGAGATCTTTAAAAAAGTACTTGCCACTTTAAATTTCAAAGATTTAGATACCTTACTTACACAGAAATCAGTAAAAGAAGGTATCGTTGGTGAATATTGTTTTTATGTTGGTGGATTATATAGTTCTAAACTTCCAAATTCAATATCTAACGAATCTGAGTTTATGAAATTTCATATTCAAAAAAAACCATTCTCTGTAGAATGGCTAGTAGATCCGAAATTTTTCACTTCAAGCTCAGCAAAATGGAGAACTAGTAACCGGACTGTATATATGATATTTGGAAAAATTAGAAATGTAGAAATTGAAGAAATAGAAGGTAAAAGACATATATTGATAGATATTCGACCTTATTGTTTTGGGTTACCCGAATTACAAAAAGACAGGAAGCCAAACATTGCTTACAGGGACATATTTGACGATATCTTTGATGAAGACCAAGATCAATAAACATCATCTATCAGCGATTTCGAGAAATTGCAAAATTTACGTTGAATCCAAATTTTTCATTAGCACGAAATTTTATTTAAAATTAAATTATGTACTTTTACTCAAACAAGAGTGTTAATATCTTCTTAAAATAGATTATTTTGCACTTTAACTTTTTTTTATGTTTCAACAAAAAAATGAATGTGGTTTGTTTTCGATATTTTGCTAAAATTTGTACCTCATTTGTACCTTAAAATCTGGAAAGCCCAGTAAACATTAAAATATTAATTTCTGCATCGGAAAATAATTAATATAATTTTAACATATTTATTTAAATTTGCGTTAAATCTTAAGCTAAAAATCCTATATATTTTACCTCAAAAGACACTTTTTGTACCGTAATTGTACCATAAAAGAAAAAATCTCTTTTATGTGTATTTTAGGGGCAAATAACGATGCTTAAATCCACTTAATATTATTAAAAACAATCAAAATTTAGTCAAATTAACATTTACTTGCTTTTCTTTTGTTTTATTTGGTTTAAAAATGTACCACTCTTTCATCTATTATCTGTGAGGTCTTGTAAACACTGATTTGTTACTTTCTTTCCCAGAAATTAACTTCTCATACAAAATAAGTTAAAACATATTTGAGATACAATCAGCATACAGAATTAACTACAGTATTAAAAACCTATTGCTTCTAATAATAAAAGAAAGATGCCTGAGCATCTTTCTTTTATTATTACACTTAGAGAACAACTAATTCTTAAAGCTTAAATTTATATTCAAGCATTTAATTCTTACTACGATCTGTATCTTTTAAAAATTTAATTAAACCTTTCATGTAGGTCTGCTGGTCATCATACATACTCATGTGACTTCCTTTATCACAATACAAATACGTTCCGTTTTTAACCTGTGTCGCTATCCATTTCATGTGTTCCGGATTCATCGTATCGTATTTTGCGCCAATAGATAACGTTGGTATTGTAATATTAGGAAGCTCTTTTGTAACATCCCATTTTTCAAGTTTGCCCGAAAGACCAAATTCGCTTGGTCCCTGCATCGTAACATACAGCGATTGGTTAATTTTGCTAAAAGCACGATTAACGGGTTCCGGCCACAAACTTGCATCTAAACGTAAAATATGTTTCGAATAAAAATTAGGCACAAGTAATCCCATGTATTCCGGATTTTCAAAATCTTTATTTTTTTCGATTTCCCTGATTTTGGCTAAAACTTTTGGATCTAATTGCTTCGCCAGTACTTCTTTTGCATATTTATCATATTCTGTCGCACTCATCATCATATTTGAAATGATCAATCCTTTTAAATTTTGTTGATATTTAAGCGCATATTGTGCTGCTAAAATTCCTCCCCACGAATGGCCTAATAAATAAAAGTTATCCTTGTTGAGTTTTAAAGCCACACGCACCTGCTCAACTTCCTCTACAAAGCGTGGCAAATCCCAAAGTGCAGGATCGTCTGGATTATCAGAATTACCCGTTCCTAGTTGATCGTAATAAATAAACTCGATACCTTCTGCTGGCAAAAAACTTTCCATACATTCAAAATACTCATGTGTTGCGCCTGGACCACCATTAAGAAGCAGCACCTTGATTTTTGGATTATTTCCAATTCTTTTTGTCCATACATTAAATTTACCTTTTGGTGTCGTAATTTGTACCACCTTTACGCCACCCGTTTTGATTCCCGAAGTAGTATCTGTTACATAATTGGTTACAGTTGTGTTTTTATTTTCTAAACTGTTTTCTTTATTACATGCATTTAGAAAAAATGCAACTAAGGCTAGTAAAAAAATGTTCTTGTAAGCGATCATGGGCGATGTTTAAATTTATTTATGTTTCTCTAAAAATTCTTAATTAATTTTGACCAAATGTTTTTCAATACTAGCTCTTTGAGATTCGTACTGTTGAGGAAGTTTTAAATTTTGCCCCAATTCTTCTAAGCTTTCATCTACTGTAAATCCGGGATTATCTGTTGCTATTTCAAACAAAACGCCTTCTGGTTCTCTGAAATACAAAGAATGGAAATATTGTCTGTCGATCTGCGGTGTAATTGATAATCCGTATGCTTCGATTTTTTCACGGAAGTGCATTAAAATCTCATCATTTTTTACACGAAAAGCAACGTGGTGAACTGTACCATTTGCGTTTAAACCTCGTTTTTCACCAGCCAATTCTACTAAGTCAACAATTGCGGCATTTTCTACGGCATCTGTTGCATAACGATAACGATTTACATCCTGATCAATCAACTTGTAGCCAAATATTTCTGTTAAGATTGCAGCAGTTGCTTTTACGCTATTTAAAGTGAGCGTAATGTTATGGAAGCCTTTTGTAGCTACATCTGCTTTTGCTTCATCTGTTTCCCAAGGTTTTCTGTTATCATCTGTTTTAGACTCTATTAACTCTAATTTTAACCCGTCTGGATCAAGAAAAGTAAGGTACTTTTCTCCGAATTTTTCAGCTGGTTTATTGTATATTACATTGTATTGCTCAAAACGTTTCTGCCAGAAATCAAGGCTTCCTTTTGGAACAGAATATCCAATTTCAGTTGCCATTCCAGATCCTTTTCTGCCCTGTTGAATGCCTTCTCCCCAAGGGAAAAAAGTTAAGATTGTTCCGGCGCTCCCTACTTCATCACCAAAGTAAAAATGATAGGTTCCCAGATCATCAAAATTTACTGTTTTTTTGATGAATCTTAATCCAAGTATATTAGCGTAAAAGTTAAAGTTGCGTTTAGCATCACCTGCAATTGCAGTAATATGGTGTAAGCCTAAAATTTTATTTTCCATGGTGCTATATGTATTTAAGTTGTTCTTAATTTTCTTACACAAATTTACTTCCGAAGATCCGCAACATCCATTAATCTAGATTAAGAAATAAAAATCATGTTTTTATATCCCTTATTCCCAAACAGTTTTATACCATTAAAAAATAATCTAGTATTTAGTTTTATTTTTTTGAAAGAAGCGCCTCTAAATCTTTAATTTGCTGTTCAAGATCGTTAATACGTTTGTTTTGAAGATCAAAAACTTCTTTGATTTCTGCAACTGTGTATCGTTGCGTGATATGCTGTGGGCAATTCCAATCATAAGCCTTAATTTTAAAAACCATCATTTGTTCCGGCTTAAACTTATAATCTTCAGGTTTTAGTTTTTCATATAATTCACTGTTGCCTTCAACAGCTAAAATTTGAGCTTCTGCATAAATTTTTAAGCGTGCTCTTTGCGGATAAGAAACCATAATAATGGCTACTTTAGGATTTTTTGAAATATTTCCGACCGAAATATATTGGCGATTCCCAACAAAATCAACAATTCCGATTGTATTTGCATCTATTATTTTCACAAAACCCTGTGGCCCGCCACGATGCTGTATGTAGGGAAATTCATTTTCACCATAAGAAGCCATGTAAAAGCTGTCCTGACTTTCTATAAATCCTATCTCTTGCTCTGTCAAGCCATCGGTGTAGGACATTTTTTCCATTCGGGCATAGCCGTTCCGGCTTCCTTTTTTTTCTTGAATTTCTTTTATGGCATCGCTGAAAGCTAATTCTTGATAATTCATGTTAAATTATATTTATATTTAAAGTTCCTGAATCTGTCTGACCATTTGATTTGTAAATCCCCATTCGTTATCGTACCAGGCCATAACTTTAACCAAATCTCCGTCTACCACTCTTGTCATTTCGAGATCTACAGTTGCAGCAAAAGTGCTTTTAATTATGTCGCTCGAAACCAATTGCTCATGGCTAACTTCAACTACTTTGTTGTAGCGGGGCGTTTGCGCTTCTTCGGTTAAAATCGCATTAATTTCTTCTACTGTAGTTCCTCTTTGCGTTACGAAAGTAATATCAGATATTGAACCAATTGGCACCGGCACACGCACGGCAATACCATCAAATTTGCCAACCAATTCGGGTAATGCTTTTGTAACGGCCACAGCTGCACCCGTCGCAGCTGGTGCTGAATTAAGACCGGCCGCACGTCCCATTCTTGGTTCTCTTTTAGAGGGAGCATCAACTAAAGTTTGAGAAGCCGTATAGGCATGTGTAGTATTTAAAATTGCTTTTTTTATCCCTATACGTCGTCCAAGAATTTCCATAATTGGGCCAATATTATTCGTTGTACAGCTACCACATGAAAAAATTTCTACTTTTCCTTCCTCTGTATTCACACCGTGCACAATTGTGGGAGTATCCTTTGTAGGACCAGAAATAACCACAAATTTAGCCCCTGCCTTCAAATGTTTTTCTGCATCGGGTTTATTGGTAAAAAAACCGGTACTTTCTATTACAACATCAACACTTAGAGATTTCCACGGAAGTTCTGACGGATCCTTAATTGTTGTATATTTAATTGCCTTTCCTTCAATAAAAATAGTATCATCTTTAAACGATACCGCTTTTTCATATTTACCGTAAATACTATCTCTTTGCAATAAAAAAACAGCATTTTCGATACTCATTAGATCATTAATTCCTACCACTTCCTGATCAGGAGTATTGGTAATAATTTTTAACGCGGCTCTGCCTATACGGCCAAAACCATTAATTGCAATTCTTTTCATATAATAGTGTATTTAATTTATAATAAGAAATAAAGGGTAACTGTTGCCCCAATAACAATTGCATTTTTTTTCACCATTGTTATATTAATTTTTTCTTTGAATATATTTCCTAAGTAACCTCCCAAAATAGAACCCGCCATCATTACGAGTGCAAAAGGCCAATAAATTAACCCTGAACAAATAAAAATCAGAATCGCAATTCCATTATTGGCTCCAACTAAAAACAGCGCTAATCTTTCCAGAGTCTCATTATTTTTGATTCCGTAAAAACTGTATAAGATAAAAATGATTATTCCCATACCTGCTCCAAAATAGCCACCATAGATACCTAATAAAAAAATCGGAATTAGCTTTTCGTGCGAGTATTTAAACTCTTTTCTGACTGCAAACTCCGAACTAAAATAACTCTGTATCCGATTAAAAAAAGTAAAAAGAATCCAGGAACATAATAATAAATAAGGGGCAACAGTTTCAAACACCGTATGTGAAAAGGCTATGAGCAAAAAGGCTCCTGTAACTCCTCCTATAGTGCAGGCTAAAACCATATAGCTGAAATGTCTATTAGAAATTTCTCTTGTTTTCTTACCGGATTTTGATGAGACAAGAAAACCAGATAAAAGAATTATGGTTGTAGTTGCAGTGCCTGTTACGGGTTGTATGCCTCTAAAAATCAAACTTGGAAAAATAATAAACCAGCCTCCGCCAATAGTTACATTCGCAGCACCTCCAATAAGGGCCATTAAAAATAAAAAGAAAAGTTCAGAATAAGCGTCCATAACAGTTAAAAGTTTAAATACCAATATGTTATTATTTCTCCTGCGATATCATGTCCAAATTCTTCAAGTGCAAAATGACCTGTAGGATAAAATAAAAGCTTTGAATTGTCTAGGTCTTCTCTAAGCATTTCTGCTCCTTCTTTTTTAAATACCTCATCATTCTCGCCCCAGACAATCAAGGTAACGGGTTGCAGATTTTTTAAAAAATCCTGCCAAAGCGGATAAAGCGCAACATTGGTCTTATAATCACGCTTTAATTCTATTTGAATCTCTTTAACTCCCTCCCGTTCCATTAAAAACTGATCTAAAAAATAGGTTTCTGCGGCTATATTTGAAATGTCCTGCGCTCCATTTGTGTATTCCCATTTGGTATAATCAAATTCAAAAAACCTTTTTAGTTTACTATGGCTTTCAAAATCATCCTTTTTATATAATTCATTAACTTCTTTTAACACATCACCAACCCCTTCAGTATAAATATTCCCATTTTGAAAAATAAGCATCTCTATCATTTCCGGACGCTTGATGAGCAATCGCATTAAAATCGGTGCACCATAGTCAAAAAGATAAAAACTCGCTTTAGTTATCTTTAACTTTTCCAGGAAATGGGTAACAATAGTAGCGTAGTTTTCGAAAGTGTAACTAAAAGTTTCCAAACTAGGAACATCACTGAAACCAAATGCGGGAAGATCTGGGGCAATTACATGAAAATGTTCTGCTAATTTAGAGATCACATTTCGAAACATATGCGAAGAGGAAGGAAATCCATGAAGTAATAATAAAATAGGATTTCCAGTTTCTCCGGCTTCGCGATAAGCAATTTTTATCGAATCTATGCTTATAACCTTATAACTTATTTTCGTTGTCTGTTTACTCCTAAAATCCATAACATTTAAATTTAATAATACATGAAATCATTTTATTTCCCGATTCTCTTAGTGGATTTCTGAAACGTTTATAAACTTTAAGCATTTATATATCAAAAAATTAGGCATTGGTTCCAATTGCATTTCTGTTATATACTTACTAAAAATTATAAAAAATAAAGATATTGGATTACAGTTCTTAACTCTGGAAATGAAAAATAAGTAAAGCAGGAAATAACTAAACGGTATTCTTCTAATTCAAAATAACCTCTGAAAATTATTGTGCCTTATAAACTTCCAATTCTATTTCTATCATTAATTCGGGAAATGCCAGTTCTTTTACTCCAAGCCAAGACCCAGTTGGGAAATTTTTCTTGTAGATTTCTTTTCTATATCCTGAGACTTCAAGAAATAATGGCATGTTGGTTGTGAAGATATTTTCCATCACTACATCATCAAATGTGCAACCGTAGTGCTTTAATATTTTATCCAAATCGGCATAGCTATTTTTCATTTGTTGCTCCAAATCACCTTTTGCTGTAGGCTTCCCTTTATCGTCAAAACTCACAGCTCCAGAAATTTTAATTGTATTGCCTATTTTTACTGCATGCGAATAACCATAAGCCTTTTCAACTTCCGGACGAAGTAAAAAATATTCCGGTCTCTCATTTACAATAACTGCTTTATCTTTAGTTTGATCTTCGAATTCCTTTTCCTTTTGACCACAACTTTGAATTGTAAATGCCAATGTAATACCTATTGACATTAATCTTAATTTTTTTAATACGGTTTTCATAACGATAATTTTATTGCGCCTACTTTAATAGGGTTTCAGCTTTCCCTTTTTTATTTTCAATTAACACAAATAAAGAATATTACTAATACGTGGCTATTTTAGACCTCAGATTTTTTTCTTATGAATCAGCATATAACAGTAGATTAAAAATGAGCTTGTTTACTTGTTGAAGCAAAATTATACCGAATGAAAATTTCATTCTCTGTGAATAATTTACTAATGATTATAATAAACTAAGATTTAATTATTTTTTTCGCTTTAGATTAGTAATCCTTATTTTTCTTTAGTAAATATGCACTGTGTAAGAAACTGAAATGTAATATTTTATATAAAAAAGCAATAACAATTAACAAGCTGTGATAAACACATCTTGCATAAAAAATCAACTTGTTAAAATAGATACAGTGCTATTTTTATCTGCTTTTAAGAAGTTTAATATAAAAAGACTAAATGAAAAAGGAAATCCCCATATTTAAAACGCCAAAAGAGATTAGCGATTGGTTTGGACTGCCCTCAACGGAATTAATAAGCAATGATTTTATGATTCAGGAAATTGACAAATGGAACAAAAATAAATTACTTACTGTTCCTGATAATTATAAAGCCAATTTCTTTACCATTTTGATAATTAATAAAGGTAGTGCAACACACCTTTTTAATGATAAGATAATAAAATTAGAAGCATCCGGTATTTTTCTAACTTGTCCAGGACATTATCGTAATTATAAATTTGATCATTTAACTGAAGCCCATTTTATCTCTTTTACTGAAAAATTTCTTGCCAGCCATTGCTTTTCGGATATATATAAAGAATTTCCTTTTTTGCTTTCTGAGTCATTAATTTATACAAAAGCAGATCCAGAAAACTACGACGCAATAACGTATAATACAAACCAAATTAAAAGAGAAATTCAACGTAATCCTGAGCAAAAAATGTTACTAATTGGTAATATGGTTGAATTTCTGCTTATTAAGATTAAAGAACTTTTTCAGAATCCATTGCATCCTTTTACTGATAATAGTAATTCAACAGTAAATACCTTTTATAAAGATTTGGGAAATTACTTTAATGAAATAGTACAAGGAAAAAAACCAAAACAATTAAAAACCAAAGATTTTGCAGACTTACAATTTTTAAATGAAGATTACTTTTCCAGAGTAATAAAAACTAAAACAGGAAGAACCCCAACTACATGGATAAATAGCAGACTTCTACTTGAAGTTAAATTGTTATTAACCGAAACATCTATGCCAATAACCGAAATTGCCGACCTATTTCAATTTACCAACAGTCGTTATTTTAACTTCTACTTTAAAAGCCAAACTACACTCACACCTGCTTTCTACAGGAAAAGTTTACATAAAAGTTAAAATCTTTAAATTTTATAAGTAATTGCCAAAATAAGAGTATCATTCAAATTTTCTTATCACATATCTTTGAAAAATAAAAGTTCCCAATTCCTCATTCAAAAAATTGTCCAACTTTATTTTACCAAACCATGATACCACAACTAACCACTATTAGCAAATACAAAGACCAGATTGATTTTTTAAATCTTACTTTTCATGATTATATAGACAATGATGAGTTTTCGATCGTAAAAGTTCATGAATGGGATCTGAAATTTCCTTTCCATTCGCCAACTTTTAGATCTGATTATTATAGTTTTACTATTGTCATTAAGGCAAATGGCAGTTTTACTGTAGGCGATAATAAGTTTGAATTACGTCCCAATCATGTGGTAGTAACCTGTCCCGATTCCTTCTTTAAAATTGATTGGACAGATATGGAAAAAGTTTACAATATAACATTCCAAAAATCTTTCATTTTAAAATACTTTCCAGGCGGCATTAATAATATATTGGACTTTGATGCTAAAAATGGTTATTGCTGCTGTCTGCCTAAAGATACAATGAACTATTTTGAACAAACTTGCCTTGAAATATATGAAGCAGCCACTTCAGATGCATGTTATAAAGAAGAGCTTATGGCAAACATGGCACTTAATCTTTTATTTTTAGTACAATTAGAACAGGAAAATGAAATAATATCAAAAAAAAATAATGAAAAAAACAATAAGATCATAATTGATTTTCGCCAAAATATGGAAAATAATTTTAACGAATTGATTAATGGTAACTGTTCCGTCCTGATGCGTATTAAAGAACATGCACAAATACAAAATCTAGATGAAAATTATTTATGCAAAATCATAACGAACGGGACTAAAAAAACAGTAAATGAATGGATAAACGAAAAACTAATAGATGAAATTAAGTATCTGCTAAAATATTCCGAAAAACCGATGAAAGATATCGCTTTTCTTTTTGGTTTTAGTGATTTGAATTATTTTTACAGCTTTTTCAAGACCCAAACACTATGTGCTCCAGGAGTTTACAGGAAACAATTTCAAAACTCATTTCCTGATTAATGTTTCTTCTTAAAGTAAAAAAAGATGAGTAAAATAGATAAAAAAGAAATGCCCGATTTTTACGATACCGTAAAAGTCATGGGGAGCAATTTCTCTGAGGGACACGTGGGTGACGAAGATTTCTCATTAATAATTTCAAAAATATTACATCCAAAAGAAAGGCTTCCATGGACATATACATTGCATCGTTCCACTTTTTTTGTAATTGGAATTGTTATTGATTCTTATGGCTCGATGAGATACGAAGATTTAACTGTAGATATTAAGCCCAATATGTTGTTTATGAACAAACCAGGAGATCTACAGGAATTAAAATGGGAAGAAGTGACCGAAACCTATGGATTGTTATTTTCAGAAGATTTTATTAAAAAATATGCCGGAATTTCTATTTATAAAACGTTTCCTTTTTTGTTGTTCGAAAGACATTTGCCGCTACATACCTCCGCAGAATTTCAGCAAGAGCTAAAAACTATTATTTTATTAATTTATCAGGAATTAAAAAAAGATTCACCTCTTAAAAAGAAATTATGTGCCAATTTGCTTACCAGAATTTTACTTAAAATAAAACAGGAATTCTGGGCAGGATACAGTGTGCATAATGTAGAATCTCGAAATTCAGATATTTTGAACGATTTTACACAAAATTTGGAGTATCATTATGATCAACTGCTAAAAGGTAAAGTTAAACAAATTCTGCATATTAAGGATTATGCCGAGATGCAGCAACTTCACGAAAACTATCTGTCAACTATTATTAAAGAGAAGACTGGAAAAACGGCTGGTCAGTTAATCTCCGAAAAAACGCTTTTTGTAGCAAAGATTTTAATTCAGGATTCTCAATTTACTATGAAAGAAATTGGATATATGTTAGGATTCAGCTACACTTCCTATTTTAGTATTTTCTTTAAAAAACATACCGGTGTTACTCCTTTAGATTACCGCAAAAAAAGTTTATCAAATTAATTGTCGTAGAAATGTCCGCCATAAACGAACTCAACATCTTTATTAGAATAAAACTTAAAAAACTTTATTTTAATTTTAATTAAAAATAAATTGGAATAATGTTTACCCAAATTAATACCGCCATTTCAAGATATGTGAACTTCACACAGGAGGAGCTTGATATATTTGATTCTTTATTGTATTTCAAAGAAATAAAAAAGAAAACCATTATGCTTCAAAAAGGTGAAAAATGCAGTTTTGAGGCATTTGTGGTTCGTGGATGTATCCGAAAATATTATATAGATGAAAACGGATTCGAAGTAATCTTGCAATTTGCAGTCGAAAATTCATGGATCAGCGATATTTCATTTAGCATTTACGAAAAAGATGCCAGCCATGTTTTTATAGAAACTATTGAGAACTCTGAACTTTTGATCTTTACCCCAGAAACCAAAGAGCAGCTTTTTGAGCGCGCGCCAAGGTTTGAGAGAGCTTTCAGAATTTTGGTTCAGCGTCATTTAGCCGTTACTCAAAATCGTCTTCTTCACAATATCACTTGCACGGCAGAACAAAAATATGATGAATTTCTGCAGGTATATCCAACTATACCATTGCGAGTGCCACAACATTATATTGCTTCTTATTTGGGTATTTCGCCAGAATTTTTATCAAAAATTAGAACCAGAAAACTTAAATCCTAATTACATAAATCTTGTCCTAGTTCAATGCGCAGGTTTCATTTATAATAGAAATTTGCGGTGAACCCAAACACTCAAAAACAATGGACAGGAAAGATTTTATCAAAAAAGGACTTTTAGGAACAGGAATGTTTGTTGCCTCAGCAGCAGTTGCAAATATCATGAAAAATGATATTGACGAAATAAAACCACTCGACCCTGTAGGTTTTAATCACCTGCCCAATCTAGACACTCCAGTAACAGAAAATAGCGTCTTACACAAGGCCGAATCAAGAGGGCATTCTAATCATGGATGGCTTGATACGCATCAGACTTTTAGCTTTGCTTCTTATTACAATCCGGACAGAATGCACTTTGGCGTCCTGAGAGTACTCAATGATGATGTTGTAAACCCATCAAAAGGATTTGGCACTCATCCTCATGATAATATGGAAATCATATCTATTCCTCTGGAAGGTGATCTTGAACATAAGGATAGTATGAATAATGTGGCTATCATCAAAAAAGCGGATATTCAGGTTATGAGTGCAGGAACCGGAATTTACCACAGTGAATTTAACAACAACCAGGACAAACCAGTTAAATTTCTTCAAATATGGCTTTATCCTAATAGAAAAAGTGTAATTCCGAGATACGACCAGATTACTTTAAAGCCACAAGACCGCCATAATAAGTTTCAACAAATTTTATCTCCTGATGCTACAGATGAGGGTGTATGGATCTATCAGGATGCCTGGTTTCACCTGGCAATTTTCGATAACAAATTTACAAGTACATACCAGATCAAAAAGAAAGGTAATGGTATCTATGCATTTATTATAAAAGGAAGTTTTTTGGTAAATGGTACTTTACTTAACGAAAAGGATGGAATGGGAATTTGGGACCTAGCTTCTCTTGAAGTAATTTCTCAGTTGGATGCTTCTGAAATACTTCTGATGGAAGTACCAATGACTATGTAAAATTATCATTATCATTCACATTTGACTACAATTATAGGTCAAAAACACAGTTTAAATCAATACCATTCTTATTTCAACGTTTCATAAAATTCAAAAACAAATGATTAAATCCAAGATCAAAGTCGCAAAGTGGGCATTATCTATTTTTATTTTTGCAACTACATGTCTCTACAGCCAAAACATTTCAAAAAACAATGTGAGCATGTATAAAATTCATGGTACTATAAAAGGCGATATTACCGATAGCTTTGCGTACTTATATTATAATAATGTTGAGGACAGCGTAACGATTGCCAATAATAATTTTGAATTTAAGGGTATAGTTAGTGATACAGTAAGTGCTCAGGTTTATATAAAATCTGCAGAGAATGCTCCTCAATTTTATTTGGAGAATAATACTATTGACATTCAGATTAGTGCAAATAAGGTTAATAAAGATGGGAAATCTGTGGAAACCATGCATATTGACGGAATTAAAGGATCTCATTCTTCGCAAATACAGCAAGAATATTTAAATTTTTATCAACAGAATGCAGGAAAAAAAGAATTTAATAAGCTACTATATTCTAAATTAACCGTCTTTTTAAAAAAACATCGCAGTCATCCTTTTAGCGGGGCAATATTAGCTGAATTGGCGATGGTAAATCCTATACTTAGCAAAAAAGAATTAAATACACTTTATTCCATTTTAGATATTACTAAACAAACGGATCAAGACCTCAGATTCTTTAAAAAAGGAATTGACAGATTAGGTACTTATGCCGTTGGAAAACCTTTCTTAGATTTTGAATTACCAGACCAAAATGGTGCTCTGGTTCATTTAAATAAATTTAATGGAAAAATTATTCTTATTGATTTTTGGGCTTCATGGTGTGCCCCCTGCAGAAAAAAAAGTCCTGAACTTATTGCTTTAAAACAGCAATATTCGGGTACTAATTTTGAAATAATTGGAATTTCCAGAGATAAAAATAGTAAACAGTGGAATGCTGCTATAGAAAAAGATAAGTTAGATTGGATAAATCTACTAGATCAGGATCAAAAAATCGAAAGCAGTCTAGGAATAGAAAACATTCCATACAACTATCTTATTGATGAAAAAGGTATTATTATAGGAATTAATCTTTCTCCAACAGAAATAGGTAAAATTTTATCTGCCAATACCAAAAAGACATAAAAATTTCACTTACCCTAAAATGGATATTATAAAAAATGAAGGAGTAGTTAAAAATACTCCTTCATTTTTTTTATCACTTAATTATTTTCCTGTTTTTCTCAAAAGAAAATCTTTTATAAGTCCGCCCATTTCAACACCAAAACTTTCAAGCGCAAAATGTCCCGTGCTGAATAAATGGAACTCTAAATTTTCCAGGTCTTTTTTGAAAGCTTCTGCTCCTACGCCTGGAAAAATATAATCGTCTTTTCCATAAACAACGATGGTTTCTGGCTGGTACTTTCTAAAATATTCCTGCCATTCAGGATACAATACCACATTGGTTTGATAATCATAGAACATCGCCAATTGAATATCTCCATTTTCCGGACGTTCTAAATGTCTCAAATCAATCTCCCAATTGTCTGGTGAAATTACAGAAACATCTGGCACAGCGTGAGTATACTGCCATTTTAATCCATCAGGAGCGTGGAACGTACTTAATGTGTTTATAGCCTCCTGGTTATTTATATCTTTCCAATATACTTTAAACGGATCCCAGAAAGTTTCAAGCCCTTCCTCATAAGCACAGCCATTCTGGATAATAAGTGTATCTATTTGATCCGGATTTCTACTGGCAATTCTAAAACCTATCGGTGCTCCATAATCCATCAAATAAAGACTGAATTTCTTTATATCCAATTCATCCAATAAAGTTTTAACAATATTCGACATGTTTTCAAATGTATAATCAAACTCTGCAATTGGAGGCTGCTCACTTCTGCCATATCCTGGATAATCTGGAGCGATTAAATGAAAATCATCTGATAGATCATTTATTAAATTTCGAAACATATGAGATGATGTTGGATATCCATGAAGCAAAACTATCGTTGGTTTGTTTTTATCACCTGCTTCTCTGTAAAAAATTTCTACTCCATTAATTTTTCTTGTGTGGTAACTTGTTTTCATAATACTGGGTTTTTAAATTAAATTTTTACTTTTTAAACTCTATTTTAATTGATTAAATAAATTTTCTGTCACTTTCTTTTATGGGCAGATCGTTGATACAAGCGAACCTTCTTTGCATTAATCCATCTTCATTAAATTCCCAATTTTCATTTCCATACGCCCTGAACCACTGCCCTTCTTCATTATGATATTCATATTCAAATCGAACAGCTATTCGGTTATCGGTATGTGCCCAATATTCTTTTTTAAGCTTATAGTCAAGCTCTTTTGACCATTTTCCTGTTAAGAATGTTACAATTTCTTCGGTGCCGTTTATAAATAGATGACGGTTTCTCCATTCACTGTCAGCTGTATATCCCTGCGAAACTCTGTAGGGATCTTTACTGTTCCAGGAATCTTCTGCCAATTGAATTTTCTCAATTGCCGTCTCCAATGTAAAGGGCGGAATTGGGTATCTCTTTACCATGATTTATATTTTTAAGTATTTATATACCACAAACTTAGGCTTTGAATTCAATAGCATTTCTGTTATATTCTTACCAAAAATTATAATAAATAAAGATATTTGGAGACCATTTCTTTAATCTGGAAATGAATAAGAATTAAGGTGTCGAATCATACAGAAAAACTGATTTTTAAAAGGTATTTTGATTACTAAAAATCATCTGAATTTGAGCTTTTTTTTAGAATTTTAAACCGTATGATATAGTCTAAAATAAAATGGCAGCATCCAAAAGAATGCTGCCATTTTAAAAAGCGAATTAATTTATTAACACTGTTAGTTTTTCAGCCTCATCATAACCTTTCATTTTTAATTAGAAAATATAATCACTACTTAAAAAATTGGAATCGTGATCCTAAAAACTCTAAAATTTTATTCCTTTTTCATACTGATATAATGATCTAACGAATATCTACCTGCACCAAAAAAACAAATTAATAAAAAACAAAGACTGTAAATTAAGGGAACATCTTTTACTAGAGCAGGATCGTTAAAATGCAGTACAAAATAACCTGTAAGTGTAACCGCTAAAATAGGTAAAGTGGCAATACGTGTCATTAAACCGAATATAATAAAAATAGGCATGACAAGATTTGCAGTTGTTGCAAAAGCTTGATTTAATGCTTCCGGAAGTCCTAAAGGATTAGGGACAACTTCTGCTAGTGCCGTCCCAATACCTATTTTTTTTAACCCATGAGCATAAATCAGTTCACATGAAATGGCGATCCTAAAAAAAAGTAAAACAATGTTATTCAACTTGGTTCCCAAATTTGAACGGAATAGAGCATATATATTTATCATTATTTCTATTTTTCTTTATTAGTGTTTTAGCATTGCTCTGCCATATTGAACACCAATTCCATATGATCCACCATATTTTTGAACTAAGTCTGTTACGGCAGTATAGGTTTCTGATCTTGACCAGTCACGTTGCAACTCTAATAAATATTGCATAGATGTAATAGGTCTTGCTCCGGCCTGAACCATACGCGTCACAGCTTGATTATGAGCTTCATCTGTCACATCTCCACTTGCATCTGTAATTACATAAACAGTGTATCCATCATTTATGGCTGATAATGCAGGTCCAACAATACAAACAGAAGTCCATAAACCACCCATTACTATTGTTTTATTTCCTTTACTTACTACTTCTTTGTAAGCATTAGCATCTTCCCAGAAATTCATGGAGGTTCTGTCAAAATACTTAGTGCTTGATTTAGGATAAAATTCCTGAACTTCAGGAAAAACCGGTCCGCTAAAAGACTCTTCGGCAACCGTTGTAATAACAGTAGGCACTTTAAAAATCTTAGATGCTCCTGCAACCAGAGCAGTATTAGTTCTTAGTTGATCAACTGGTATGTTACCCACTGCAAATGCCATTTGGCTTTCATGATCTACTAAAATCAAAGTATGATTTTTAGGGTTTAACAATTGTGGACTTGGTTTTTGTGCAAAGGCATTTAGTGAAGACAATGCAACTGTTGCTGCTAAAATTAAATTTTTCATAATGATTTAGATTTAATGGTTAATTTTTTAACTGTTTGATTTTTATAACTTCTTTTTAATTAAAACTTTAGATCAATTTTTAAATTGATTATCTATTACTGATTTTCTTCTATTTAACTTTTTTACTCAAAAAGTTTATAATCAGTTTAGAGATTTTTAAGTGGTGTTCTTCTAATGCAAAATGACCGCCGTTTAATAAATGAATTTCAGCATTTGGGTTGTCTTTTTTATAGGCATTTGCTCCCGCAGCAGTAAAAAACTGATCGTTTTTGCCCCAAATAACTAACATAGGCGGCTTGTATTTGGCAAAATACTGGTGCCATTTTTCATACAGTACTATATTAGATCCATAATCACGAAATAGCGCCAACTGTATAACATCATTTCCTTTTCTGTCTAAATAATACTGATCAATACTATAGCTATCCGGTGCTATCTTTTCAGGAGCTCCAGCACCTGTTAGATATTGCCATTTTGTAGCATCAAGGGTCAGAAAAAAACGTGCTGCTTTTTCAGTTTCAGCATTTGGATTTTCAACATAGGCTATTAAAGGTTTTAGAACTTCACCTAATCCTTCAACATAAGCATTTGAATTTTGAATTATAAGTGATTGAATCAGTTCAGGTCTTCTTGTTACTATTCGCATACCAACGGGTCCTCCGTAATCCTGAATGTAAAAACTCGTTTTCGTGATTTTCAATTGATCAATAAAATGCTCTATTGTAATGGATAAATTATCAAAGGTGTATTGATACTGCTGAGGAGTTGGAGCACTACTTTGTCCAAAACCAGGATAATCAGGAGCAATTACATGATAATTATGAGCAAGTTCATTAATGAGATTTCGGTACATATGCGACGATGACGGAAATCCATGCAATAAAATAATGGTAGGTTTTGACGTTTCCCCTGCTTCGCGGTAAAAAATTTTCAAACTATCAACGAGTATTGTTTTGTATTCAACAGCTTTATAAATATCAATTTTTGAAATCGTATTTTTCGCTACAAAAGGTTTTGCGTAAGATTTAAAGCTTGTTAAAAACATAATCGTTAAGACTGACATAATAAGTTTTGTCTTCATTTTTATTTGTTTTAGTTTTTAATAAATTGTCTGTAGAATATTTCCCTGACCAAAAAATTATATCAGATTGAATGTTTTAATCAGCCTATTGGGAATTATTTTTTTTGATATCCTCCATAAAAATTGACCGGTGACCAATCTGGAATTGCTTTTTCTATTGCAGGACTTAGCCTTGCAAACTCTTTATCACCAAAGACAACATTACCTCCTACTACTGTTAAAACAGCCGATAAATCTTTGATTTTACTTTCTGGTACGCTGAAATAATCATCTGATAATAGTATAAAATCGGCAAACATTCCTTTTTCTAAAGTACCTTTTACAGCTTCTTCTTTTGATACCCACGCACTACCTTTTGTGTATAATAAAAGTGCTTCTTCGCGGGTAAGTAAGTTGTCAGGAGCACTTAGTTGTAAACCTCCAACCGTTTTACCGGAAACCATCCAGTACAATGCAGACCACGGATTATAACTGGCAACTCTTGTCCCGTCGGTGCCTGCCCCTAGAGGAATTCCCATTTTGATCATTAATTTTAAAGGCGGTGCATATTTTGCTTTAGATGCTCCATATCTTTCAACAAAATATTCTCCTGCATACGCCATTCTGGCTTGAATCGCAATACCTCCATTCAGCGCTTTAATTCTTTTTAGTTGCTGTTCCGTAACGGTTTCTGCATGATCAAACAACCATCTTTGTTTTGCTAACTTTCCATTCGTTTCTTTATTGACTTCTTCAAGAACTTCCAACAAATTAGCAATCGTTTCTCCATAGGTTGCATGAATTCTAAACGGCCAACCACTATCAACATGCAAACGAATCACTTTTTTGATATCACTTCTCCACGAAGGTCTGTCTTCTAACATAGGTTGTGGAGCCAAAAAGTTTTCAAAATCACCTGCACTCCACGTAAGAAATTCTCCACCTCCTTCTAATTCATAACCATGATCCAAATGAATTTCTCCATTATTGCCTACTTTATTTGTTGCAATCCAATTTTGAAATTCTGCAAACTCTTTTCCTTTATTTTGAGGAAATAAGTAATAAGATAATCGTATTGGCATTTCTCCCTGATTGGCAAGTGCTTTTGTCGCACCATAATCTTTAGGAAACGCATGTCCGCCACCTCCGGCATCGATACCGCTTGTAATACCATATCGATTCAATTCTCTGTAAAATTGTTTGGTAGAATTTAGCATTTGCTCATCATTCATAGGTGGCAATGCCCCTATTGCCGCATAAAGAATTGTTGGATTTGGTTCTGCCAACAAAACTCCAGTCAATTTACCATCCGGACCTTTTTCATATGAACTTCCCTCTGGCGGTTTAGTATTTTCATCAATTTTAAGAACTTTTAAGCCACTTT
This sequence comes from Flavobacterium sp. 90, assembly GCF_004339525.1. NCBI lineage: Bacteria > Pseudomonadati > Bacteroidota > Flavobacteriia > Flavobacteriales > Flavobacteriaceae > Flavobacterium > Flavobacterium sp. 90. The sequence continues at coordinate 5,238,123 of NZ_SMGE01000001.1, read as the reverse complement.
TATTCATCCAGCCTCGGCTATACAGAAATAATACAAATGCTGGAACATCTCCTGTTGCTTCATTAATTTCCTCGGTTGTTGGAAATCTTTTTTCTTCAAACTGAAACGGACTCCAACCTCCTACTACTCGCACCCATTGCCCTTTTGGAGTTCTGGCGGCTTGTTCTTTTAACATTTTTAGTGCTGTTTTCAAGGACGTTACACCATCCCATCTTAATTCGGCATTATAAAAACGTCCTCCTCTGGTTAAATGCAAATGAGAATCATTCAATCCGGGAACAATTGTTCGCCCATTAGCATCGATAACTTTTGTTTGCTCCCCTTTTAGCTTTAGAATCTCTTCATTAGTTCCAAATGCTAAGACTTTCCCTTTTTTTACTGCTATCGCTTCACTAATCGTGTTGTTTTTATCCATGATGGCTATTTTGCCATTGGTGACAATTAAATCTGGTGTTGAAGCATCAATTTCTTTCTTTTCTTTTTGACAAGAAATGAATAGTATTATAAGTAATACTAAGAATATAGATTTTCTCATTGTGACTGTTTTTTATATATTATTAATTGCGAATACTATCTTAATTGTTTGAACTTTATTTAGAAGTAATTAATCTATCCTTGAAGCTGAAATAATTACATCTGCTACTAATTCAGGCTGCGATATATAAACCGCATGACTTCCTTTAACATACGTGGCAATTGTTTTGGAACGTTTGTACATTGCTTCCTGGATTTCTGGCGGAATACTCTTGTCTTCGGTTGCAATTACGCCATATGCAGGTTTTGATTTCCAAGCCGCATTTTTAATTGGTGTTACAAATCCTTTAGCATAAAAGGCACCTTGCGAAGCATACATAAAATCGGCATCTTCTGCACTTAGATCAGCGCATATTCCCATATGGTATTTATCCTTTTCATAATAAATAATACCATTTTCGTCCGGAGACAAAACTCCGTTTTCAGGTGCCGGCGGAGCAGTTTGTATCCATTGTAATGCTGTTTCATCGTCTCCCGGCTGAAATGCTGCTACATAAACTAATGCCGCAACATTTGGGTGATTACCAGCCTCTGTAATTATAGCCCCACCGTATGAATGCCCTACAAGAACAGCGCTTTCATTTAGTTTGTCTAAAGCTATATTTACAGCCTGAACACCGTCTTCTAGTGATGTTAAGGGATTATGTACTACAGTAACATTATATCCGCTATTATTAAGTATATTATATATACCTCTCCATCCTGAACCATCTGCAAATGCACCATGCATAAGCACTATATTTTTAATTGTTTTCATGCTTTTATTTTTTTTAGCGATTATAAAACGATTATTTTTTGTGATTTTTAATAACCAGAAAGTATTGTTTATTTCATCACTTTAAGTTTAAGAATCACATCTTATTAATTATAGAATTTGAAGTCTGATAAAAAACTAAAAACCAGTTCCTTTACTTGTTGAAACAAAATTACACCTAATGAAAGCGTGCTTTTCTGTGAATAATTCACTAAAAATTATAATAAACTAAGATTTGAAAAGTTTTGTCACTTTATATTGGTAAAGCTTATTTTGTTTTAAACCTAAATCTAAGATTGGATATCGTAATCATATTGAAAAACAGTAGATTAAAATAGTACACAAAAGAAAACTTCTGTTAATCATATTAAATATGACGAACAGAAGTTTCTGCAATAATCTTTAAGATCTTACTATAATATTATTCCATTATAATAATTTTATTTTGCCTCCTGGCTTAAAATGGATGCCACCACTCCTGGTTGCGAGAAAAACGGTGTATGACTTGTAGGTAGCGAATACGTTTTTGTTATGTTAGCCGTTTTTGCCATACTTTTTTGCAAGGTCAACCCTATAGCATGATCATATTCAGTAAAAATATATACCTTATCTATTTTACCAAAATTAGCAGGTGTAAGTGCAACTGGAGTTGCAAGCGGGCCCATTGGCTCTGGCTTAAAATTAGCAATTAAACCGTCAGCTGTTTTTTTCGGTGCATCAGCAGCAAAAAAGTCTAAAATACCTTCTTTAGCAATTCCTACCACACCTGATTTTTCATCTGGTTGTATGTATTGCCCGATATGAGTTTCTTTATCTGCCGCCGAAATTGAAAAAAGGCTTTCTCCGTTATTTGGTACATATGCACAAAGGTATATCAGTTTTTTAATTTGTCCTGGGATTTGCTCAGCAGTTTCACTAACAACCATACCGCCAAAACTATGTCCTACAAGAGTAATGTTTTTTCTTGTTCCAATTGCTTTTTTAACGACATCTACATAACCTTGCAATGTTAATGATGAAACTGGTGTCTTGTCGTCTCCATGCCCTGGCAAATTTACTGTTATTACTTCATTGCCACTCTTTTTAAGTTCTGCTTCAACATCCTTAAAATCCTTGGCTGAAGACCATGCTCCATGTACTATAACAATTGTACTTGGGCTAACCGTATTAGCCTGAATTTGTGTTCCGAAAGCAGTCATTAAAATCACTGCTGCTGTTGTAATTGATTTTTTCATTTTTAAAAAATTTATAGTTATATTAATTGTATTATTTATTTATAAAATTAAAGTCAAAGTACTGGCTGTAAATAGAATGTCTTTACCATTACTAACATCCTTTATAAAACTTCCACTATTAAACCATGTGCCTTCCAAAGTGAAATTCAGGTATTTATTAAAAGTATATTCAAATGAAGCTCCTAATTGATTTCCTATTTTTTTTGAAGTCGCATTTGAACTTTCGAATAATACTGTACCATTTGGCTGATATATTGCATCGTTCTTAGAAGCCCTCCAAAACATATCATAATCGACATAAAAATTTAACTTTTGTGTTAACTGAAATTCCAGAAAAGGATGCATGTCAATCAAGTTTGAAGGTCCTATTAAAGCCGCTAAACCAAAATATGCTCCTCGTGGAAAAAGAGGATTAAATGTTTGTATAGCACCATCATTTTGAATTTTATCACCTGATATATATTCGGTTTTAAAACCTATTTTCTGAATTCTTTTATTTAGCAAATAAGTAAAAGAATTATTGATTGAAAATGTCCAGGCTTTAATGCTTTTTGTATCAAAATTCCCAAATTGATAGGCGCCTTCTATATCATAATTCCAATTAGAATAATTCCCCCAAATTCTTGAACCGACTGTGTTTCTGTTTTCTTGTCCTGAAAAAGTATTGTATGTGCTTTCTGATTTCTTAAAGTTTAAAAAATAGGCTTCTATATTGTTTAAATATTTAATTCTTTTTATGCTTGTATACAATCCAAAAAGTTTTGTGTTTGAGTCAATCTTATCATTAAAATGTCCAAACCTGTTTTTTACATAATAACTGTAAAATGCATCTACCGATAAATCGTTTTTTTGATAAATTATTTTCAGAGCATCAAATGATTGCCTGCTGTTGGGGCCTTCCCGAACTGAAATCAATCTTTGAGATCCATAATATAATTCTTGTCTTCCCATTCTAAGGCTACAATTCCTTACTCTTACATCAAAAAACAATTGATGCAGATCTAAAGGATTTTCCTCTAAAGGATTAGGATCTAATCTACTAATCGAAGTACTGCTTTGTAATTGGCTAAATAAACGAAATGAACTCCCTATTTTTAAATCACCATAAAAAAGTGCCCTGTTAAGTATAAAACCATCATCATCTCTAGTCGCTTCGTCCCAATTTTCATTTTTAAAATATTGGTACTGAGTCCTGTTTTCAGCTCCAAAAAAAAGAAATGCCTTAGGCTTTTCAGATATCGATATTTGTTTGATTTTGTAATAAAAATTTTGATTTGTACTATCAATGCAGATAACATCATTATACCTTAAAAATCTGAATTCATTTGTTTGTTGTGAATAAACAGCTGAAGCAAATACAACTATAAAAATTAGGTAATATTTTTTCATCTGTTTAAAAATTATATTTATTCTACCTCTTTTATAAGCTTATTAATATCCAGAATCAGTCGTTTTGTATCTTTTACACTTAAACCATCGTAATAACCTCTAATTCTCCTTTTACCATCAACTAATACAAATGTGCCATCATGAATTATGTTTCTTTGATTCACATTACCGTCATCAAATGCCCGTACTTTATAATCTTTAGAAAGCTCAAAAACGGCATCACTTTCTCCAGTTAAGAATGTCCATTTATTATTATTTATTTTATAGTTTTTTGAATATTGTTTTAACGTTTCAGGACTATCATTCTTATAATCTATACTGTATGAAACAATCGCAACTTTATCTATTTTCTCAAAAGCCTTTTCTACTAATTTTAAATGTTTTGTCATTTTAGGGCAAATCGTAGGGCAACTCGTAAAAAAGAAATCAACAATCTGTATTTTATTTTCAAAATCATGGTGCGTTATTTCCTGATTAAATTGATTTTTTAATAAAAATTCCGGTGCTTGATAATATTTATTTTTTCCAGTTAATGGGTCAATTGATACTTCACCTAAAATGGGAAGTTTATCAGTCTTTGTACATCCTGCAAAAATCAATGCAAAGAGTAAAACTCTAATGGTTACTTCTATTTTCATAATCCTTATAAATTGAAATATTTTCTAACTTTAAAATTTCATCCGGAATATTTCTATTTGGTAATGGCACTGGTTGAAAAATCACGTCAATCTTTATTTTCTGATCTATGGCCTGAGCAATTTCCTTTTCAATTTCAATTTGAAGAAATACTCCGTTTTGCAGCAGTACTGAATCTATATCCAAAATTGGTAAAATAGTAAAAGTACCGGTGTATTTACTTTGCTTCTTTCCGTCTATCGTATACTCAAAAAATACTCTTGCGCAATAAGGCTGATACGGAAGCTGAGCTCTTTCAAAGTGCAGTATAACGTGAGATCTCTCCTTGTCTGCGAAATCCTTAATTATAGCATTTGTATCTGAAGTTTTTAAATTTAAGGCTGCAATGCAATCCTTTTTCGACTCATCTCTCTTTGGTTTATCTCCTTCAATATATGGATTACAAAAATTAGGATTAAGGTCTAAATCAGCAAAACGATACCCTAAATCTTCTGTATTTAATAACTCTTTTATTTTAAAATCTACCGGACGTCCATTTCCGTCTGTTGCATATAATTTTTTTTCTAACCATTCTTCACTATCCGGTAATTTATTCTCCGGACTGTAAGTGCGCCAGGCATCCCAAATGCGATCACAATTTCCGTGATGACCGTAAAAAATGGGCTCAAAACCAGACTCTACAAAAGTTGCCATTTGGCCTCCAATCCAATTATGGATATTGTTATGAAAAGACTGTTCTGCCAAACCATCCAACTGTGCATCACCATATTTTTTTATAGCGGGATACCCTCCAAAAGTTTTATAGTCTTTTGCTCTAAAGCCCGCACCTACATTTATGAAGTCATTTGGTATTTTATCATTTGGCCCTACAAACCTTGAAGCATTGAATAATGGATTACTCTCATCTCCCCAGTAATGTTCTGGTATAAAATTACTTTTTGTCCAATCCCAGTAATGCAATGCCAATTTGGGTTCAGATACTGCTTTTTGAAGTTTCTGCTCTAATGACCACAGGTATAATCTATGCCATGGCCATACATACCAATTGTAATGTACCTGATTAGAATACATGCTTGTAGCACAAAAAGCAGTATGTAACAAGGCATTTGCCTGCCAGCCCATTGGATCCAAAGGTGATATTTGCGAACGTTTTTTTAAGATTCCTACCGCATCTTTAAACAACTTTATTTCTGCATCATCAACAGCGATATCGGCAATATTTTTTCTTACCACGATATTTGAATATGCTTTCTTTTCAAAGCTGCCATTGTCCGGATTTGTTTTGTCATCTTTACAGCCAATCAGCGATGAAGACAGCAACGGTAAGCCTGCAAAACCAAAGGAAGCCATTCCTACTTTTTTCAAGAATAATCTTCTATTATTGTGATCAATATTTTCCATATCTACTATTTTTCAATAAAAATTTTATCTATTGCGTATTTGCCTCCACCCAATATAAATAAGGCAAGAGCCATTCCTATCCAAAGAATAAAGTATTCGTAACCTTCTCCTTTTAATGTTCCAAACCAATTCATGAAAAATCCGTTTTTAAGATGTGTAGTAAATATCATCCCTAAGGGAAGCATTATATAGGAAAAGGCAATGAGTCTTGTTCCCAATCCAATAATAAGTGCAATCGCGCCAGCAGTTTCCAGTGTGATTATTAAAAAGCCCATTATCCAGGGTAATCCCACTGATTCAGTAAAAAATAACATCGTTTTAGAAAAACCAAGACCACCAAACAAGCCAAATAATTTTTGCATACCGTGCATCAATACAACAAAACCCAGAATAAGTCTTAAAATTAAAGGTGCATAGGATTCGCTTGTTTCAAATAATTTATTTTTCATAATATTTTTTATTTATATTAATTAGTATTTATATTAATTAGTATTTATTCATGCCTGATCTTCAAACTGTTTCCTAACTTTTTATATATGCGGAATACATCCACACCATTTTTTCCTGTTCCCGAATGTAATCGCTCATTAAACTATTAGTCCCGGTATCATCTATTGTTGCAGATAAATCAAGGATTATTCTTTGTTTAGCTAAAAGTATTCCCAGAGATTCTACAACTTTAGTAACAGAATGCTGCCCATTAATTACCTCATTTGTTTCTAAAATTGATGCTGTTTTAAAATATTCGGTAAAATTGTGGTTTGGTTTGAATCCTAATGTTAGTATTCTTTCCGCAACTTCATCAATTTTTAAAAAGAGATTATTATATAAGTCTTCAAATTTTTGATGCAATACAAAGAAATCGTCACCTTTAATATTCCAATGATATCCTCTCGCATTTTGATAAAATATCGAATAATTAGAAAGCAGATCATTCAATTGATTTGCTAACTCTTTACTTTTTACAGTATTTAATCCTATGGCATTTAAATCGTTCATTTTTTTATTTTTAAAATGTTATGAATAAGAATATTATATATCTAATATGCTTGAGTCAATTATAAAACGCTTCCAATTTAAAAACGGCATGGCGTATGATTTTAAAGTTTTATAAATCAAAAACGAAGGGCTGACCTGAGTTTTTATGCTTTTAGTTTTCTGCACTTCTCTAACTGTTTCTCCTATTAAAAATGTGCCTCCGGAAAAAAAGTCATTTTCTATGCCTGATGAAGCCTCAATTTCGCGATCCAGTAGTATAACATATTGACCCTGTGCCGAGATGTGTAAGTTATAGTCATAGTTTTCAATAACTTTTCTAAAAACAGTATTGTTTGTTACAATAGGATTCGATAAAAATTCTATTTCTGTTTTATCGTTTAAAGCCATACTTCCAAAATATCGCTTGATTTTATTTTCGGAATGCAATCTTTTTATTGTTGTTTCCATATTTTTATTTTTTAAATTCAATTTTACTTTTATTATTGGTACTTAGATATTTTATTTATCTCATCTTCAGTTTTTGAATCATTGCTGCATTCAAATTATCACTATAAGCTCCGTAGGCATCTACCAATAATCCTTTTATGCCATATTCTGTACTTATCGCGTAGAGTATTGACGAATCATCCGGATTAGAATCTCCTTCAAAGCGATAAAATGCATCTACATTGAATTCAGTAGCATCAAATGTCCTATTTAACTTTTTACAGTCTAATGTTGAGTTACTAAGATTAAAATCAAAAGTATATCCCTCTGCTTGTTTTACAGTTATCGCCTCTGTTAGTGTATCGTAATTTGTCATTTTCTTATGTTTTATAATTCTATGTTTTATAATTTTAAAATTGATGTAAAATCATAAAACATAGATTTGGTTTTCGTTAGAGCAAAACTAATTCGAAACACAACCGCAGTTTCTATAGAAAAGTTATCAAAAATTATAAATATTAAAGATTTGAGGTGTAATCGTAGATTTAATAAAATATTATCCCACAAAATCTGTTTGTATCTATCAGAATAACAGATAATTAAACAAACCTTGAAGTAGTATGAGATTATTTTTTTTCTTAATCTAGGTTAATGACAGACTTTGTAACCTTTCGTAAGTTTGTAAAAGAAGTTAAGCACGAATTAAGTAAGAACTCGATCTAAAATCACCTACTTATGATAATAGATTACCTTTAAGTAAGTAATGAATAGTAGTTCTCTTTTATCTAAAAAAAAAACAATGATATCTGATTTTTATCTGATGATGAACCTGTAAAATCAATTGTTTTTAGAGAAGTTAATCCTTCTTACGATTACGATTTTCATAATGCCCCCGACCGCCAATATATTATTTTATTGGAGGAGGTGTAGAAATCGAAACTTCGTTTGGAGAAGAAAGAAGCTTTGAAACCGGATCGATTCTATTGGTCAAAGACACGACAGGAAGAGGACATAAAACAAAAAATATTGAACCAAAACTTCGAAGATCAATCTTTACTAAAACAGGTTCGGTTAAAAAAATTATATCCTTAAATGATTTCAATTCATAAAAAAATAAGCCCTTAAATTTTTCTAAGTAAAGAAAAACGTACATAAAGTTAAAATCTTTAAATATTATAATTTTTAGTCAGGATTTGTAACTTATATCATTAGATTTTTATGCAATTTTGAAAAATCAAATCTACGTACACATAAGCCGCATTACTAAATATAAGTAATTTAAGATGAAACCAGTATTAACCACTTTAAGTACAATTACTGAATGTCTGGCTTTTATGAATCTACCGATTTCCGCTTATAATAGTGAAGATTTTAGTTTTATAAAACTACATGAAATTGGGATAAAATTACCTTTCCAGTCACCAACCTTTCGGCCTGACTTTTATAATTTGTTCATCATCATAGACGGATGTGGTACTTATGCTATTGGGGATAAAGAATTTGAACTTAGTTCTAACCAAATCATAATTTCAAGACCTGAATCATTTTCATCCGGCTATTGGACAAAAATTCAAAATGTATGCTTTATGAGTTTTCGGAAATCTTTTCTCCTGCAATATTTTCCGGCAAGTATTGATACTGTTCTGGATTTAGGTGGAGAAATTGGATATTCCTGCGATCTGACTGCTGAAAAGATGGAATATTTTGAACAAACTTGCCATGAGATGTACGACATAGCGATTTCAACAATGAGATATAAAGACGAACTTATTGCAAACCTTATTCTTAATCTTTTGTTTTTAATACAATTACATCAGAAAGGCAATTCAAAACTGAAATTGGAAAACGAAAAACAAATCACTACTGTGAGCGCATTTCGTCAAAATATGGAAAATAATTTTAGCCAACTCATAAAGGGTCAGGACACTTCACTAATGCGAACGAAAGAACATTCCAAATTATTGAATATCAACGAAAATTATCTTTCGAAAGTAATAAGCAATTGCACAGGAAAAACAATCAATGAATGGATTAATGAGAAGCTAATTGAAGAGATTAAATACCTGCTAAAACATTCCGATAAATCAATGAAAGAGATTGCTGAATTATTTGCTTTTAACGATCTAAATTATTTTTGCAGTTATTTTAAATCGCAGACTTTAAATGCCCCCAGCGCATTGAGGAAAGACTTTAACAACATCGAAAAAAATCAGAATGTTGTCTATAATCCTCCATTTACAAAACATCAGACATTTAGTAAATAATACAGAAACTTGTACCCGTAAATCTTAGGAAAATGGAAAACAGTAAAAATATTAAATTCACAGATTTTTATGACACTGCCAAAATAATGGGATTGGATTTGTCATCCGTGGATCTGGATCATGTCGATATGTCTCATGGACATTTAGGAGATGCTGAATTCTCCTTTGTCAATTCCAAAGTACTTCATCCTAATGACCAGCTTCCTTTTTCAACACCTCCCTTTTTTACCACATTTTTCTCAGTAGGTTTTGTTCTGGATGCTTACGGAAAAATTATAGTAGATAAACTGCCATTCAATGTCAAACCTGGAATGTTATTTGTCAATAAACCAGGCGAGCTTCAGCAGTTAACATGGGAAGTTATGAATGAGTCTTACGGAATAATTTTTTCCGAGAATTTTATCTCCAAATATGCCGGAATATCTATTTATAAAACCTTTCCATTTTTGCTTTTTGAAAGACAAATACCATTAAAAACCTCCGAAGTATTTCAACAGGAACTTAAAAAAATTCTTTTGCTAATTGTTGATGAACTCTTAAATGATTCGCCTTGGAAAAATCAAATCTGCGCAAATTTATTGACACGATTTTTGCTAAAAATAAAGCAGGAATATTGGGAAGGTTATGTGATTAATAATACAGAAACGAAACATCCGGATATCGTGAATGATTTTTTCCAGAATCTTGAACACCATTACGACCAATTATTAAAAGGAAAAGTTCAAAGAACATTGTACATAAAAGATTATGCCGAAATGCAACAACTTCATGAAAATTATCTCTCCAGTATTTTAAAGGAAAAAACCGGAAAAACAGCCGGACAACTAATAGCGGAAAAAACCCTGAGTGCAGCAAAAATTCTTATAGAAGACCCTCGCTTATCATTAAAAGAAATTGCTTATATGCTGGGATTCTCTTATTTGTCTTACTTTAGTATCTTTTTTAAAAAACATACTGGTCTATCACCAATTAATTACCGTAAAAAAAGTCTTCAATTGTAGACAGCTTCTGAATTACCAATTCGTCCTTATTTTTACTACCTCACCTCGATACACATGAGCGCGATCAGAATCAGAAGCATTAAAATCATTTCTTACTGAACTGGGAGTAGTTTTAGTATTCTTTTTAAAAAATGTGTAAAAATATTTAAGATCGGTAAAAGCAAATATTTGTGCAATTTCAGGAATTGGTGTATGGGTATTTTTTAATAAATAGCTGATTTCATCAATGAGTCTGTCGTTTATCCATTGATTGATTGTTCTGCCTGAGGTTTTACTGATTACTTTAGAGAGAAAAGTTTCATTAACATTTAACAATTTAGAATGTTCTTTAGTACGAAGAACTGTTGAACTATCTCCCGATAAGAGCATGTTGAAATTCTGATCAACATTTTTAAAGAATGATGCCAGGATAAGAGCATTTTTTTCATTCTGAATTTCTAATTTAATCTTATTTTGATATTGTTGGACTAATAACAAAAAATGAATAAGAAGATTTGCGATCATTTCATATCTATTCTTTGAAGAAGAAATAGCTTCATTATACATTTCCGCGCAAATGTCATCAAATAGTTTATAATCTTCATCGCTGAGACCGTAATTAAATGCGTTTGTTTTGTCTTTTGCAGGAATTTCATCAATTCCATCAGGAAAGTATTTAGTTAAAAACTCCTCCGTGAAAGAAATGTTATATCCTATTGGAGATTCTGTCCAGCCACTGGACAAATAACTATCAGGATATTTCATAAAGACATGTTGCGCACCAAGTTCAAATACATGATCACCTGCCATAAAGGTACCTTTTCCTTCACTTACAATTATTAAAGTATAAAAATCCGGTCTAAAGGTGGGTGTAATATATGGCATTTTTAGTCCCATATCATGAATTTTTATAATAGCAAAATCGTCGTTATCAATATAAGAGAAAACGGGTAAGTTCATATAAGCGATCATATCTCTGAACTTTCTTAAAGTGGTTATCTCCGGTTTCATATTTTTACCTACTTGATTCATCTTAGCCATAATTAACTTTCCGAGTAAATTTACTTAAATAGTAACCAAAATACTTCGAGATTGAAATAAAAAGTTTACTACTACTTTCGTACATAGTTATAAAAAATGACAATTTAATATATAAGCGAGTTCCAAGCTTAAAGTTCAAATCCTGCTCTCCCCTCACCAAAATATAATTAAAACTATTTTTCTCAAATAAATTTATACTTTTATACTAACCTCTGGGTTAATGTGTTCTTAAAAATATACTTCTACAAATTGACAAAATACGGTCATTCAATTGAAAAATTTATAAAAGTTTGTTTGTTGTTATTTTGTGTTATTTTGTTCAGATTAATACTTTATTTGTACCTCGAGATCTGTTAACACCAGCAAACACTGGACTTCTAATTTCTGCATCGAAAATAGAGCACACAAAACATCACAAAATAAAACAAAGAATCCCAGTTAAAATGTTTTAAAACGGCATTTTAACTGGGACTCTTTCTGTTTATATAATTTCATTTGCAGATAGTTTATCCTATTTGTACCATTATTGTACCTGTCTGATACCTTCCGAAGTTTATTATTTAATTGCTGTGCAAGGCGATATTAGCTGCACTGTTAAATTTTCTCTCTCTGATGTTAAATATGAGTAAATCTATTCGCAGACTTCAACTTGTTTCTCTATATTTGTAATGGACACCACGGCAATTTGCTTTATCATTTTTTAAAATGATATTATTTTTCAGATTAATTGCCGAAGATTGCAAAAAATGTTGTTAATTTATATACTTTGTTTTCTGGATGTCAAAAAAACATATAATACCTAATAGCCCCCAAGACTATGAAAAAAATTACTCTAATGATTTGCCTGCTGCTTGCAGCTGCTGGCGCAAGTGCACAACAGGAAAAAGGAATTATAGGATACAGCAACTGGCTGGATAACTGGACAGAATTTAAGCCTCAAAAGACTGATTCTAAAGATGCTAATCAAATTTTAGCTGGAAATATTACTGAAAATACAAAACTGCTGAAAAGAAATGTATATATACTTCAAGGAAATGTATATGTGACTAATAATGCAGTGCTCACTATTGAGCCTGGTACAGTAATTATTGGAGATGCTGTTTCAAAAGGTACTCTTGTAATCACAAAAGGAGCCCAAATCATGGCGGCAGGACAGGAAACAGACCCTATTATATTTACCTCAAACCAAAGCATGAAAAAAGCAGGCGATTGGGGTGGCTTAGTAATTCTTGGTGATGCTCCAATAAATAAATTTGGCAATGCTGGTTCTTACAGTATGGATCTTGATCCGGCACTTACTATATATGGAGGGAACAACCAAGCTTCAAATTCAGGAGTATTAAAATATGTACGAATTGAATTTGCCGGTAAAAAAGTTAAAGGAATGGATCCTTTTAATGGATTGACTGTTGCAGGAGTGGGTAATAAAACCATTTTGGAGAATATCATGGTAAGTTACTCAGGTGGTGATTCATTTGCTTTTTATGGAGGTGATGTGAATATCTCTCAATTAGTATCCTTTAAATCTATTAATGATGATTTTAAATTTACGCAGGGAGTCCAATGCCGATTATTTAATTCATTAGCTGTAAGGTCATCTTATTTATCGAGCAATAAAGATGGATCCAGATGTGTGGAGGTAAAATCCTATGAAAAGAAAAACGAAACTGACTTTACTAAAAAAGCAACATTTGTTACAGCTACAAACTTAACAATGTTAAACGATAGCGAAAATATTAAAGCCGATATTCAGTCTGGTTTAATAAAAGAAGCTATTTACGTTGCTGAAAATTCATCTTTGGAAATGAAAAGAAGTGTAGTTTCTGGTTTTAATCCTGCGGTGTTGATAGACAGCAAAACTGAAATCAATGATGCTAATCTAAAAAAAATCAGATTTGAAGAAATGTTCTTTAATCAATGCAGTGGTAATATCTTTACAGAAAACAAAGCTGACAATACAGATTTAGAAAACTGGTACGGAAACAGCGTATTCTTTAATGTTTACTCACAAACTGATAACAAAGAAACTTTTGTTGATATATCTAATACAAAAAGACCTGACTATAGACTTCAATTAGGAAAAATAACAGCCTCAAGCGGCAGATAAATCTGAATTGTTTTTCTAAAAACTAATAAAAAAGGAAACAGCGTTTACTCGCTGTTTCCTTTTTTTATTTAGAATTCCTTTAAAATTCGGTCTGTCTGGTTGTGACCTGAAGGCAAGTGTTTTCAAAAACTGAACTATCATTATAGTACTGATAAAGAATGATATAAAAAATCGGAACATGATTACTCCTGCCCCGATTTAATTTATAATTGCAATTTATTAAGTTTTTTTGCAGTACCGAAAAAGTTCTATCAGTACCAAATAAACATAAATATATTATGCTATCGTATATTTCTTTTCTGTAATAGTATTGATCGTCTCAGTTGTTACATTATCTACAAATCGCCATTCAGCTTCAGAACCAGATGATGTAAATTTAAGATATGTATATCCTCGTTTATACAAATTTGCATATTCTAAATCATCAATCAGTACTGTAAATGCTTGTGCTAATTCTATCGCCTTTTTAGGATCGGATGTAATTCCAAGATAAGCTTCCAGTCCTGGCGAAGAAACAGAACTGCACGCTATTTCAGTTCCTAGATGATTTCCCTGCATATCGGTAAGTTTCCCCATCCATGCATTATGAGTGTCTCCGGCTAAAACCACAACATTTTTTCCAGAAAGTATCGCATACAATTGTTCTCTTTCTGCAAAATAACCATCCCAGGCATCCAGATTGTATGGCAAAGTTGTGGTAACTCTCGCAATTTCCTGAGCAGTCAAAGAAGGATCACTTTGTTTATGTCTCATTTTAATAACGACAAGTTCTGATATTGCATTAACAAGAGCCTGCATGGTCGCTGGCTGTGCACTTCCTAATTGGTCTACTTCTGCTAAAATTTGGTTCAAAAGCAGCAGTAGCTCTGCAGGAATCAGCATTTTTGTCATCAGAATCTGCTGACCTAATACTTTCCATTTAGCAGTATCTGCATTGATCTGTGATCCTAACCATGTCATTTGTTCGCTTCCTATTAATTTTCTGCTTGGGCTTAAAAGATCTGTTCTAAATTTTGTCTGGTCAAAATTTCCACCATTATCAATATAATCAGCATAACTCATCTGCTTATCTCTTGCTATAACTCTGGTATCCATCATATAAAGTGAAAGAATAGTACCGAAATTAAAACTTCTGTAAATTCTAAGATCTTTTCCTGTTTTAAGGGGAATATATTCGCTATAAGCTTGAAAAGCAGCCATTTTTCTCATTTGAAAATCTCCTTCGGATGGCTGATGGTTTTCGGCACCGGATTTATAGGTGTCATTAGCAAACTCATGGTCATCCCAAACACATATAAAAGGCTTTTTCTGATGAAGAAGCTGAAGATTTTTATCTCCTCTATATTGTCTGTAACGCTCTCTGTAATCGCTGAGACTTAAAATTTCTCTGGCTGGTTTATGTTCTCTGCCCAATGCATTGGTAAAAGGATTTGTTCCGTACTGTCCCGGTGCATATTCGTAAATATAATCCCCAAGATGAACCACTACATCGGCATCTGAAGAAGCAATCGCTCCATATACATTGAAAAGTCCTGCCGGAAAATTAGAACAGGAAACAACAGCCATTTTTACATCATTTACACTATCTGTTTTAGAAGGCAGCGTACGAGTTTCTCCGGTAACAGTTACTTGTTTGGTTTTGGCATTATAAAATCTATAATAATATTTTGTATTGGAAGAAATGTTCTGAATATCTACCGCTATTGTAAAATCATTCGTCGAAGATGCTCCGGCCTGCCCCTTTCTTGTTACTTCAGAAAAGGCGGCATCCTTGCTTAACTCCCAGGTAATTTCAGCATCTAAACCTGTTGAATATCTTGTCCAGATAATTACTCCGGTTTCAGTAGGATCAAAACTGGCTACTCCTGTCTCAAACCCTTCATTTTTCATTCCATCTGGAGCGCTACTATTATCTGTTTTATCATCGTTACTACAGCTTTCTATAAGTGGAGCGATGAAAACTCCTCCAGCAACCAATAAAGAATTTCTAAGAAACTTTCTTCTCCCTAAATCATTGTTATTTTCCATAAAAAAATTTTTATATCAAAAAAACAATTTAATCTTTCAACTCAGGTTACGGCATTTTTAACATTACCTTTTATTAATATTAACAATCCATTTACTATAATAAATTATCAATCTATTTAATGGAGTTTGTGCTTTTTTTTACAATGAAGACTTTGTCAAAACTAGTCTATGATTAAGAAATACAAAGCTTTAGAATACAATTGAATATTAATAACAAAGATGCAAACGGCAATTACCGCATCAAAAAATTTCATTCCAGATACGGTTATGATTTTGAAAAAGCACTACAATAACTTTGCTTAAAAGAATTATCAAATAAAAACAAAACCTATAAATTAAAAGGTAATATTGGCACTGTAAATTTTTTTAGTAGTTCCTAAATAATACTCACTCTGGATAGTATTTTGGAATCTTCAGAGGAATTCTATTTCAAGAGCTATCTTTCTTGTGGGAAAATATCACTTATAATAACAACTTAATGATTTGGTATTATTTTGTTAACGAATAACATAATAAGAGTTTGTTAGGGAGGGTATAATTTCGCAAAATAAAATCAAATTTATTATTCGTTTAAATAAAAACTAATAATGATAATTTATTACAATTGGTACACTCACTATTTACAATAAACAGCTAAATGTCTTTAAATAAGCTAAATGATGAGATTATTATTTCTTTTGCCAACGGTAATAAAGATGCTTTTGTAGCTGTTTATAATCAATATCAACAAATCGTATTTAACAATATCGCACGGCTTATCCCACACACCGATGTTGTTGAAGATGTATTGCAGGAAGTTTTTTTGAAACTTTGGGAAAACAAACACAAATTTGACGATGAGCACGCAGTAGCTTCATGGTTGTTCTCTGTTAGTTACAATCAGTCTATTTCTCATATCAGAAAATTGATTAAAGAAAGAAAGTATCTGGAATCCATGAAAGCAGATGTCAATTTTGAATATGATCCTGAAAGTGAAGTCGAAATAGAGAACATCAAAGAAAATATTTTAGCGGAAGCTATTAATCAGTTACCGTTGCGCAAAAAACAAGCCTTTGAACTTTGTAAACTACAAGGAAAAACCTATGCAGAGGCTGCCGAAATTATGAACATATCTTCAGAAACGGTAAAAGAGCATATTACCCTTGCTCTAAAATTTGTGCATACCTACACCGTAAATACCTACAAAAAAGAATCGGCGATATCTTTATTTATCATCGGTTTATACTTCCATATGTAGTCTGTTTGCGTGCAAAGCCTGGAATTTTACAATTAATCCTTTTTTTGTTCATAATTCCTTAACGAACACTACACCCCCCATTTTTGGATGTCGTGCGTTTTTAGAATAGTTGCGGTATGACAAATACCCCTTCTTATTTTAAGGACAAGACATTTAATTTATACTATGGGTAAAATTCAATCACTTATTGAAAAATTGTGGAAAGGGACTATAAGTTCCGAAGAAATCACAATATTGGAAAATGCTTTAAAAAATGTAAACGACGAAGAAAGTAATCAAGTCAAAAATCATTTTAGAAAATTATACGAGCAGGACACTGACCCTCTTCAAAACAATAAAAACAAGGCAATACTTTTAGAGCGCATTTTGAAATCTATTGACGAGATGGAAATGCGTCAACCAAAACGATTGACTTTTGGTTCAAGATATATCTGGTGGGCCGCAGCAGCTATAGTTGGTATTTGTACTTTATTTCTTTTTCAAATAAATTATCACTCCCTGAATACACCAGATAACAAAATTGCGCAAGTAATTCAAAAATTCAAAATAATTCAAAATAAGCAACATCATAGCATAAATGTTGGTTTGCCTGATGGATCTGCAATTGTTTTATTTCCTAAAAGTGCGATTTCTTACAATCAGGAATTTAATAAAAAAGACAGGATAATCAACCTCAAAGGAAAAGCAATATTTAAAGTTGCCAAAAATAAGGCAAGACCTTTCAGCGTATTTTCTCAGGGATTTGCTACCACCGCACTGGGCACACAATTCTTAGTAACCAGCACTAAGGAGAATCAAATTGAGGTAAAACTTTTTGAAGGACACGTAAGAGTGCGAGATACACATAGCAAGGGGAAAAACATTCCGGATATCTATCTAAAACCCGGACAATTGGTGACTTTGAATAAGCTAAGTGCCAAATACGAAATAAGCACATTTAGATTAAACGAAAATACGCTGCCAACTATGGCTAAAATTATTTCTAAGAATCAAATAGTGACAAACAATCGCTCTCTTAATTTCAATAATACACCACTTAATATGGTACTACAGAAACTAAGTGAAAGATACAAAACGACTATAGACTACGACAAGGAAACTGTTGAAGGACTTTATTTTACAGGAAGAGTTGAACAAACAGATAAGCTCAACACTGTATTATCCATCATAGTAAATATGAATGAATTAAAATTAAAAGAAGAGCAAGGAAAACTCATTATAACAAAGTAGAACAATTAAAATTTAACGCCTAAAACAAAAAAACAAAATGAATCTATTATTTATGCCAAAAAAAAGAAAATGGCCTTTACTTACCTGCCTATTACTGTTTGTTGTCACTCAGGCCATTGCACAAACGCAAAACCCAATTGTATCGGGTACAGTAATATCCGAAAATGGCGAGTCTCTTCCGGGAGTAACCGTACAAATTGAAAACAATGATCATAAAATAGTAGACTCAAGTATTACTGATGAAAAAGGTTTATTTACAACTTCTGCACTAAAATTAGGAGAAATCTATAACTTCTCTTTTTCCTCTGTAGGATATCAATCTACTCAAATAAATTCATTTACAGTAAAAGCAGGTACTAACACACTTTTGGCAAGGCTAAAAGATGGCAACGAGAAATTAAACGAAGTAGTCGTGGTTGGTTATGGTACCCAGCAAAAGCGTTTTGTTACAGGTTCTGTGACCAAAGTGAGTGCGGAGCAATTATCTAATTATAGCGGAAGCAACTTTGCTCAGCAATTGAGCGGTAAAGCTGCCGGTATTCAAATTAACGAAGCTTCCGGGCAACCGGGTTCAAATCCTCAAATCCTCATTAGAGGTATTGGTACGCTGACTGCAGGACGCAGCCCTTTGGTTGTAGTAGATGGTTTTCCTCTAACGGAAGGAACTTCTTTCAATTACATTAATCCAAATGACATAGAAAGCCTTGAAGTATTGAAAGATCCTGCATCTGCATCTATTTACGGTTCCAGAGCGGCAAATGGCGTAATTCTTATCACCACCAAAAAAAGTAAGGCCGACATATTTAATGTAACTATAGATGCTTACAGCGGATTTCAACAACGATCAGATAAAGTAGAATATGTTAATGCGCATGATGCCGCTATTTTTTTTACTGAAGCAAGAGATCAGGGCTATATATCAAAAGATCCAGCGAACAGAAGTATAACCGATGACCGTGCGACCAGAGTTGCAAAAGGAGCTTCGCTTAGAGAATTACGTCTAAATTATCTGGATCCTTACTTAAACAACCAAACCGGCCTAACAGATACAAACTGGTCGAATGAAATATTCCGTACAGCACCTATAAGTAATATAAATGTGGCTTTGAGCGGCGGCAACGGAAAAACATCTTACTATACCTCTTTCAATGCCTTTAATCAGGAAGGTTTAGTGGTCGAAAACGGACTAAAACGTTACAGTGCCAGTATAAAACTGAACAATAAAATATCTGATAGGGCTGAATTTGGCATAAGCCTTAATCCTTCTTATACAACACAACGGTATTATGATGCCAATGGTAGTTTTGACGAACCAATTGGTGCAATAGCAGTAATGTATCCTTTCTTCAAACCGTATAATGATGACGGTACTTTGGCTATTAGTCAACAAATAAAAGCCAATCAGCCCGAAGATGGTGCCTTAGTAGAAAATCCGATTGCTTATCTTAATATGGTAAAAAACAACCGTACTTTCTTCAAACTTTATGGAAATGCTTTTATCAACTATGCTATAATAAAAGGCTTAAAATATAAATTTACTTTAGGCGGAGATTTTTCACAAAGTATGTTTGATTTTTATAACCCGTCTAATCTGGGAGCTTATCGCACACCTGCACCTAAGCCGGCAATTACCTCAGAGACTGACGGATCATTAACGAATTACTTATTGGAACATACCTTAACCTATTCTAAAAAAATTGACAAGCACGATTTTACACTCTTGACAGGCTACAGTTACCAGAAAGAAAATTCATTCTCAACGATCATAACCGGAGCTAATATTGCCGATGATAATATAGATAACATTGCCGGGGCCAGTTCTTTTACTGTAAATCCTAACAGATACAGATGGGTGCAAATCTCTTATTTTTCAAGATTGCAATATATTTTTGCAGATAAGTATATTGCCTCGTTCTCTTATAGAATGGATGGTTCTTCCAGATTTGGAGCTGATAACAGATGGGGAAAATTCCCTTCGGTAACAGCTGGTTGGATTTTTAGTAAAGAAGGATTTTTCCCTGAGCAAGATGTTGTTAGTTTCGGAAAATTGAGAGCGACCTGGGGACGTTCAGGCAACAATCAAATTGGTTCTTATGGCTCATTGGGTATTGTAACAGGTGGTAATGCTGCCAACAATTATATATGGGGCAATACGCCTGCTTCGGGTTTTAGTGCTTCAACAACACCAAATCTAAACCTTTCGTGGGAAACCAATACGTCTTATAATCTAGGTCTGGATTTGCAATTGTTTAAAAAAATTGACATTACTGCCGAATATTATAATGCCACTACTTCTAATTTATTGCTGGATGTGCCTGTCCCGCAACAATCGGGCTTTAGTAGCTCCTTACAAAATATTGGAAAAGTTCTAAATAAAGGTCTGGACTTTAGTATCTCTGCCAGTGATATCAATTTAGGTCAGGTAAAATGGAATCCTGCTGCGAATATTTCTTTCAATAAAAATGAAGTATTGGCTTTGGCTCCAGGTCAGACACAAATAATTGCTGGTGATATAGGTAGTATTATTACAAAAGTGGGCGGTCCTATAGCCGAGTTTTACGGTTATCAGGTTATGGGTGTGTATAAAACACAAGAGCAGTTTAATGATCCAAAGACACCCAAATTACCAGGTACGCAAATGGGAGATTATATTGTAAAAGATGTAAATGGAGATGGCATAATTGACACCAAAGACTGGACACCAATGGGGACTTATTCTCCAAAATTCACTTATGGATTCTCCAATACTTTTGCTTACAAAAACTTTTCATTATCCTTTTCATTAACAGGTGTTGAGGGCCGTAAAGTGTATGAATCAAATTTAGCTTCAAGAGGAGAAGCCGGAGAAGGATTTGCTCTGCCAACAAAATATTATTTTGAAAACAGATACCATCCTATTGATAATCCGAATGGAATTTTTGCTCAACCCAACTTAGGAAATTTTTCGGCAGCCCGAAGAGCTACAAAAGCATCTAATTTGTATATCCTTGATGCCGATTATTTGAGGCTTCGTGATATACAACTTGCCTATACACTTCCTTCATCTGTAGTAAAAAGAGCCAAAATAGCAAACATGAAAATTTATGTGGGCGGAAACAATTTGTTCACCATTACAAAATACAGAGGAACGAATCCAGAAGGAACTACAGGCTCTGCCTTAACAAACGGGCAAGCTACATCCAATTATCCCGTAGCCAGGACGTTTATTTTTGGTACCAATATTTCTCTTTAACAACTAAAACGAATACAATGAAAAAAATATTTTTTGCAATAATTGGTGCTGTCTCTCTTGTTTCCTGCACCAGTGACCTGGATCAGCATCCTATAACTGATAAAGAGTCGGCTAAGTTTTTGACTACCGAAACCGAAGTAGAAGAATATGTAGTAGCAACCTATGCCTCATTACAAGCAAATGGATTGTATGGCTTGTATTTGCCAGCCATGGGCGAAGTGCCTTCTGATAATACTTATGAAGAAGTACCGGCAAATGACGGTGCAATTTACGGAGATTTAGAAGAATTTAAAACCGTTCCTTCAAATGGAATGCTTGCCGATAACTGGAAAGCCAGCTATGTTACCATACAACGCTGTAATGTAGTATTGAACAGAATAGCCGGAGTATCCTACAAAACAGATGCTGTAAAAAACTCCAGAATTGGAGAGATGAAGTTCATAAGAGCCTTAATTTACTTTAATATGGTACAGTTTTATGGTGATGTACCTTTGACAACTGACGAGACCAAAGATCCAAATGTATATTTTGGTAAAGGTCGCCAACCGGCAGCCGATGTCTATAAGCAAATAATCCAAGATCTTACAGATGCGATTTCGACTTTGCCTACATTGACAACACAACAGGGACGTGTAATAAAAACTGCGGCTCAGACTTTGTTGGGCAAGGTTTATCTTGTACAAAAAGATTATGCTAACGCAAAAATCCAAATTGATGCTGTTGTAAATTCTGGTGCGCACGCCCTATTTAGCGATCCAACTACACTTTTTGATTTGGCAAATGAAAATGCAAGTGAATTCATTTTTTCAGTGCAGTTTGGTTCAGGTATAAACAGTAATACTGAGGGAAGCACTATGGCTCAACAGTTTTCGCCATCAGGCCTAATAAGTGGTGCCAAAGGACATAGCTTGCCTACCAAAGAATTATACGGCAAATACGTTGCCGGAGATAAAAGAAAAGATAACTATGTTAAGCTTTCTTCTGCTGGTACTCCGTACAATAATAAACTGAAAAAACCCGTATCACCAACACCTCCTGCTGATGGCGGAAGTAATACAGTGGTACTTCGCTATGCTGACGTGTTATTGATGCAAGCCGAAATTGAAAACGAATTAGGTAATACGCTTACAACGGCAAAACCAGCATTAGACAAAGTGAGAAACAGAGCCGGACTCGCTCCTTCAACTGCCCTTACACAAGCTGATTTACGTGATGCCATTGAACTGGAAAGGCGTTTAGAATTGATAGGAGAAGGTTATCGTTGGTTAGATTTACTAAGAACCGGAAAAGCAATAAGTACGATGAACGCCTGGTTTATTTCCCAAAACAAACCTACGACCGTGACTCCTCAATTCCTTTTAATGCCTATACCGCAAAATCAAAGAGATGCTGATCCTACCATAACACAAAATAAGGATTATCAATAGTAATAAGTCCAGAATTGCTATACTTCAGCATTACAATTTGATACTGAAGTATAGTGATTTTTATAAAAAACTAATTCATACACAGATGAAAAAGCTATCAATAGCATTGTTCACTTTTTTCATTTACACTTTTGCAGTAGCGCAAGAGAATAATGATACAACCAACATTCTTTGGAAAGAAGGATACCTTGATATTCACCATATCAACACTGGTCGGGGTGTTTGTACCTTTTTTATATTACCGGACGGAACAACCATGATGGTTGATGCCGGAGATATGGACGACACCTATTATGCAGGACCTGATTCCAGAAGTTGGCCCTTGACGGTAACACCTCCCTATCCTGATTCGAGTAAAAATTCAGGCGAATGGATTGTTGATTATATGAAACAGGTTTATCCGCAGGTTAAACAAATTGATTATGCTCTTATTACCCATTTTCACACAGATCACATGGGAGTAATTCGACCAGATAGCAAAACAGCTTTGCAAGGCGGATACAAACTTACGGGAATTACGCAGGTTGGTGATTTGGTTCCCATCAAAAAACTGATTGACCGTAGCGCTCCTAACTACAATTTCCCTCTTGATTTGAATAAATATTATACCGAAGAAAACAGTATTTTCCTTAATTATCAAAAATTCATTGCAGAAAATAAAACAAAAGGTCTGAAAGCAGAAGGTCTTAGTGTAGGAAATTCGGATCAATTGGTGCTTATGAAAAATACAAAAAAATACCCAAATTTTCGCATAACCGGAGTTAAGAGCAGCGGCACCATTTGGACCGGTGTTGGCAATCAAACACAGGAATACATTCTAGCCGATAGCATCGTTAAAAAAGGAAAATTCAACGAAAATCCTTTGAGCCTTGCCATAAAACTTAGTTATGGAAAATTTGATTACTTCACCGGTGGAGATAACACAGGATTGCAAGGTTATGGTTTACCCAAATGGTTTGATACAGAAACTCCAATGGCAAAAGCTGTAGGCAAAGTAGAAGTAACAACCTTAGATCATCATGGTAATCGTGATGGTACCAACGAAAATTTCCTTTCGTATTTGCAACCACAAGTTGTGGTAGAGCAAACCTGGTGTAGCGACCATCCCGGTCAGGAAGTAATGCACAGACTTTTATCCGACCATATTTATAAAGGAGAAAAAAATATTTTTGCGACCAATATTCAAGAAGTTACCAAGCACACCTTAGGATATTGGTTTACCAAAGGATATAAAAGTATGTTTGGACACGTAATTGTTCGGGTTTTACCGGGAGGCAATTCGTTTTATGTTCTTATTGCTGAAACGGTAAGCGGTAAGATTCAAATAAAAAAATCGTTCGGACCTTATAATTCTAATTAATTTTAAAACAAAAAATACGATGTATAATAAATATTTAGCCCTTATTCTTCTAACAACTCTTTTTTGTTATCAGGCAGAGGCTCAAAAAAAGGGAAAGTCGCTTTTGCCACAACAAAAACTAGAGCAATTGTTTAATCCAAAAAATAAAGAAATATTGGTTACTGCACACCGCGGCGATTGGAGAAATGCTCCGGAAAACTCTTTACTAGGATTAAAATATTGCATCGATATGGGTGTTGATATTATGGAATTGGATTTGAAAAGAACCAAAGATGGGCAGTTAATTGTAATGCATGACAGAACCATTGACCGTACGACTAACGGCAAAGGAAAACCGGAAGATTATACTTTGGAAGAAATTCAGAAATTTAAACTTAAAAATGGTTTGGGCAGACCTACTTTACATCAAATTCCAACATTTGAAGAAATGCTTCTTACCGCAAAAGGCAAAATATTGATTGACGTAGACAAGGGTTACGAATATTTTGGCGAGGTCGTAGCGCTCATCAAAAAACATAATATGTTCGATCAGACATTTATCAATATTGATGATAACACCAATTTAGAAAGTGTAGAATCTAAATATGGAAAAGTAGATACCGAAGTAGTATTAATGCCCATTATTCGCTATACAGACAGTCATGCTCAAGAGATTGTAAACAGTTATATGAGTCATAAAAAAACTGTTTTTCAGCCTGTTTTTGACACCGATACAATCAAAACAATTAATGATTTACCAATGCTGAAAAACAAAGGTTATGGTGTTTGGATTAACAGTCTTTGGGCATCTTTAAACGGTGGACATGATGATGATACTGCGGTAGATGAGAGCAAACCTGATGAATCCTGGGGATGGATAATAAAAAAAGGTGCTAACATAATTCAAACTGACAGACCAAAAGAATTACTGGAATATTTAAAAAATAAAAAAATGCATCCATAACTATGACAATTGAAAATATTTTTGCAAAAATGCAATAAGTCAGGATAGTTAGGCTTAATCTGCTATTCTTACAGTTAATTTAGTTTATTGATTATCTTTGAAAAACACTTATAAATAACACAATAATGAACAGAAGAAAGTTCTTTAAAAATGGCTCCTTATTTACAATTGGCGCAGTAGTGATGAATCCTTTACAGGGTTCTGCTAATATTTTGGATTTAGAATCCATTAATAAAAATAAGAAAGCAAAAAATATTATTTTATTGGTTAGTGACGGTATGAGCACAGGAACATTAAACATGGCCGATTTATTTTTGAACAGAAAAACCGGTAAAGGCTCCAACTGGATACAATTATATAAAGACAATAAGGTGTCAAGAGCTTTAATGGATACCGCCTCTGCGAGTTCTATAGTTACAGATTCATCAGCAGCCAGCTCTGCTTGGGGAGGAGGTTTTAGAGTAGACAATGGTGTACTAAATGTTAGTCCGCAAGGAGAACCACATTTGCCTATTTGGCAAAAATTTAAAAAGGCGGGAAAAATGGCAGGTTGTGTTACGACCGTTCCCATAACGCACGCCACTCCGGCTGGGTTTTGTGTTAACAGTAAAAGCAGAAATGCTCAGGACGATATCGCCGAACAATATTTAGAGCTTGGCTTTGATGTTATGATGGGTGGCGGTGCAAACTATTTCAGTCCAGAATTAAGGAAAGATAAAAAAGACATGTTCGCAGCTTTTAGTTCGAAAGGATATCAGGTTGTAAAAACGCGCTCTGAAATGGAAGCAGCTTCAAGTTCGCAACCTATTTTGGGAGTATTTGCTGATGATGGACTTCCCTATTATGTGGATAGAAATAGTGATGAAAATTTAAAGAAAGCTGTCCCAAGCCTGGGTGAAATGGCGCAAAAAGCTATTGACAGAATGAAAAATCATAAAAATGGTTTTGTTCTGCAAATTGAAAGTGGAAAAGTAGATTGGGCAGCACATGCTAACGACATTGCTGGTTTGATAAATGACCAGATTGAATTTGATGAAGCAGTAAAAGTAGCAATAGATTTTGCAGAGAAAGACAAAGAAACTTTAGTTATTATCACAACAGATCACGGAAATGCAAATCCTGGAATAATTTATGGAAAAAACGCCAATGATAATTTTGACAGCATTCAGCACTATACCCAAACCAATGAGTGGATTTTGAATCAAATAAAGACAGATACTTCAGTTTCCCAAGTAAAGGAAATTATAGAAAAAGCAAATGGACACTCTGTTTCGGATGAAGATGCAAAAACAGTCTTAGGTTATTATGATGGGTTACATAAAGAAGACGGTTTGTATAATTACAAAAAACTGCCTTACAAAGCTTTTGCAGAAATGCAGGGAAAAATAAATTCTGTTGGATGGATCAGCATGGATCATTCTGCAGATTATGTTGAACTGGCGATGTTTGGCCCGGGAAGCGAACTTTTAAAACCTTTTGTAAAAAACACAGATCTGCATTATTTAATGCTCCAGGCGGCAGAAGTCGAAAATAAATTTTAAATAATTGTATAAAAAGAACCTTATATAATTCTAGTTTTTTCAAGAGTTAAAAGTTTTTAAGCTCTTCCGGTTAAGCTGAATTAGAGAAGAAATTAATTAAAAACTCGCACCATTGGTGCGAGTTTTTAATTACAATCCAGTCTATTTTAATCTTCATGACAAATTTTTTTATTTAATTTGTTTGTGGGTTCAACTTAGAGTTATTTTTTATAATAAACCAATAGCTATTATACAATCATAATCTACTGTACTTAATAGGTTAATCATAATTCAAAAAAATGCCTGATTATCAGTATGCCAGCAAATCTAGTGTCTATATATGCTTTTTCTGAAATAATTTCATTTATAAAAAAGAAGTTCCGAATCGCTCAAAATGGCAAGTATAACCGTTTGGATTCTTCACAAGATAATCCTGATGATATTCTTCGGCAGTCCAAAATTTAGAATAAGGTTCCAGTGTTGTAACAACTTTGCCAGGCCATTTGCCTGAATCATCAACAATTTTAATTACTTCTTCAGCATCTTGTTTTTCCTCCTCATTCTGAATAAATAAGGCAGATCGGTAACTTGAACCTCTGTCATTACCTTGTCTGTCTATCGTTGTTGGATCATGCATTCTGAAAAAATAGTCTAATAATTCTTTATACGAAGTTTCGTTTGCATCGTATGTAATTTCTATTCCTTCTGCATGTCCCGGATGATTTGGATAAGTTGGATTTTCGTTGTCTCCACCAATATAACCAACTTCGGTATCTTTTACTCCAGGTCGCACACGAAACAGGTCTTCCATTCCCCAAAAACAACCTCCGGCTATGTACACTTTTTTTAAATTTTCCATGGTATTTTATTTTTAAGATCCTTAAGATTAGACGCCAATACTTATTTTAAATACACAGTCTCCTCCTATCTTATTTGAGCAGTTAAATTAATACTATATTTTTAGAACATGCGCATTTCTTCCTAAAATTAAAGAGAACTTTCACAAACATTTTTGTAGAAGTATATTCTTATTTTATTTTTCAAATAGTATAATTTTCCCTCTAAAATAGCGAAATAATCAGTTCTAAGCCATATTTAACATATGTTTATATCACATTCTCTATACTTTTGCATTTTCCCTATTGACTGAATGAATAATCTACAACAACCTGTACCTAAGAACGAGAAAGAGCGACTTGCTGCATTAAAACGATATAATATTCTCGATACTTTGCCTGAATATGCTTTTGATGATGCAACAGCACTCGTTGCTTATATCTGTAGTGTGCCCATTGCGCATATTTCTTTTATAGATGAAAACAGACAATGGTTTAAATCTGAAATTGGAATTGGAGTAACAGAAGTCCCTCGTGATATTAGTTTTTGCAGATATACAATTATGCAATCCGAATTGGTTGAAATATCCGATACTTTTTTAAACGAAAGATTCAAAAACGATCCTAATGTTCTTGATGGTTTTAAGGTGAGATTCTATGCCGGAATCCCACTTACAACGCCTGACGGTTATAATATTGGAACTATTTGTGCAATCGACCATGTCTCTAAAGAGTTGAATGAAAATCAGCGAAATGCACTTTCAATTGTGGCAAAGCACATTATCAATCAATTAGAATTAAGAACAAAAAATATTGACCTGGCGGCTCAGAAAAAAATTGCCGAACGTGCAGTTCTCGCAAAAGACAGTTTTCTTGCTAATATGAGTCACGAAATCAGAACGCCTTTAAATGCTATTATTGGTTTTACAGATCTTCTGGCACAAACTTTTCTCGATACAATTCAACGTGATTATATTAATAGTGTACAAATTGCTCAGGAGAATTTACTTTTAATCGTAAATGATATTCTGGATCTATCCAAAATTGAATCCGGAAACCTGACTATCGATGAAGAACCGTTCCATTTAAAAAATACACTGAAACACGTTTATGATTTACTAAAAGTAAAAGTTTCAGCAAATGTCGAATTCAATCTTTTTCTAGATGCCGATATGCCGGAAATGGTAATTGGCGATCAGGGACGATTGAATCAAATACTGGTTAACCTTGCCGGAAATGCACTAAAATTTACAGAAGAAGGTGAAGTAACGATTTCGGTAAAAAAGATTGATGAAACTAATGATCAATACTCGCTTAGATTCTCTGTAAAAGACACCGGAATTGGAATTAATGAAGCTAAACTTAAAAGCATTTTCGAAAGATTTACACAAGCCGAAGAAAGCACAACACGAAAATTTGGCGGCACAGGACTTGGTCTTAATATTGTAAAACAACTTATTGAATTGCAGAACTCTGAAATTCAGGTAAAAAGTAAACCCGGATTTGGTTCAGAATTTTTCTTTATTCTTACTTATAAGAAAACGAATCATATTGAAACCACGGTTGAAACAACAACTGCCTGTAATCACGGAGATCTTAAAATATTGCTTTGCGAAGACAATGTTTTAAACCAAAAACTGGTAAAAAGTGTTATTCAAAATTTTGGCTTTAAACTGGATATTGTTGGAAATGGTGAAGATGGAATCGCCCTTTTATCCAAAAATGAATATGACTTAGTATTAATGGATCTTCAGATGCCAATAAAAGACGGTTATCAAACGACAGAATACATCAGAAACGAAATGAACTTAAAAGTTCCTATTATTGCAATGACCGCGCACTCGCTCGTAGGCGAGCAGGAACTTTGTTATAAAATTGGGATGAATGCTTACGTTCCTAAACCTTTTAAGCAGGAACAACTTTTAGAAGCTATAAAAACAGTCATCACTAAAGATGTTGATCCGATACAAAAGAGAATAATCGATTTTTCTTTTATTGATGAGGTTTCAAGCGGTGAAGCAGATTTTAGAAAAGACATGATTGATCTTTTTCTGGAAAAAATTCCTAACGAAGTTATAGAATTAGGTAAAGCCATTCGTAATAACGATTACAATACAGCAATGAGAATTTGCCACAATATGAAATCCAGTCTGGATATTTTCATGCTAAAAGATCTTAGTAATTATTTATCTACTATTGAAAAAGAAGCCAAACGAGAGCAATTTAATTCTGAAACAATAGAAAAAATAAAAGCGTTAGATTATGAAATTAATGAAGTATTCAAGATTTTAAAGGAAATATAATATCTCCGTAATTGAAGCCATTGATTTTATCTTCCCTATTTCAATAAATCCATCTATAACCCGTGGTTTTAACCATGGGAACGCAATAATTTTTTATAATATATAACACGTGTTCCGTGGAAAAACACGTATTATACCCTCCCTGTTTCAACAAATCCAGCCATAGCCCGTGGTTTCAACCATGGAAACGCAACGATTTATAATACGTGTCCCATGGTTGAAACCACGGGCTATGTTTTTTCTATTCATTTAATATAATTGTAATACGATTTTAACCGTGGGAATGCAATAATTATTTACAACACATAACAAGTGTTCCATAAAAAAAATACGGATTATGCCTTCCCTATTTCAATAAATCTTACCATAGCCCGTGGTTGAAACCACGGGCTATGGTTTTCTTTGCTTTTTTTTGCTTTTCCTTACATCCGCCTTATAAATCTCCTCGTTAAAAAAAATTAAATTTTATATAATTTATATAAAATCATAATCTCCTATTAATAATTTTACGAAATACCGTAAAACAAAAATCGCTTCAAAAATCACAATTCCCTTAAAAACAATCGCTTAACTTCAACGGCACGTTGTTTGAAAATTACTCTGCGTAAAATAAATAGTATTTAAAAATGCAGAACATAAACATGGCAATTTTGAGATTAATTTTTTTCTTAATCTAGGTTAACTAACAAACTTTCGAAACTGCTGTAAGTTTGTCAAAGAAATAAAACAACATCAATAAAACCAAAACAACACTTTATTATAATTCAAATTTTAACAATTATACAAACAATTTAATAATCTAAAACCATAAAAAGATGAGCACATTTAAAACACAAGACGGAACAGAAATTTTTTACAAAGATTGGGGAACAGGAACACCAGTAGTTTTTCACCACGGATGGCCATTATCAAGTGATGACTGGGATGCACAAATGATGTTTTTCTTAAAACAAGGATACAGAGTTATTGCACATGATCGCCGCGGACACGGTCGTTCTGGTCAAACTTCTGAAGGAAACAACATGGAAACTTATGCATCAGATATTGCTGAATTAACTGCATTTCTTGATTTGAAAGATGCTATTCACGTTGGTCATTCAACTGGAGGTGGTGAAGTAATACGTTATGCAGCAAAATACGGAAAATTACGTGTTGCAAAAGCAGTAATTATTAGCGCTGTAACACCAATTATGATTCAAAACGAAACAAATCCTGAAGGAGTTCCATTATCAGTTTTTGACGAAATCAGACAAGGAACAGGATTTAATAGAGCGCAATATTTTTATGATTTCCCAATTCCGTTTTACGGATGGAACCGTGAAGGAAAAGTAGTTCAGGAAGGAATTAAACACAATTGGTGGCGTCAGGGAATGATGGGTTCGGTTTTGGCTCATTATGAAGGAATCAAAGCTTTCTCTGAATCAGATTTTACAGAAGATCTTAAAAGTTTAGATATTCCGGTTTTGGTTTTGCACGGAGAAGATGATCAGATCGTTCCTTACGGACAAGCGCCAAGAGCTGCAGCACTTTTGAAAAACGGAAAATTGATCTCTTACCCTGGTTTTCCTCATGGTATGCCAACTACAGAGGCAGAAACGATCAACAACGATATTTTGGCTTTTATTAAAGCATAAGTTTCTTAAAATTAATCAAAACTGCCTTTATTGATCCGCTTTTAAAGGCAGTTTTAAAACTTTCCAACCATGAGTACTATTCAACAACCATCATTTGATACCGTTACAGAAGCTTTGCAATGGCTAAATCAACAAGGATTTACCGAAAACTTCAATCTTGACGAAAACTGTATTCGTTATAATAATAACAAACAAACGATGTCACCTGAAGAATTCAAAATCGAATATTTATTCCGTTTTGAAGGAGATACAGATCCCGGCGATGAAGATATTGTGTACGGCATTATATCTGAAATCTACAATATCAAAGGTGTTCTAACCAGCGCATTCGGAATATATGCCGACGCCGTTTCTGCTGAAATGATTCGTAAACTTTCAACACATTCTATATAAATTTCAATAAAGAGATAATAAATCTACGAAATATCGTAACCAAAAAATATCCCTTTAAATTATACATCCCACTATAATAGCCAATTACACATTTGGCATTTTGTTAGCTTAACTAATAATATTAAATATCAAACTTATGAAACCATCAGTAAACTTATTATCACCAGACAATCACGCATTAGTATTAATTGATTTCGAAGGACAAATGGCATTTGCTACAAGCAGTATTCCGTTAAGCGAATTGCGTAACAATGTTGCTATTGTTTGCGGCGCATCAAAAATCTTCAACGTTCCAACGGTTGTAACCACTGTTTTTGAAGAAAGTTTTGCAGGTCCGGTTTTCCCTGAAATTGAAGAATATTACCCAATCGCAACTTCAGGATATATTGACCGTACAACGATGAATACCTGGGAAGACGAAAACGCTTATAAAGCAATTACCGGAACTAAAAAACAAAAACTGGTTCTTGCAGGATTATGGACAGGAGTTTGCATAGTTGGTCCCGCTTTATCTGCCATTGAAGAAGGTTATGAAGTTTACGTAATCACAGATGCCTGTGGAGATGTAAGCACAGAAGCTCACGAACGTGCAATACAAAGAATGATACAAGTTGGAGCGCAGCCTATAACTTCTATCCAATATATATTAGAACTTCAAAGAGACTGGGCACGTCAGGAAACGTATGTTCCGGTAACTAATTTAATGAAAAAACACGGCGGATCTTACGGTTTAGGAATTCATTATGCACACAACATGTTGAAACACTAATTCATTTCAACCTGATCCCGAAGCTTCGGAACTGAAACAAATAAATAAAAACAAATCTCTCCCTTCATTATGTTGGAATCATCAAAATCCATATTGTCAAAAAACAAGAACTTCGGAATCATCGTGATGTGTTTTCTTTTAATGGGAAGCATTGCATCGGCACAAAACTTTAAACTTTTGCGTTATGACGAAAACTACGAATTTCTAAAAGATTCAAACAGAAACTTTTATGAGAATCTAAAATTCATTCCGTTAAACAAACAGAAAGATTTTTATATGTCTCTTGGAGGTGAAGCCCGATATGAATACGTTGATTTCAATAATGAAGATTGGGGAAGATTAAATATTGGTCACAACAACTTTTTCCTGCAGCGTTATGATCTTCATGCCGATGTTCATTTAGGAAAAACCTTTAGAGTATTTGCACAATTAAGAAGCGCCTTGCAAGACGGCAGAATCAACGGTCCAAGAGGAATTGACGAAGATCAGTTGAATGTTCAGAATCTTTTTTTAGATGTAAATCTATATCAGAAAGAAGATAAAAAACTAACCATTCGTGCCGGAAGACAAGAACTCGATTACGGTTCGGGAAGATTAATTTCAGTAAGAGAAGGTCCAAATGCGAGACTTTATTTTACAGGAGCCAAAATAATGTACTCTTCAGCCCGATTCTCAATTGACGCTTTTGCAATGATGGCAGATACGGTTCACAAAGGCGTTTTTGATAATAAAATGTCGAAACAAATCAATTTATGGGGCGCTTATTCGAAAATAATATTCCCAAAAGCAGGAAACCTGGATCTTTATTATCTCGGAATCAACAGAAAAGAATCTCTTTTTGAAGAAGGAATTGCACCCGAAAAAAGACATACAATAGGAACAAGATTCTGGAAATATGGCGGAGGTTTTATTTATAATCTTGAAGCGGCATATCAGTTTGGGAGTTTTGGTTCCGGAAATATTAATGCCTGGACAGCTTCTGCAGATTTGGGTTATTCCTTCGAAAATATAAAATTCAAACCAACGATAAACCTTCGAAACGATTATATATCGGGAGATCAAAATCAAGGCAATGGAAACCTGCAAACGTTTAATCCGTTGTATCCAAAAGGAGGATATTTTGGTTTTAGTCCGCAAGTGGGTCCGGTAAACCTTATCGACATTCATCCTTATGCCACGATGGATTTATTGCCACAATTAAAGATGCAGGTCGATGTGGTTTTTAACTGGAGATATTCACTTCAAGACGGTGTTTACAGGCCAAGCGGCACTTTGAATCTTCCCGGAAGTTCTTCGACAGAACCGTATATCGGGACGGCTTATCTTGCAAATTTTACCTATAGCGTTAACAAATTTATTTCAGTCGTAAGCGGAATTCAATATTTTAAAACCGGCGCTTTTATCGACGACATCATTCCAAATTCAAAAGACGGCGTTTTCTTTAATGCCCGATTAGGGTTTAAATTTTAATCACTAAATTCATAACGATGAAAAATACCACACTTTTATCCACATACAGACTTAGAAATTCTTATCTAATTCTTTTTATCACAATATTCTTTGCTAATGCATCATTTGCACAAACAGCAGCACTTGGATCAACAACCACTTGGGGAAAAGTTGACGGAGTTGCCATAAACGGATTGGTTCAGGGACCATCTTCAGCGGAAGCAGAATTACAAGTTGCCTGCGTTTTCGAATATACTGAAGGTGATATCTTTAACCCTCCTGCCCTTCCTGCAAACCTTAACGGAATGGTACATTTAGACGATGCTTTAAAAGGAATTATCACCGAATTACGCAAAAGCGGAAAATTTACCGGACATTCACTTGAAACTTTATTGATTACGCCTCCAAAAGGAACTTTGGCAGCCAAAAAATTATTACTTATTGGTCTTGGTGATCGCAATAAATTCACGCCGGATTTAATGATAAGTGTCGGAAGTGTTGCCATGCGCGAAGCCTTACGTTTAGGAGTTTCTAACTACGCTTTTGCAAGTGATATTAAAGATGCTGGAATCGATTCTCCAACGGCTTTAGTAGCAACAAATGTAGTTTTAGGTTCTTTTGAAGCTTACAGAACGCAAACTTATTTAAAAGATAAAAAATTAGCCGATTATAAGCCATTAACCAAAATTATTTTGCTTGCAGGTCCATCTTTCTACAATGTTGCCGGCGAAGGAATTAAAGAAGCAATTGCAAAACTTAACGCTAAATAATCAGAATTATGAAAGCAGATCTAATTTTATTCAACGGTAAAATTCATAGTTTCAATGCCGAAACGCCAAATGTTACCGCAGTTGCTATTAAAGACGGAAAATTTATTGCAGTTGGAAACGACAGCAACGTTATGGAATTTGCAAGTGAAGAAACCAAAATAATCGACCTTCAAAATAAACGAGTGGTTCCGGGAATCAACGATTCGCACATTCACCTTATTCGTGGCGGTTTAAATTATAATCTGGAATTGCGTTGGGATGGCGTTCCTTCTCTTGCAGATGCACTTCGAATGTTAAAAGAACAAGTCGATCGCACACCAAATCCGCAATGGGTTCGTGTCGTTGGAGGTTGGTCAGAATTTCAATTTGCTGAACGCAGAATGCCAACTTTACAGGAAATCAATGCAATTTCGCCTGAAACTCCTGTTTTTATTCTGCATTTGTACGACAGAGCAATTATGAACAGAGCCGCGTTAAAAGCCGTTGGTTATACAAAAAACACGCCTGCACCTCCCGGAGGACAAATTGAGCGTGATTCAAATGGCGAACCAACCGGACTTATTATCGCTACTCCAAACGCCATGATTTTGTATTCGACTTTGGCAAAAGGTCCAACGCTTTCCTATGAGCATCAAATCAATTCAACGCGTCACTTCATGAAAGAGTTGAACCGTTTCGGGATTACAAGTGTTATCGATGCCGGAGGTGGTTTTCAGAATTTTCCCGATGATTATAAAGTCGTAAACGAACTAAACGAAAAGAAACAATTAACGGTAAGAATCGCTTATAATCTTTTTACCCAAAAGCCAAAACACGAATTCGAAGATTTTGAAGATTGGATTGATACCGTAAAATTGTATCAGGGCGATGATATGTATCGCCATAATGGAGCCGGAGAAATGTTAGTTTTTTCTGCTGCTGATTTTGAAGATTTCCTTCAGCCAAGACCGGATCTTCCTGAAAATATGGAAGCCGAATTGGAAAAAGTAGTGCGTCTTTTGGTCGAAAATCGTTGGCCTTTCAGACTTCATGCTACTTATAACGAAAGCATAACAAGGTTTTTGAATGTATTCGAAAAAATCAATCAGGAAATTCCGTTTAATGGATTACCGTGGATTTTTGATCACGCCGAAACTATTGATGAAAGAAACATAGAACGTGTCAAAAATTTAGGCGGCGGAATCGCAGTTCAAAGCCGAATGGCGTATCAAGGTGAATATTTCACAGACAGATATGGCGCAAAAGCAGCTGAAAATACACCGCCAATTAAAAAAATGCTTGAAATGGAAGTTCCTGTTGGCGGAGGTTCTGACGCTACAAGAGTAAGCAGTTACAATCCATGGGTTTCAATGTATTGGATGACGGTTGGAAAAACAGTTGGAGGTTTGCAATTGTATAACGAAAGCAGATTAAGTAGAGAAACCGCTTTAGAATTATATACCAGAGGAAGCGCGTGGTTTTCGCAAGAACAAGCCAAAAAAGGAGATATCAAAGTTGGAATGTTTGCTGATTTAGTCGTTTTAGACACTGATTATTTTTCTATTCCTGATGAAGACATTAAAAAAATTGAAGCTGATTTAACCATTGTCGACGGAAAAATTGTGTATGCAAACGGAGATTTCTCCTCCTTCTCACCGCCACATATTCCGATTTTGCCGGATTGGTCGCCAACGAATATTTACAACGGATATCCAGCCAAAAGTAATTTGCAAAGCATAATCGAAAAGAACTCAAAAGCAGATGCAAAACCAAGTCTGACTTCTCAAATACACAGTTGCTCAGGAAGCTGTGATGTTCATGCTCACAGTCATGATATTGCCAGAATGAGCAACGTGCCGGTAAATAACTATAATGCATTTTGGGGCGCTTTGGGCTGTTCCTGTTTTGCTTTTTAAATTTTAAAGAAATGATCGAAATTATCAAACAAATCCTTCACTCAGATTTAGGAACATCATTCAACAATGCGGCACTTTTAGCGTTTAGAGTATTACTTGCGGTTGAGCTATTCAGAGTACACGGAATGAAGAAATTCAGAGTTGAAAATGGACAAAGAGAACACGTTCCAAATCCTTTGCATTTACCGGAAAAACTAAACGGATTAGTCGCTACTTTTTCTGATACTGTAGTTCCGTTTCTAATCATTTTAGGCATTGGAACCCGACTTGTTGTCTTGCCAACTATTGGCGTTACAGCCGTAGGATATTTTGTAGTACACAGAAAAGATTCACTCGAAGTGCGCGACGTTCCCTACATGTACACGTTGTCTTTATTATTAATTCTTGCGCTTGGAGCAGGAAAATATTCACTTGATTATTATTTATTAAACTCTTTGAATTAATTAATTTAAACACATAGAAACGTAGAAATATTAAGATTAAAATGATTTTGTTTCACGCAGATTTTGCAGATTAGAGCAAATTTAATTTTAGTTTTTTATTAAATTAATCTCGCAAAGACGGGAAGCCGCAAAGGCTTTGTCATTTCGACGAAGGAGAAATCTCCACAAGTAACTCCGCAGCTATGTGTTTAAAACATTTAGAATTAACATTAACCTATTATTCATTAAACCTTATATAAAATGAAAGCAAACATCGGAATTAAACAAGAAAGCATCACAAAAGTTGTAGATGTATTGACAAAAGTTTTGGCTGACGAATTTGTACTTTATACCAAAACAAAAAAAGCACACTGGAATGTAGAAGGTCCGGATTTCTATAACAAACACATCTTCTTTCAGCAACAATATGAAGCACTTGACGAAATTGTAGATGCAGTTGCAGAAAGAATCAGAACTCTTGGTCATTATGCACCAGGAACTTTAAAAGAATATTTGGCACTGACACATCTTACAGAAGAATCAAGAGAGAAAAACGACAGTGCAGGTTATATCAAAGAATTGCTTTTAGACCATGAAAGTATTTTGATACACTTACGTGAAAACATCAATAATTTTGCTGCCGAACTTCACGATGCCGGAACCAGCGATTATATCACAGGATTATTAGAAAATCACGAAAAAATGGCATGGATGCTTCGTGCTCACCTTAAATAATTACAATTATGGAAATACAAAAAAACATTTGGTACGTAACCCTGCTTTTAACCATCATAGCAGGGTATTGCGATACGGTAACATTTGTGGCGGCAGATTCTATATTTTCGGCACACGTTACAGGCAACTTTATTGTCTTTGCTTATCAGATCATTAAAGGTTCTGATGTACATGCCTGGATCAAATTACTAACCTTTCCAGTATTTATTATGGCTGTTATTACTGGAGGAAGAATTGCATTAAAAAACACAAATCATTATACAATTTTGTTTTGGGAAGGTATCGTATTGGTTTTAAGCGGAATTGCTTCTTATGCTTTTGGTTTTTTAGAAATTTTTTCTGAATGGACGATTTACGCAATCGCAATGGCAACCGTTTTTGCAATGGGACTTCAGAATGCTTTTGGAAAATTATATGCTAAAGAAACGCATGGACCAACAACTATGATGACCGGAAACGTAACACAAGCTTCTCTTGATTTAGGAAACCTATTAAAAAATGGCTTAAAAGATGCTGAAATTCTACTAAGTTTTAAGAAACAAGTAGTTACTATTATGGGATTTTTGACAGGTTGTTTTTTAGGCGCAATTGCAGGAAAGTTTTTTGGTTTAGGAACGCTGATTATTCCCGGAATTGCTATGCTGATATGTTACCATTATCACCGCGAAAAATAAGCAAATTTA
The DNA here is from genome assembly GCF_004339525.1 of Flavobacterium sp. 90. Classification (NCBI taxonomy): domain Bacteria; kingdom Pseudomonadati; phylum Bacteroidota; class Flavobacteriia; order Flavobacteriales; family Flavobacteriaceae; genus Flavobacterium; species Flavobacterium sp. 90. Next base: position 5,199,491 of record NZ_SMGE01000001.1, on the reverse strand, counting down.
ACATCCGGATTTGCAGATAACTGATAATAGATTATCTTTAAAAAATGAATAAAACTCCCCATTTAGCAATCAAAATCCACCAATGCACTCTATATACTATAGTTGCGTTTTTGTTCCTGAGCATGCAAGTAATTGCACAGTCAAAACAAGACCCTGATCAATTAAAAAAGAAAATAGCTGCGGCTAAAAGTGACAACCAAAAAGTGGAAATGCTTTTGGCTTTAAGCAGTTATTATCTAACCAAACCAGGCGAGCTTAAAGCAGATCTTGATAGTGCAAATAATTTAAATTTTGAAGCAAAAAAACTAAGCAATACTTTGGGTTATAAACTCGGAAAAGGAAAAGTAATTCTTTTAGAGGCTCAGATTGACAGAGAAAAAGGAGATTCTAAAAACGGATTAAAAAAGACGAATGAAGCACTCAACTATTCTGTAAAAAATAATTTACCACTCCTTACAGCAGATGTTTACAGAGAACTTTGTGCTTATAAAGGCTATGAAACCGGGGATTTTGAAGAAAAAATAAAATATCTCGAAATCGCAATTCCGCTTTATAAAAAAGGTAAAGCCTTAAAAAAAGAAGCAGATGCCTTAAAAGACCTTGCTGATTATTATGGTATTATAGAAGACCACCAAAAAGCATTAGAACTTTTAGAAAATGCCGTTGCTATTTATAAATCCATAGGTTTTAAAGAACTTCAGGGAGTTTATACCTTAATGTCTGATAATTACGGAATATTACAAAATACACAATTATCGCTACAATATGCATTAATGGCAGAAAAAATAGCCGAAGAAGTTCATGATACAAGTTATCAACTTTGTACAATTTACAATCATCTTGGGCTTGCTTATTATGATCTTCTGAAATATGATTTGGCATTTTCTAATTTTGAAAAAGCACTAAATATTGCGTTAGAGAATAAAAATGTAGGCGATATCAATACGATAACCTATAATCTGGCATCGTTGTATTGCCAGCAAAAAAATTATCGCGGAGCATTACGTACACTAAAACGAACTGAAAAAGATTATCCGCCACAAGATGAAATCACACAAATAAGACAGCGTTTTATATTTGTAGTAAGCTATTCGATGCTCAAACAAATTACAAATGCAAAACCTTATTACGAACAATTATTAAAAGATTATCAAAAATCTGATGCAGGTTTGGCTTATAAATTAACGGCAATTATCATTTATTTACAACAATCCGGTCAGGTCGAAAAAACGTACGCTTACATTGAAAAATTTAAAGAATTTGCCAAAAAATCAAACAAGCTAATTCTATTTTCGCAAATCGAACTTTTGTCTTTTCAATCTGATCATGCCAGTAAAAAATACGAATCTGCGATAAAACATTTGCAAAAGCATCAACTTTTAAGAGATTCTATTTTTAATGTCGAAAAGCTAAAAACGTCTGCAGCATTACAAGTTCAATTTGAAACAGAAAAAAAAGATAAAAACATAAAACTTCTCACAGAACAGGGGAAATTACAAGAAATAAAAATTCATAATGATAAAGTACTTCGTAATGTTTTTATAGGCGGAGTTTTGGTTTTAATCCTTTTTATAGCGCTTTTATACAACAGTTTTAGAATAAAAAAGAAAAAAAACGAAGAATTAGAAATCAAACGTCAGCAGATTAATGAGCAAAACGAACTGAACAAAAAAATGCTGATCGAGAAAGAATGGCTTTTAAAAGAAATTCATCATCGTGTAAAAAATAATCTTCAGATTGTGATTAGTTTATTAAACACACAATCGGCGTATTTAGATAACGAAGACGCGTTAATGGCGATTCAAAACAGCCAACACAGAATGCACGCGATGTCATTGATTCATCAAAAACTGTATCAATCTGATAATCTGGCAAATATTGATATGTCTTGGTATATTTATGAACTCATTAGTTATATGAGAGAATGTTTTGATACGGATACCAAAATTAACTTTGTACTTGATACAGAAAAAGTTTATCTTGATGTTGCTCAAGCAGTTCCGCTTGGTTTAATTATAAATGAAGCGATAAATAATGCGATAAAATATGCTTTTCCTCTAGACAAAAAAGGAGAAGTAATTATAAGCCTTAAAAATATAGAAAACAGGGATTACAAACTTTTGATTGCAGACAATGGTGTTGGACTTCCTAAAGATTTTGAAGATACTGAAAGAGATTCACTTGGTATGAATTTAATGATGGGGTTAACCGATCAGATTGACGGAACTTTTGAGATGAAAAATGATAATGGTTTAAAAATCACTATTACATTTACAAGAAACACCGAATTTGAGGGATCAACTGATAATGCTGAAATTATATAATTTTAAGAAATGAAGGAGAAAATTCTAATTGTTGAAGATGAATTTATAGTTGCAAATGATCTAAAAATCATGTTGCTAAAAGCGGGTTATCAAATAGTTGGCATTGCTTCTTCTGTGGTTCAGGCCCGAAAATTAATCGAAGACAAAAAACCGGATTGGGTTTTGCTTGACATTATGCTCAAAGGCGACCTTACGGGAATTGACCTTGCTTGGGAACTCCGCGAAATACAACTGCCGTTTCTATATATTTCTGCCAATACCAACCAATCTACTCTTGAAGCGGTAAAAGCAACGCATCCGTATGGTTTTATGGTAAAACCGTTTAGAGAAAGAGATCTTATCGTAATGCTGGACATTGCAAAATATAGATACGATCAGGAAAGAGGAACATTAGCAGAAAAATCAGTTGATAACGAAGATCAGGAAATTGAAGGGATTATTGGTAATAGTGAACTTTTGAAAGATGTAATCGAAAAAATAAAAATTGTAGCTCCAGCCGAAACTTCTGTATTGATTCTTGGCGAAAGCGGTACAGGAAAAGAAAGAGCGGCACATTCTATACATGAATTATCAGCACATAAATCAAATGCAATTGTAATTGTAAATTGTGCTGCTTTACCACATTCTCTAATAGAATCGGAACTTTTCGGACATGAAAAAGGTGCTTTTACTGGCGCTAATTCTTTACGAATCGGAAAGTTTGAACAAGCTGATAACGGAACTATTTTTCTGGACGAAATTGGCGAATTACCGCTTGATTCTCAGGTAAAACTATTACGCGTTTTACAAGAAAAAGAAATTCAGCGACTTGGGGGAAATAAAACCATTAAAATCAATGTTCGAATTGTTGCAGCAACCAACAGATCACTCGAAAAAGAAGTTGCGGAAGGACGTTTCAGGCTTGATTTATACTATCGTTTAAATGTATTTCCGATTCAATTGCCGACTCTAAAAGAACGAAAAGAAGATATTGAAGCTCTTGCAAACTACTTTTTAAAGAAATACGCAACAAGTTCACGGAAAAATGTCAACAGTATTAGTTCAACAGCTTTAGAACAATTAAAAGGATATGAATGGCCGGGAAATATTCGGGAATTAGAACATTTAATAGAAAGAAATGTGCTTCTCGCTAAAACAAACGAAATTGAAAAATTTGATCTTCCAACAAATACTTCAAACCCGTTAGAAAGTAATAACGGCAAAATGTTATCGATGGAAGAAATGGAAAAAGAGCATATCATGAATGCGCTTAAAATTTGTGACGGAAAAGTTTCGGGTTCCGGCGGTGCGGCAGAACTCTTGAAAATTCAACCACAGACTTTGTTTTCAAAAATGAAAAAATTAGGTATAAAACAAGGATATAATTAATCTACATTAAGTAGACTTAACTCCTAGTTTAACGAACTTTGTAATTCTAAACCAAGACATAAAAAATAAATATGGAAACAATAAAATTAGAATTAGACGAAAAAAAACACGGCGCTTTTAATCTTTATGTAGAAGACAAAAAGCTTGGCGAAATGACCGTAAGCATCAAAGATGATTTACTAACCGTTTACCATACTGGTGTTGAACCGGAAGCCGAAGGAAAAGGTTATGCAAAGAAACTTCTGGAAGAAATGGTTTCTTATGTTCGCGCCAATAATATGATGGTTTTGGCACTTTGCCCTTATGTTCATGCGCAATTCAAAAGACATCCGGATGAATATGCAGATATCTGGAAGAAGTAATTGAATAGCTTAAAAAAACTTTGCGACTTTGCGTCTTTGCGCAAATTTCCCACTGCTTAGAGAAAAAAAAATAATCTCGCAAAGACGCAAAGTCACAAAGTTTTCACATAAAGTGAAACAAAAAATCACGCTATTCCAACAACATCAATTAAAAAACAAAACTTATGAATACAGAAATTTTAACCGACGGTATTCCTTTAAATGAAGCAAAAAAAGCCTTAATCATGATTCATGGTCGTGGCGCTGGAGCTCATGATATTCTCTCGATTGCAAAACATCTTAATGTTTCGGATTTTGCATTGGTTGCGCCTCAGGCAGAAAACAGAACCTGGTATCCGTATTCGTTTTTAGTGCCAATTGAAGAGAATGAACCTTCTTTTTCAAAATCATTAGATGCTATTCATCAGGTTGTTCTGGCTGTTCAGCAAAACGGAATCGAAAAGGAAAATATTTATTTCCTTGGTTTCTCACAAGGTGCTTGTCTGGTTCTGGAATTTACAGCTAGAAATGCTGCAAAATATGGCGGTGTCGTTGCTTTTACAGGCGGTCTTATTGGCGATAAAGTCTATGAAAACCATTACTCCGGAAATTTTGAAAACACACCAATTTTCATCGGAACAAGTGATCCTGATTTTCATGTTCCGGTCGAAAGAGTAAACGAAACCGAAGCACTTCTTGAAAAATTAGGTGCAGACGTTACTAAAAAAATCTATCCGAATATGGGGCATACTATCAGTCAGGATGAAGTAGATTGTGCAAATGCGCTTATTTTTTCTAAGAAATAATGATCACGATAACTCGGGTTTACAGCGACGAAAATGGCGAAAGTCATTTTGAAGACTTCGAAGTTTCCTTGAAAAACAATGGCGATATCGGGTTTTTATCTGATGATGAAGCTGTTAAATCAATCGTATTTAGAGAAGTCAAACCATCTTACGATTATGATTTTCACAATGCTCCGGATCGTCAATATATTGTTTTATTAGAAGGCGGTGTAGAAATCGAAACTTCATTAGGAGAAAAAAGAACCTTTGAAACAGGATCAATTCTATTGGTAGAAGACACAACCGGAAAAGGACACAAAACAAAAAATATTGAACCAAAACTGCGAAAATCAATATTTATAAAGTTATAGATTGAGAAAAAATTTAACCGCAAAGTTCGCAAAAGTTTTTTCATATTAGTGATCGCGTTTGTCAATAAAAAGTTCGCAAAGCTTTGTCTAAAAACTTTGCGAACCTTGCGTAAATCTTTGCGCACTTTGCGGTAAAAATAATTATGTCTTTCAACACAAAATCTCGCGAAGCTTTGTCTAAAAACTTTGCGAACTTTGCGTAAATCTTTGCGCGCTTTGCGGTAAAAAATATTAACCGTAAAGTGCGCAAAAGTTTTTTCATAATGTTGATCGAGTTTGTGCATAAAAAGTTCGCGAAGCTTTGTCTAAAAACTTTGCGAGCCTTGCGTAAATCTTTGCGCACTTTGCGGTAAAAAATATTAACCGTAAAGTTCGCAAAAGTTTTTTCTTACTGTTAATCGCGTTTGTGCATAAAAAGTTCGCAAAGCTAAATCAATACAAAGCTTTGCGAACTTTGTGTTTGTCAACATCACGCAACTAAAAAAATCTTTGCGCACTTTGCGGTTAAATGATTATGTATTTCAATACAATTACAAAATGGAAAAAGAAACCGTAAGAATAGAAAATTTCAGCGATGCCGTATTCGCCATTGCCATTACGCTTTTGGTTTTGGATCTTCATGCGCCAGACGCCAATGCGATCAAAAATGGCGCTGAATTATTGGCTTTTTTAAAAGGAGAATGGACATCGTATCTTGCTTTTACGCTTTCTTTTTTCAGTATTTTTATCATGTGGGTGAATCATCACAAGATTTTCAAACAAATTTACAGCCGCAACACTGCGATTATGTTTGCAAACGGATTGATTCTCTTTTTGGTAACGCTTGTTTCTTATCCAACGGCTTTATTGGCGCGTTTTTTTGAAGGCGACGCATCTAATATTGCAGTTGCAATCTATACAGGAATCTTCGTTTTAATCAATCTTTCATACAATTTATTGTGGTTTACAGCAAGCAGCAATAAGAAACTTTTACGTCCTGAAATTACAAATTCGGCTATAAAAAAAATCCGAAACAATTATTTATACGGATTACCAACTTACTTAATTGCTTTTGGTATTTCATTTCAATACCCTTCATTTGCATTGATTATCAGTATGGGATTGTTGATTTTTTGGGCAATTTCTTCCGGAAAAATAAAAATGATTCAGGAATAAATCATTTTGCAGAATGTTCTTTTTTAATGCCTAATTTCTGCATTCTCGACATCAAAGTTGTTGAAGGCAAACCTAATAAAACTGCTGCGCCTTGTGGTCCAGAGATTCTTCCGTTGCATTTTTTCACTACTTTCAAAATATGCTCCTTCTCTATTTCCTGTAATGTTTTGATATGAAAATCAGTTTCAGAAGTTGTTTCGGTTTTAAAAAGCTTCGGAAAACTCATTTCTTTTATTACTTCTTCTTTAGCAAATAAAATACTTCTTTCGACTATATTTTCTAATTCGCGCACATTTCCCGGCCATTCATTTGCGACCATGCTTTTCAATACTTTTTGAGAAAAACCTTTTACTTTCTTTCCGATTTTTGCAGCATGTTTTTCTAAGAAAAAATTCCCTAAAAGTTCAATATCTTCCGGGCGTTCCCGCAACGAAGGCAATGCGATTGGAAACACATTTAAGCGATAATACAAATCACTTCTAAAACGACCTTCGGCAACTTCTTTTTCTAATGTTCTGTTTGTTGCCGCAATAACGCGAACATTTACTTTTATGATTTTATTACTTCCTATTCTTTCCAATTCTTTTTCCTGAAGCACACGAAGTAATTTTCCTTGCAATTCTAAAGGCATCTCTCCTATTTCATCCAAAAAAATTGTACTATTTTCAGCTTGTTCAAATTTACCGATTCTGGATTCTAATGCTCCTGTAAAAGCACCTTTTTCATGTCCGAATAATTCACTTTCGATAAGATTTTCGGGAATCGATGCGCAATTTACTTTGATCATTTTTTTATTCGAAGCCAAAGACAAATTATGAATCGCACTCGCCACAAGTTCTTTTCCGGTTCCCGTTTCGCCAGAAATCAAAACCGTCGATTGAGAAGCTGCAACTTGCGAAATAAGCTCGTAAACGTTTTGCATGGCATTACTGTTTCCAACAATTCCGTAAAAGCCTTCACTACTTATGGTTATCGGTTCTTCTTCCTTTTCAACAGTCTTTATATTTAGACTTTTAATCGCGCTGATTTTGCTTTCATATTCCTGACTCAAAATAATATTTCTCAGAGTTATAGAAAGCTGCATTCCAATTCCTCTAATGATTCGGTTTGATTCTCTGCTAAAAATATTCGGGTTTTTAAAGAACAGGAAAAGTACATTTCTATTTCCTTTAATATATGGAAGACAGATTCCTATTCCGTTTTTAAGACCTTTATTATTAACCGTAGAAATATAATCCGGAAAATTATTCTTTTTTTCGTCTAAAGTCTTTAGGTCAAAAATAACGGTATCTGGAGAATCCAGACAGAGATCAAAAAAACCATCATTAATCAGGTACTTTTTTATTGCTGTTTCCTTCTGTAAATAGTGATAGAAAATATGATATTCCGTTTCTTTTTCATCGGCGGAAGCCAAAATAAAATCATCAAAAGAAAATTCTTCTTTAAGCCTGTTACTTACTACGATATCCAATTCTTCTTTTGTTAAAGCCTGAGAAAGCGCACTACAAATTGACAAAATCAGCATTTGTTCTTTTTCTCGTTCCTGCAATCGCTTCATTATAATTGCAGTTTGGTCATTTGGCTTATCCATAAATAATAATTGGTGTGGTATTTTGATATTATAAAACGTTGAGTTTAATGTTTTTTTTGCGAATTACAAGCAACGAGTTATAACCGTAAATTTAAGAAATAGCGTTAAGTAAAATACTATTAGTTTTCTAAATAAAATAAGATCCGTTTATAAAATTACGATATATCGTAGCATTTGAAGTCTTAAAGAATAATCAAAAACCTTACATACAATCACTTAACCTAACTGGAATATTATTTGGTTATTACTTTGCGAATGAAAAAATAACGGCTTTTTTATTTCTTAATCTAGGTTAATCGATGCAGCCGTATAACAGACGTAAATTTGTATAACAAAATCAATAACAATTAAATATAAAATACCATGGAAAATAAAATCTTAGGCTTACACCATATTACTGCAATTGCGGGTGATGCAAAACGTAACTTCAACTTTTACTCTAACATATTAGGATTACGTTTTATTAAAAAAACAGTAAATTTTGATGATCCTGGAACGTACCATTTTTACTTTGGAGATGAAGTTGGAAGCGCTGGAACAATCTTAACTTTTTTCCCTTGGGGAGAAGGAATTCAACAAGGAAGAAAAGGTTCCGGAATGGCTACAGAAATTGGTTATTCTGTTCCTAAAGGAAGCCTTGATTTCTGGCAAAAACGTTTTGAGCAATACAATGTGATTTATAATAAACCTTCGGAAAAATTTGGAGAAAAATACCTTACTTTCTTAGATCCGGACGGTTTAAAATTAGAATTAATCGAATCTAAAACAGACGATAACAGAAAACCTTGGGAAACTGACGAAGTAAAAGCTGATGTAGCGACAAGAGGTTTTCATAACATCACTTTGACTTTAAACAGCATAAAAGCAACTGCTGCAATCTTAACCGAAATATTTGGTTATAAATTGATCGATCAAGACGTAAACCGTTACCGTTATGCAACAGATGCGGTAGAAAATGCTGCAATTGTTGACTTGGTAGAATTACCTGAAGAAAAACGCGGTTTGGGAGCAAACGGAACTGTCCATCACGTAGCTTTCAGAGTTCAGAATGATGAAATTTTAATGCACTTCCGTGAAAAAATCGAAGAATACGGTTTGCAAATTACACCACAGATTGACAGAAACTATTTCCACTCTCTTTATTTCAGAGAACCAGGAGGAGTTTTGTTCGAAATCGCTACAGAAAATCCTGGATTTACAGTAGATGAGCCTTTAGAAGAATTAGGTCAAAACTTAAAACTTCCTGCTCAATATGAGTCTGACAGAGCTGCAATTGAAGCGCATTTGGTGAAAATAAATTAATTCTCATGAAAGTATAGTTCTACATAAAACTATGCTTTCGAATACAATAAAACCTCCAAAATCAATGACTTTGGAGGTTTTTGTATTTCTGTAATTCTAATGATTTCGTTAGAATCAATAAAATAATGAATTCTTATTCTTTGATAAATGTTTTGCTTACAACATTATTTCCTCTTTGAATATGTAATAAATATACTCCCGGAGTTAAGTTACCAGAATTGTATTGAATGTCAATTCTTCCGGCTTCGTAAACTTTATCTGCAATTGTAGCTATTTTTTGTCCGTTAATATCAAACAAAGCAATAGTTGTTTTTTCTTCTTCCGTTTGTAAAAAGGTAATGTTTAGATTTCCTTTTGCCGGATTTGGATAAACACTTAAATCTACTTCTGCTGCTGAATCAAAAGTTGACTTATTAGTTGCCAACGTAGTTACAGTACAGTTTGGTGTGGTACTAAAAGCCATTTGTGCAGCTGTAAAGTTCGTAAATGTTGCATTGATATCAACATTAGAAGTATCGCTTGCTCCTTTACCATCACAATTGTCTCTTCCGTTTCTCCAGTAAGGAAACTGTAAATAAACACCTGGTGTAGAACAACTTCCAATTTCCGCATCTCCTCCTACCACAACCGAACTTCCAAAATCTCCCGCAAACAACATTGCGTTTCCTTTTATATTGGCTGTATTTTTTACAGATCCGCCTTCCATCCAAGCATTACCTTCAACAATTGCAGTGTTTGCTATCGTTGCGTTGTACACACATGCATTTCCTCTTATAATTGCACTACCATTTATAGTTCCTCCATCTACCATAGCATAATCTTCTATACGTGCATTTCCTGAAACATTTCCGGCTCTCACAATTGCATATGGACCTACATATACTGTAGACGCAACAGTCGCGTTATTAGAAACCCATCCGCCACCGTTAGTGTGCAAATGTCCGTTTGTTTTAAGATAACTTCTAAAATTTGCTGCAGGCTGAAATCCTTCTGGAGTAGCATTTGCAATTTTTAGTTCATAAGGATATCTTCTTTGTTTTGGGTAACCAACATCCATATTGTAATTTACATGGACTTTTGGCGCAGCAAATACTACCAAATAAATATTGGCTTCTGTAGCGGTATTAAGGGTAAATGAAGCTTCACCATCCACTTTATACATTGGACTGTAACGCGAAATAGTACCATCAGTTTTTGTAGTAACAAAACCATATCTCCATCCAGCCTGAGTTGTATTAACCTCAGTATGTCCTTTAAATTTAATCGTAACTTTCTTTTGAGTTCCTGTACAAGTTGGGTATAAAGGAATTACGTTCATTCCGTAATCTTGTGGAGCCCAGTCATTATTAGTATAATATTGATCTGTTGTACCTGTAACTTTAGTTAGAAGCGTGTATTCTCTACTAGTATAACGAGGCATATTTGTTTTGATGCTGTTGTACACGTTTCTAATGGTTTTTCCAAAATTACTTGTCGCATTAATTTGAGAATTCCATTGAATAGGATAATCGAATGCAGGTTGTCTTTGTGCATATCCCCAAAGATAATCATCAAGTTGATCTTGCGTAAAACCTTTTAATCGCTTAATGGTTTCAAGCGGATGCTCTTCGTTCATAGATTCTGCCCACATTCTTCTAGTAAAATCAAAACCTTCTTTTTCCTGCACATAATACATTAAATGAAAATTCGTGTAATGATGTCGATTCGAGGACCACATAAAATGTTTCGTCTGAATCCAGCGGGTGAGAGTTCCGTCAATTTCTGCCCATTGTGAGTAAGCCTGGGCTCGCATAAAATTGGCATGTCCTTCAAAAAACGGACCTGCCCAATCATATCCCGAAAATGCTCTACCGGCGCCTGGGTTTTCCTGAATGCCCATCATCATTTGCAGCGTGTGCGCAAATTCGTGTGACAATGCTCCACCATCTCTTGTAGCTTCAGGATGTACAAACATTGCGCCAATTGTACCACTAAACGAGCTGGCTTGTGCAAAGGCTTGTAACCTTGGATCTGTAGAAGTCCAGGTGTTCATCATCATAATAATGATCTTGTATTTTCCAAAATTTGTTGTTGGCGCATTATTTATAAAATGCAAATCGGTAATGTAGCGTTTAAAGCTAGTTTCAAGCGTATCTGCAACCGATTTAGGCGTAAATCTAAGTGCTGTATCAGAATACGTCGCAGGATTTGTACCCACTTTATCACCCCAGTAAACGACAAAGTTCGTAGACTCATACTTTCTGGTGTTGGATACTTTATTGTAAAATTCATTGTTGGGATCACTCCATTCTGTGGGAGTAAAAAGCGTTTTCTGTGCAATTGCAAAATAACTGGATAGAAAAACGACAATCAGTAGTAATAGTTTTTTCATAGGTTAAATTAATTAATAGGTTAAGAAATAGCATTTTTTTGTAAATGTAAATATCACACTTAAATATTTGTAAGACAATATTAACAACATTTAATACTATTTTACCTATTCTTTAACTATACTATTCTGTTATACAAATAGTTAGATAATTACTAATTCTCACACTAGAAAAACCTTAAATTTTAAAAACTAATTCCTCAAATCAACATCAGTAATCTCAAGTACAACACTACTTTCTTGTCTTGAAGAAGAAACTTTCAATCCTATTTTCATCAGAAAATCACCGGAATAAATAGTACCAGATTCTTCAAAAGTATTTTTACTCTGAGGCATCAGATTAATTTCTTTAACGCTATATTTTTTTGAAGCATCAAGTCCTTCAAGTTTTACCAAACCATAATTAGGATCTGTAAGCGGATGCAGCGTATAAGAAAAAAGCACCGATTGCGTTTTGTTTTCATTCACGTACATCAAAACAGCCCTTGTATCTTCATAAGGAGAAATTAATCGGAATAAATTTCCTTGCCAAATCACCGGACTTAATCGTTTATAATTAGAAACCGCTTCCTGACAATATTTTAATTCGTTGTCTTTTAAACCTCCAACATGAATATCAAAACCTAATTTGCCCATCATTGCAACATCGGTTTTAAATTTTATCGATTGATTTCCCATCGAAGTTACGTGGTTACAAGTCGATAATGCCGGATAAAAATTAGAATATCCCCATTGAATAAATACGCGGTCAAACGGATCTGTGTTATCGCTTGCCCAAAACTCCGTGAAATAATTCAGTAATCCATAATCTACCCTTCCACCGCCGCCGGCACAAAGCATCATTGGCAAGTTTGGATATTTACTTTTTATTCTGTCCAGAACTTTGTACAATCCTCTTGTGTATTCAATAAACAAATGCGATTGTTCATTTTTTAAATAAGTCGAATACGCACTTGTCATCATTCGGTTACAATCCCATTTAAAAAAAGCAACACCCGATTCTGTTTGCATAATGTCGTCGACAACCTTAAAAACAAAATCCTGAACTTTTGGATTACTCAAATCCAAAACCAATTGTGTTCGATAAATACTTTTTTCACGATTAGGCAAACTTAAAACCCAATCCGGATGTTTCTCATACAATTCGCTTTTTTCATTTACCATTTCAGGCTCAATCCAAATACCAAATTTCACGTTAGTATTTTTAGCTTCCTGCATTAAAAAACCAATTCCGTCAGGAAGTTTAGCTTTTGTAGCCTGCCAATCTCCCAAACCCGAAACAGAACCACTTCTTGGATATTTATTCCCAAACCAACCATCATCCAACAAAAACATATCAACGCCTAATGTTTTAGCATCTTGAAACATATTGCTCAATTTTACCTGATCAAAATCAAAGAACGTCGTTTCCCAATTATTCAATAAAGTCAAGCGTGGTTTTTCACCATCTTTAATTCCGTATTTTTTTGCCCAAGTATGTAAATTTCTACTCGCCTGCCCTTTTCCTTTGTTCGAAAAAGTATAAATAAAAGCCGGAGTTTTAAATATTTCTCCAGGTTTTAAATTGTATTCTGAAGCAAATTCGTTTATTCCCGAAACGATTCTTAATTCATTATTATTATCAATTTCAAACGTATGCTTAAAATTCCCTGACCATGCAATTGTTCCTGCGATTACTTCTCCGTTATTTTCACTAGATTTTGAATTTAACGAAAGAAAAAAACTTGGCGAAGCAAACATATTCGTTCTTACGCCCAACTTCGAATCAATAGTTTTAGCACCTCGAACAAGCTGAGTTTCTTCCATTCTCATTTCTTCTACAACGTCACTGTAAAACTGAGTCAGCCAATATTTATCGGAATCTAAATGCAAGGCAACCGAAGCATAATTGTAAAGTACAACCGATTTTTTTTCCTGATGCTGAATTTCTGTCCAGGTTTCTATTACATTTTCTGAATAAAATATTTTATAATGAAGATTGACAAAAACCGGATATTGCGGATCTTTTAATTTTATAGTAATTTCAGAAATATCATCGCTTACTTTTTGAGAAGTATGGTTTTGATATTCTAATTCCAAAGATGGATTTCCGTCATTATGCGTCATTCTGATTGCGGGTTCAAACAAATTGTCCGTTCCAAAAGTTGGATAAGCCAAATGACGCAAATCGATTAAAGGATTACCATCATTTACAACAAACTTTTTTGTATTTTCTTTCGAAATCAATTCATATTCTGAACCATTATCAAGCTTTGTTCCCAAATACGTTTGATATAATTTCTTGTTTTTTCCCACTTTTAAAACCAATGCCGAATTTTCGGTTTCAATTTTAATCAGGGAACTTTCCTGCGCCTGAACAGCAGAAAAAACAATTGTAAATACTAAAAGTAATAATCGGTTCATTTTTTTATTTTTTAATGATGCTTCAGAAGTTTTACCAGACCTCACAGGTTTTAAAAACCTGTGAGGTCTTAAGATATTAAAAGATTAATTTCATTTCAAATCGGCAAGTGTTGTACCTGATAACTGAAACTCATAAGGCCATTGTTCATCAGGCGTTTTGTCCGGATTATCGCCCCATCTATTTGGCCGAGACCAATGTTCTGTTGGCGCTCCCAAAACTACCAGCCATAAATGTTCTGTATCTTTTGGGACTTTAAAAGATACTTTGCCGTTATTTTTTTTGAAGATTTGGCTATATATTCGTTTTCCATTTTTTTGCTGAGCCACAAAACCATATCGCCATCCTGCTTTTTCTATTTTTACTTTTGAGAAACCGTTTTCTCCGGCAATTCCTTTAAAATTCAATTCTAATTTAGTTCCCAATTTAGGAATATTTAACTGGATTCCGTTATATCCGTAATTCTGAGGACAATTGATCGAATCAACTATATACCACTTGTCCTTCAATTTATTAACTTTAGTAAAATGTTTATTCGCATACCGTTTTGCAACCGAATCAATTCTAGGCAAATCCCAAGTAATAAATCGCCTTGAAGCATCAAACATTTCGTCGTTAAACTGTTCCTGATTAATCGAGTTTAAACGCTTGTAAGTCATTACAGGATCTTCGCCTTCATTAGAATTTCGCATTAATTTCCCAAAGAAATCTTTCCCGTGTTTCTCCGACCAATATTCAATTACATAAGGTGAATGATACATATTATAAGGATGCAGAAATCCATAATAAGTTCCTTTCAAATAATCAACCAAATGATAATTTTCAAAAGTCATCCAACCCGAATAAACCTGCCAAAGCATATATTGTGCAGACATTTCCATAATAGTTCCGTCGGGACCTTTTCCGGTATCGGCATGGCTTAAATACTGAAAACTGTGTCCTAATTCGTGCGCCAAAACTCCGTAAGGTTCTTTGTTTACGCGAACTGCCGGCGTCCAGAAAATTCCAACTTTATCTTCGTCGCCACCGCCAAATGCTGCTTTTTCTTCACCTTTAAATACAAAAATCAGAATTTTATATTTATCCGTAAGCGAATTTCCTGATTGAACCAATTTTAGCTGATTGACATAAACATTATAAATTCGTTCGCACTCACTCAACATTTTATTGGGGTCAAATCTTTCTGTTACTTCGGTATTCAACATTGGATCTTTGCCATAATCCTTGTGCCAAAAGATGGCAAAATTTGCCGAAGTAATCATGTGATCAAAGTTGTAATCGCTCTTTGGATCTTTATAATCATTATTTTCAGGCAACATCCATACTTTTTTAGGAATATAGAGTTCTTTATTTTTTATTTCCTGAGCAGAAACAACAAAAAAAGCCAAACAAGTTATGACTATTAAAATCTTTGTAAAGCCTTTGTTTTGAAACATAATGATTGTTTTTATTGACTAAAGAAAATCGATAATACTATGACACTAAATCGTAGAGATTTTATCATTTCGACGAAGGAGACCCGAGCGATAGCGAACAGACGAAGTAAATCTTCGTGAGAAGCTCGACAAAGATTGGATTCTCATTGCGGAGTTACTTGCGAAGATTTTTCCTTCGTCGAAATGACAATATTGCGCTTAAACTGCATTCTTACGAGATTAATTTTATTTTCAAAAAGTTTAACTTAATGATATTGCCCGAAGCCTCGGGATGCATTTTAATTAAATAAAATGCCTCTTAATCACAATAAAATCTGTTTAAGATTAATTGCGCTTAAAAGACGTTTTTAATTTATTTTTTTGCGGTGTCATTCATTAGTTTAACTAAATCCTTTTCATTAAGTGCATAATCATACAAACGCAATGAAGCCATAAAACCGGAGAAATTTTCTCCAATATCAGATGCTCCAATTATTATTTTGGCTTTATCAATTGCCGAAGATAAAAGCATATTCTGCGAATTGTCTAAAACGCCATCGACATACACTTTCTCTACAACACCATCAAAAGTTAAAACAATAAAATGCCATTTATTAGCTTCGGGAACTTTATTGTATTTCATATCAAAATGACCGTCAAGATGTACTCCTGCGCCATAACTTCCGCTATTGTAAGCCAATGTATTGTAGGAATTGGCTAAGCCAAATTCGTTTCTGTCGCACCATGATAACAAAATATCACCTTCTTTTGGTATTTCAGGATTTTTAACCCAGGTTGCAACGGTATAAGAACCATTCCAAGCCAATGTTTTTGGCACCGCTTTATCTAAAGTAAAAGCTCCATTTTTAAAATTGAACGCTTTTATTCCGTCTACATTTTCTAAAGAAACGTCTCCGCTTTTGACAAAAGTTCCGCCAAGAGATCCTTTATTCGAAACTGAATTTATAGCGACTTTATTTTGAATTTTACTGGCATCAAAATCTACCAATAATTTCTTAGAACTTTTTGGCGCCGGACTTATTTTCGATTCTTTGTTTTGCAATTGCAAGGGAATCTCAAATAATGAACTGTAGACTTTAATGTTCCAAATTGCGGCATAAAGTCCTGTTTTTTCAGTACCCAGAACTGTTAATTTTATAAAACGCGCTGTTACATCATTATCATCAATCATTGGACTTCCTGCTATACGATTTTTGGATTTATCAGCAAATAAATTCCATTTTTTACCATCGGCAGAATATTCCAATTTATATTGGTAATAATAACTCGCAAATTCAAATTGCGTCATTACTCGTTTTACTTTCTTCTCAGAACCTAAATCAATAATTAAATGTTGCGCTGAAGTATTATCTGCTGCTTTCCACATTGTGGCATTATTATCATCTGTCGCATACGAAGGTTTGTATTCGTAATCGTATTGTGTCGACTTTAAATGATAAAATGACGAAGCGGTAGTTTTTGCTCCAAAAGCAATATTTTCAGGAACTTCAGACTTCACTAAATCAGCAATTCCTTTGCTTGAAGGAACGACTTTTTTGATTGTCGAATCATTTTCAAAAATCAATTTATCAATACAAACTTGTCTCGCAAGTCCGCCTCGCGTCATTGGATAATCATGTTTGTGATAAACGATATAATAATCGTCTTTTTCCTGTAAGATCGAATGATGACCGGGACCGTGAACGGTTTGATCTTCATTTGTACTCAAAATCGGATTGTTTTTTCCGGGCGTAAAAGGTCCGTATGGCGAATTCGAATAAGAATAACGAACATTATATGTTTCATCATGACAAGACGCTCCGGAATACATCAAAATGTATTTAGAACCTTTTTTCATCATGTAAGCAGCTTCAAAAGGTGCCGGCGTTTGCTCTAACGGAATATTGGTTGAATGCATCATTTCACTCATATTATTCTTGTTCAATTCACCAACAGCATATCCGCCGTTATAATGCACCCAAGTTCCCCAATAACTGTATATTTTACCATCAGTATCGGTAAAAAACTGCGCATCCAGAGATGGAAAATTCTCTTTTGGATATCCGTTTGAAATCACCGGAGTATCATTTTCGCTTAATTTTTTCCAAGGTCCAACAGGAGAATCCGAAACATAGCCATAAATATTACAGCCTATTTCGCAGTTTCCAAAATACAAATAATATTTACCATCTTTTCCTTCGATAATATCGGGTGCCCAAAAATTGGTAATCGATTTTGCCGAAAAAGAAGGAATTTCCATGATATAATTATACCAGTTTTTAAAGTCTTTACTGTACCAGACGGTTGGAGCGCCCGATGCCAGCATTTCATTGTCTGTCGTGGCATAGATGTAATAGGTATCTCCAAATTTTTTAATCGTAGGATCGGCAAACCAACCCGGCAAAATTGGATTTCCAGTGCCGGGAGAATTTACAGCAACATCTTTTTGAGCAAAAATAGTTCCTGCAAAAATAAGCATGCATAAACAGTAAATTAGTTTCTTTTTCGGCATTGAATCTTATAGTTTAATTTCAACTGGTTTGTTTTTCAAAGCTATTTTATAAGCGCCTCTTACTTTTTCATATGATAATTTAACATCCTGATCTACTCTCAAATAAGCATTTGGCGTGTAAGTAGTTTTTGGATCTAAAGTAATAGTAATCGCACCAGTTTTAGTATTATAAGCTACTTTGTTAAAAGTACCTGCGTCTAATGTTAACCATATTTTTTTAGGAGCGATGAATACTTTAGATTTTGCAGCTGTTGTAATATCAACTACAATTTCATCTCCTTTTTCTTTTACATTTCCTCCAAAAGCAACCCATCCATAATCTTTTTCATTGGTAATAAAAGTGGCTGTATTAACCGCATAACCAAAGAAACCAGAACCGTAATCTCCTGATAAATAATCAATTCTTAAAGTTTCAGGATAAGAGTGAAAAGCCGCAGCTCCAAAACCATCTTCGGTAATATTCGAAATTCCGCCTAATAATCCTCCGTAACCAACTTTTAATAAATGGAAATCTTCAGGTGTTTTTCTGAATTGTTCCAAAACCGGAATCGCATTCAAAGCCGAACCATAATGATGAATCTGACGTTCTACTCTTGATAATTTTCCTCCGTATAAAAAGTCCCAATATCTGCGCGCATTTCCGTTATAAGCCCAGTGTGGCATTGTAGGCATATAAGCCAAAATTGCGTCTAATGTAATCTTTGCTTTATCTGTGTATCCAAAATAATCTGACCACATATAAACTTCTTCCTGACCTGTAGAATCCCAAGGCATTTCACTTCCAAAAGGATAATTTAAAGTTCTCCAGTGATCCGCTCTTTCTTTCATTTTAGCTTCCAGGATAGTAGCCATTTCTGTGTAACCTTCGGTTTTTAAATCTTTCAAAATCAATAAAAACACCGTTCCTTCCATTTGTCCAAACTGCGCATAATACGGCGCTAATCTTGTCATTGCAATACTTGTTTCATAAGCATTTTTCAAATACCAATCCCACGCATGATTTGTAACCAAGCCGTCATGATATCTCGCCAAACGATACATTGTCCAATAAGCAGCGGCAACGTGCGGATAATTATAAGATCTTCCCGGATCATCAGCGCCTTTTTTGTCCCATGCAGCCCATGTTTTATAATTAACATCTTTGCTGTAAGTTTCTTCCGGCATTAAAGTTGGCTCATAATAAAAAACACTCTTTTTAACTCCGTATTTAAGCGTATCAGCTGTATTATACTGAATACTTCCCCATAAAGTTTTATCAACAAACTGCTGTAATTTTTCTACTTCTTCTTTTTTTGGTTCAATTAATTGTTTCATTACTGCACCAAGCCAGCCTCCTGCTCCACCTTCGTCACTTAAACCTGAAATCCAGACACGACTGTCCTGAGTTACTTGTTTTTTAGTTTCATAATCATAAGAGATTACCGAAGGATTTCTATGAAACGGATCGTTTTTTTCGTCAAACCATTGAGCTGTTGTCAGGAAATTTCCAAAGTCAGCTACAACATTTGTTTCTGATTTTATTACTTTATAATTGATTGTTTGTTGTAATCCGTCTTCATATACAACGGTTAATCTTGCTCTTCCCCATTTTTTTCCGTGAACAGCATATTGAAAATAACCATTTTTATTTTTTGATTTTTGTTCTATAACTAAAGCGCCTTCAGGTTCAACTTTAAAAGATTTTACTGCTTTACTATATTTTAGAAAAAGTTGTCCGTCAACATCCTGAGGCAAAACATAACCCGGAACTCCAACTGCAACCGGACGATCGTTTTGAACTAAAGAATTTTGAATATTTTCAATTTGATCTACTAATACAAATTTCAAAGAAAAACTTTTAGTTTCTCCCGCCTTAAGTACTAATGAAGTTGGCGTATTCCATTGATCAGCTGATTTCCATTCATTTTCGGCGTAAGCTTTACTAAAAGGCATCCATTCATGAAAACCTTCAAAAACAATACTTCTTGGCGTTTCATCATCCAATAACGGACGATACGCTTCAAAAGGCATATTTGCTTCCGGAAGCACCAACAATGCCGGACCATGACCGCTTAATCTTTTTACTTCAAGATAACCCGCATCTTTACCAATATATGGATCAAAAAATACATTGTGAACGTGTGTTTCGTCTAATGTTTTTCCTTCCAGAATGTTATTAAAAACCATCGGAACGCCTAAAGCTCCAATTTCCTGAGTCGTATTTGATTTGTTTGTAATCTCAAAACGTAAAACTAAATTCCCGTCTTTTTCTTCGTAATAACGTTTTATCGTTACCGGAATATCAGTTGGTAATGTGTTCGAAAGATCGGCTGCAGCCAAAATATTCCCCGAAACATTTAACGGAGTTACAGAAGCTCTTTTTTCTGCTGTAGAATAACTTTTCCAGGTTCCATCCGCAGCTTTTACCCGAAGATTGATATCTCCCAATTGATAAAGTCCGTCTTTATCACGAATAGAAAGTCTTTCTCCAGGCGTAAAATCAAAAGTTTTATCTGAAAGTGGCGATAATGCTGCTACCGTTTGAGAAGATTTTAATATTTTCAATTCAAACGATTTTGTATTCAAAACAGTAAATCCTTTGTCGACTTCAAGCGTTGATTTTTTCGCTTTAATTCGATCCCAATATTCTTGTGCCTGCACATTAGTCGAACCTATTGTGCAACAAAATACTAAAGCCAAAAGTTGTATTTTCTTCATAATTCTTATTATTTTAAGATCTAAACCAATCTGATTTAGTCTCTTAGTTATACTTTTTTAAATGATAAAATCTAAACTATTTTCATTATTTGAAATCAGTCGAAAACTTCCAATTCGTTTTATAATCTTCTGAAACCGGTAAATCTTCCAATAAAATCCGAAGCATTTCAACCGGCATTATATTCTCTTTCAAAACGCGATCGTGAAACTGCTTTTCTGTCCATCCTTTTGCTAACAATTCATTTCTTAAAGCATAAAATTGTAAACCTCCAGTCATATAAGCGACTTGATATAATGGTGCGTCTCCGCTGGCAAAAGAACGTCTGACTTCGGCTTCTGCATTGGCTTTTTCGTGTCCAACTTCGTTTACTAATAAGTCAATACATTGTTGTGGTGTCAATTCTCCTAAATGATATTTTAAGGAGAAAATGATTCGGGCACAACGGTGAATTCTCCAGAATAACATTCCTAATTTTTGCTCCGGTGTTTGCGGAAATTGTTTGTTCCAAAGAATAATTTCCCAATACAAAGCCCAACCTTCCATCCAAAACGGAGTATCAAAAGGCTGACGATACGACTTATAACGGCTGTTCATAAAGAACTGCAAATTATGTCCCGGAAGTAATTCGTGTTGAACCGTTGCAAAAGAAAAATTAGGATTGTTTCCGCGCATGCTCATCAATTTGTCTTTCTGATCCATATCCTGAGTTGGATATGAAATACTGATTTCCCAGCCTCCTGTAAAAAACGGATTTACTTTTTGACGTTCCGGCGTCATCATAATCATCTGCCAGGTTTCTTTTGTCAAATCCGGCAACGTAATTAAATCTTTGTCTTCAATAAATTTAATCGATTGATTGTAAAGGCTCGTAATCGCTTGCGGTTGTTCGCCTGCGGGAACATAAGTGTCTTTAACGTGTTCTAATGCTTTTTTCCAATCATTTCCATAACCTAATTCGGTTGAGGCTTTTATCATTTCTTTTTTACACCATTCAAATTGACTTTGAGCAGCAGCAATAAGTTCTTCTGGAGAATACGGAATATATTCGTAAGACAAACTTTTGATTACTGCTTCTCTTCCAATTGGTTTTCCAATAATACCGCTTCCGTCATCTTTTATGCTGGTTTGAGAATAATTTGTTTTTAAAAAATCTTCGTAAGCTTTCAATTTCTCTGATAACTTTTTATACGGTTTTTCCATCCACCATGTAAAATCTGGATCATAACTGTAATAAAACTCATAAGCCTCTTTAAGCGATTGGTTAAAATAAGCTACAGATTTTGCTGCTTTATCGGCGGCAAACCAATCTTTAAAAGGTTTGGCTTTTAAAGTCTCTGTTTTTTTATCAATATTATTTGCTGCAACATCAAAAGCTTTCGCCAATTGATTAGAAACCGGATGTTTTCCTCTTCTTCTTTCTTTGATAAAAACATTTATTTCATCGGAGAAATCCAAAACCGAAGCCACTTCTTTATAGCCTTTGTATTCTATTTGTAAAAAATAATTTTCTTTATTGATTAGATTTTTCAATAATAAATAATCCACTTTTCCGTCTTTGGATAAACTTTTAAAATCGATATTTTTTACTGTTTTCTCCCAATCAGAATAAAACTTAGAGAAACGCACATAATATTCCTCCGATTCTCTATTGGGATAAAAATTTTGCAAAGCGGTTTTGTCTGCCTGAAAAGTATTTACGACATCTATAAGTTCACTGGAAAATGAAGATGTTACCGTAAATAAAAATAAAATAAGGCTTAGAATTAATTTTTTCATGTTTTTGGTTTGATGATTCTAAAGGTTTTTTTGCCACGAATTGCACGAATTTTTACTAATTCTTATGGGGATTTTAATACGATTTCTCAAAATAATTCGTGAAAATTCGTGTAATTCGTGGCTAACTTTTTTAAGTATTATTTCAGTGTAACATCCAGATAAACCGAATGGCGTCCGTAGGTTTCGTAAAACGGTTTGTATGAAACTCCGTCTATCGTAAACTCTAACTTTTTAGGATTTCCTTGTATTGCTTTGCTAATATCATTTGCATCAAAAGTAACTTTGCGCCAATCTTTTCTAGGTTCTGTTTCTTGTGCAGCCAATAAAATTGGTCCGTAAAATAAACTCGCAATATTTTGCTGATCCATAACCGGTTCCAAGTGAAATTGAAATGGCATACGCAATTCCACTATATCGCCATCTTTCCATTTTTTATTCAATGAAAGATAACTTCCCGGTGTTGCTTTTACTTTTTCTTCTTTTCCATTTATTTTTACAAAAAATCCTTTGGTTGCCCAATGTGGCACACGAACTTTCAGATCAAATTTGCCGTTGCCTTTAATCTTTAACTTCGTAAAATCTTCATTAGGAAAATCTGTTGTTTGTTCTACAGTTATATTTTTTTCTGTCCAATTTAAAGTCGAAGGCACGTACAGATTTACATAAAGCGCATTATTATCAGCACTTTTAAAATAAATTGAATTTTGAAATTTCGTATTGCTTTCAATTGCAGTTCCGTTACAGCACGTAAAACCTGTCATGTGAGCATTTCCAAATTGTTTTACAGAACCTGGTCTTAAAGGAACATGATACGTATTTGCCGGACTATTTTCGGCTACTGATGAAAGAATGTGATTGTAAAGACCACGTTCGTAATAATCCATTAATTCGCCACGTTGCTCATATAGAAATAAATCTCCCGTTAGTTTAAGCATATTATAGGTTGCACAAGTTTCATTTTGTCCGCCAGACGAGAAACCATTTTCGTAAATCGTTGCCGGCTGACTGATAAAACATTCGGCATTTGCAGGATTTCTTGCTCCCGCAACTCCGCCAATTGTGTACATATAATCGTTTACTGTTTTGTACCAAAAATTATCGGCTACGCGGTAATAATCCGGTGTGTTTGAATCGCGGTACATTTCAAGCGCTCCCATAATTTGCGGAATATGCTGATTGGCGTGTAAACCTCTAAAAGTGTCCACATTTTTGGCTAATCCGTGGGCGTGATTTGCATCGCCATAAAACACTTTGATATTGTCAAATAACTGTGCAACTTCAAGATAATGAGGATCTTTTGTGATTCGGTATAATCTTGCCATTGCTTCGTTCATTCCGCCAAATTCTCCAGCAATATATCGGTTCCACATACTGATAAGCGTTTCTGTTGGAAGCTTTTTCATGCGGGCATAAACCCAATTTCCCATTCCTTTTGCGGTTTCTAATGCTTTTTCATTTCCGCTAACTTCGTAGACGTCCATTAATCCGGCAAGGATTTTATGTAAAGTATAATAAGGCGCCCAAATTTGCGTTTTTTGTCCGCCGTACATTGCACCGTTTTCCAACATAATAAATTGATCCGGCGGATAAGCGCTGATAAATCCAGTTCCCCAATTTTCATAATCAGTACGGATTCCTTCCGTACTTAAATCAGAATCGTAGGCAGTTTTGCCCGGACCAAAGGGAACAGCAGTTGGATCTGACACAAATTTTCCTCCTGCTGTTTTTGGTTTGCCCGAAAGCTGAGATAACTGGTACAGTGTATTTACCATATACTCCATTTTATTGGCAAAATTTGCCTGAAGTGCTTTGTCATAACCTGTGCTTGCATATGCCTGAGCAATTGCAGTTAAATAATGTCCTGTTGCGTGACCGCGTAATTTTGTTTCTTGTGTATCCCAAACGCCAAGTGGTTCAGCTTCTTTTGGTTGTTGTTGCCCAAAAGCATTACGAAACATATATAAGAACGAATCTGGATCTGTTGTTGCCAATGTGGATAAAAATTTATCACGATTTTCAACAAATTTTGTCTCGTGTCCGTCAGCATCAGAATTCAATACAACTTGCTCTAATTTAAAAGCTTCCAGTTTGCGTTCTGGAGTTGCAGCTTCTTTTGCATCTTTTACGGTTACAATTGCTTTTGGTTTTAAATCTGTTCCCGAAACTGTTCCGGTTACAGTATATTGTCCACTTTTAAGTACTTGATTATTATCTTTCGGCGAAGGCCAAATTACGCGAACTTCCGGACCTTGAATTCCATTTTTGTAAACTCCTTTAATGTAACTTGGTAATCTTGGAAGCGATCCTACAACGGTTTCAACTTTTACGTCTGCAACACTTGCTAAAAATTGATTGTAAAGTTGTGGCGTTCCAACAGGAAATTTTGGTAAATCTGTAGTTTGTTCTTCTCCCGATTCTTCTTCCTGTCCTTCTTTTAAGGCATTATTATAAATTCTCGTGATTTGTTTGTCTGTCAAAGGAACTCTGTAAATTCTGAAATCATGAAGTTTTGCATTCAGATAAATGTTTTCATCACCAAGCGATTTTCCAATATAAAGCTTATTTTTTTCTGCCGAATTATAATCGAATAATTTCGCTAAATCCAATTCTACATTCTTAGTTTCATTTACCAACAAACCATTCACAAAAGTGCTGATTGTTTTTGATGGAATATTAATTACAACGGCTACATGATTCCATTTTCCGGTTTCTAAAACTGCACCTTTTGTTTTATATTTTGCTCCTGCTTCTGTACTTACTTCAGTTTGAATTCCATCTTCATTTTGAGTTCCTGTTGGTGCAAAAAACCAATGTGAATTTGTGTTTTTTCCGAAATCAAAAAAGCGCTGATTCTTTTGTGCCGATCTTAAGAAAATCCATCCTGAAATACTCAAAGATTCTTCGCCAATTAATCCGTCTCCGGGAATTGAAACAAATGCTTTACTATCTGCAGGCAAAGAAAGTACAGTACCAAAAAGTTCGTCATTTACAAACTTAGCTTTTGTATCCTGAATTTTTCCGTGTAAATTATTTCGCGACCAATCTTTTGCATCGCCATCAAAAACATAACGTGCAATTAATCCCGTTTCTCCAATTCCGTCTAAAATCTGGTCGCCGTTTTGTGCGCGTAAACTTGTGGTACACGAAGCCCAAAAACTTAACATTACACAAATAAATAATTGATATTTTTTCATCACTACTTCTTTTTCTTATGATTTACAAAACTCCCTTTTTCTACTTCTGAGGAATTTTCTACTTATAAATTTCTTCCCAAGTTGGCGGAATCACGCCTAATAAATGCTGTACAAAATAATCTCTTCGCTTACGTTCTCCAAAATCTCCTCCTGCTGAATGTCCCATTCCCGGAACAGTTACTAACTCAAAGTTTTTATTGGCTTTTATTAAAGCGTTTGCAAATTGCATCGTTGACGCAGGATCAACATTATCGTCTAATTCTCCCACAATCAACATTAAATTTCCGCCTAATTGTGCTGCATTTGCGGTATTAGAACACGCTTCATATTCTGGTCCAACCGGATATCCCATCCATTGTTCGTTCCACCACATTTTATCCATTCTATTATCGTGGCAACCACAAGATGCAACGGCAACATCATAAAAATCAGAGTTAAAAACCAAAGCTGCTCCGGCATTTTGTCCTCCCGCAGATGTTCCGTGAATTCCTACTTTGTCAATATTCATATAAGGATATTTGGCTGCAGCGGCTTTCATCCAAAGTTTTCTGTCTGGGAAACCACCATCTTTTAAGTTTTTCCAACATACATCATGAAAAACTTTTGAGCGATTTGAAGTTCCCATTCCGTCAATCTGAACCACGATAAATCCTAATTCTGCCAGCGATGACATTGCCCAATAATAAGGCTGAAAATTCTTTGGAACAAATGAATCCTGCGGCCCTGCATAAATATATTCGATAATTGGATATTTACGATTCGGATCAAAAGTTGTCGGGCGTACAATAACGCCCCAAATATCTGTTTTGCCATCTCTTGCTTTTGCCGTAAAAACTTCCGGAGCAATCCATCCTGTTTTTTGCAATGCCGAAATATCTGCTTTTTGTAATTCAACAATTGTTTTTTGAGAATCAATACTTTTCAAAACCGTAATTGGCGCCGCGTCTACTCTTGAATATTGATCGACATAATATTTATAATCCGGTGAAAAAGTTACTTTATGATTTCCGTTTTCTGTCGTTAATCTGGTAAAGTTTTTTCCGTTAAAATCAATTCGGCAAAACTGCAATAAATACGGATCCTGATCGCTGTCTAATCCGCTTGCAGTAAAATAGATTTGTTTTTTTTCTTCATCTACTTTTAAAACTTCTCTTACTGGCCAATTTCCTTTAGTAATCTGATTTTTTACTTTTCCGGAAATGGCATCGTATAAATATAAATGATTCCAGCCATCACGTTCCGAAGCCCAAATAATTTCATTGCTTTTTTTAAGGTCGTAACGGTATCTTTTTCCGCTATAATCTACAAATGTCGGACTGGTTTCTTCTATAATGACTTTTACTTTTCCAGTTGTTGCATTTACTTCCAAAACACGATAAACCTGATGTCCTCTTTGATTAAATTCAAAAGTAAAAGCGCTGCTGTCGTCTTTCCATTCGATTCCGCTCAACTCATATTGTTCTTGAAATAAATCTGTAGCAACCGAAATTTGCTTTTTTGAAGCTACAGCAAACAATTGCGGACTTTTGAATGGTAATTGATCTCCAGGTTTTAAATAATCTCTGGTTTGCAATTTTGGCTGAAACTGATCTGCCGGACTTGACTCTACAAAATAAATTTTATGATCTTCTCCAGGTCTGACTTTATAAGCCATTATTTCCTTACTGTTTGGCGACCATTGTAAATACGAAGAATAATAAAAGCCTTTTGAACCATCGTAACTTAACTGCGTTTCAACTTTTGTTTTCTTATTCTTGATATATAAATTATAGTTTTTGATAAACGCAACATTCAAAGAATCCGGAGAACCTACAGGTTTATTTCCCAATTCATCAAAATTACCGCCCCAATAATCATCTGTTTTTGCTGGCTTTTTATAAGGTCCAATTTTAGCAATTTCATACGTCTTTAAATTACAAGAAGCTTTAGTTGTATCTGTTGTAAAAACTAAGGTTGACAAAGTTTTATCAAATTCTAAATTTTCAATTGGCAAATCGTTTGATTTTACCTCTTTTCCTAAAAATTTTGATAAAGATTGTCCCAACTTATTATGATCGAAAGCTTGTGCTTGTTTCTGTTCTTTGGTATTAACCAAAAGAAATTCTTTTCCTTTTAGCAGATTATTGCTGTACCAAACATAATCGTTTCCAATCCAATGAAATTCCTTCGGAGTATTAATAACTTTATTCTTAAATAAAGAATCTACGGCATTTGCCTTTTTATATTCCTTTAAAGTTCCTTGAGCCTGAGTTATCAAACACCATGAAAGTGTTAAAAATACACTTATTTTTTTACTAGTTGTTCCCATAATTTAAATATTTATAAAAATATATATTATTTATTGACTGATGTGGGTTAATATTAACACATAGTAATATTATATTATCCATCGAAATTGAAATTCAAACAAAATCAGTTATTAAATACTAATAATCTTCCTAATTTCAGTTTTTCTAATATCATAGAGATCAATGAAGTAAAAGCGAATATTTATCTGTAGTAATCAATTGAACGATATGCTATTGTAGAGGCGCACAGCAGTGCGTATTACATTACGTTGTCGATATTTAGGAGACCTAACAGGTTTTAAAAACCTGTTAGGAATTCAAAAAATTAGTTTGGGCTTTTTTCCTTTATCAGATAATAAACAGGTATTCCGATTAACATAATTAAAACTCCCCAACCGCAAGTTGAAAATTTCGTAAACAATAACGAAACACAAACAGCCGAAGCAATTATGATATAAAAAATCGGTAAAAAAGGATATCCAATTGCTTTATACGGACGAACAGCATCTGGCATTTTTTTACGCAAACGCATAATTCCGTAGATCGTAAGGATATAAAAAATCAAAACAATGATGATTACAAAGTCCAATAAATCACCGTATTTTCCGGTAAGACATAATACAGAAGCCCAAATACATTGCGCCCAAAGTGCCCACGCAGGAACACTTGCATTATTTAAATTAGCTGCTTTTTTAAAGAATAAACCGTCATTTGCCATCGTATAATAAACTCTGGCTCCCGCCATAATTAAGCCATTATTGCAGGCAAATGTCGAAATCATAATCATAAGCGCAATAATTAACGTTCCAATATCTCCAAAAATATAATCTGAAGCAACCACCGCTACTCTATCCGATTTTGCTGTTGCAATTTCGGTTAACGGAATAACTGCCACGTACATTAAATTCGTTAAAACATAAATGATTGTTACGATTAAGGTTCCCAGAAACATGCTTAATCCAACATTTCGCTTTGGATTTTTTATCTCTCCTGCAATAAAAGTAACTCCTGTCCAGGAATCGCTGGAAAATAAAGTTCCAACCATAGCCGCTGAAATCCCCGAAATCAAAGCCGTAGCATTAATTGGGAGCCATGAACCAGTTTCTGTATTAAAAGAGCGCGGTGTCCAGGCATCTGTCCAATTGGCATTCCAAATTGAGGCTTTTGCTGCCAAAGTAAATCCGAAGATGATTAATCCTGAAATAGAAAGTATTTTTATAATCGTTAAAATGGTTTGTAGAATCTTGCTGTTTTTTACACCGCGAGTATTCAAATACGTTAGAAAAATAATCGTTACAATAGAAACAATCTGAGCGACATTGAGTTTGAAATTTCCTATTTCGTATAAGATATTTTCGTCGCTGACAGCAGGAATTAAATAGGCTGCAAATTTTGAAAACGCCACTCCAACCGCCGCAATAGTTCCGGTTTGGATTACAGCAAAAAAACTCCAGCCGTACAAAAAGGCAATTAATTTATTATATGCTTCTTTTAAATACACATATTGTCCGCCAGCATTGGGAAACATGGCGCTTAATTCTCCATAACTTACCGCCGCAATCATAGTAATTAATCCTGAAAATAGCCAAATTAAAATAAGCCATCCAGTTGAACCTACTTGTCTGGCAATATCGGCACTTACAATAAATATTCCGGATCCTATCATAGAACCTACTACTAGCATAGTTCCGTCGAGAAGTCCTAATTCTTTTTTAAATTCTTCTTGATTTTGGTCTTTCATTTTTGGTTTGTTTTGTTTTTTGTTTGAAAATAGGGCAATCTTTTCTAATTCTAAATGTGGTCAGTATTTAGAATTTTGTAATGTGAGTTTTTGTTTTTATCATATTGTAATTAAAAACTTTTTCGTCTAGTTTGTCATTTCGACGGAGGAGAAATCACACGCGGGATTCGACAAAGTTTGGCGACATTCTTTGTCGAGCTTCTAGTGTGATTTCTCCTCCGTCGAAATGACAAGATTAAGCTGATAAAATCCGTTTTAATCTGCGTTTTCGCAAAGCGAATCCGTGTCATCCGCGTTCAATTGTCTTCAATCTTTGTCAAGCTTCTCGTCAAGATTTCTCCTCCGTCGAAATGACAAAATCTTTCCCATTTTATGCCTTTACGAGAATTTTCATAACAAGATTTTCGTCTAGTTTGTCATTTCGACGGAGGAGAAATCTTCGCAAGTAACTCCGTAATCAAAATCGTCAATCTTTGTCGAATCCCGCGTGTGATTTCTCCTCCGTCGAAATGACATGATTAAGCTGATAAAATCCGTTTTAATCTGCGTTTTCGCAAAGCGAATCCGTGTCATCCGCGTTCAATATTGTCTCCAATCTTTGTCGAGCTTCTTGCGAAGATTTCTCCTCCGTCGAAATGACAAGATTAAGCGGATAAAATCCTTTTTAATCTGTGTTTTCGCAAAGCGAATCTGTGTTATCCGCGTTCAATATTGTCGCCAATCTTTTTCGAGCTTCTCGTGAGGATTTCTCCTCCGTCGAAATGACAAAATCTTTACGATTTTATGCCTATTAAATAAAAAAAATCAGCTTCAATTTTGATTAAAAATGAAGCTGATTTTTTTTAAAGTTGAAACATTTGCGTGTCTACAGAAGTCTTTTTTCCTGAAATAATTTCTTCTACAATTTTACCTGTTGCAGGAGCCAGACTTAATCCCATCATGGCGTGTCCTGTAACTAAAGTTAAATTTTTAAGTTTTTTATCTCGCGCAATAACTGGCATTCCCGAAGGCGTACAAGGTCTGAAACCAAACCAAGTATCTTGTTCTTTTGGCATTTCGATTTTTAAATCCGGATAAAAATCATTGATTGAATTTACGATTCCCTGTAATCGGTTTTGATTTATTTTGGTGTCATTGGTGTGCGTTATTTCCATTGTTCCTCCAAAACGAATATCTTTATTCATAGGCGTTACAGCTACTTTTCCTTCGCATAAAATGGTCGGAATTGACGGTTTATGACTTTGATCGTTAAGTGTAAAACTGTAACCTTTTCCCGGTAAAATCGAAATATTTACATTTAGTTTTTTAGCAATATGCGGACTCCAAGATCCTGTTGCCAAAACTACTTCGTCTGCTGCGAAATTGCCTTTGTCCGTTATGATTTCTGAAATCTGATTGTTCTTTAAAACAAAATCATTAACAGTAGTTTGCGAATGAATTTTTACATTTAATCTGCTCAATTCTTCTTTAAGGAATTGCATGAATTTTTGAGGATATACATGCGCATCACTTTTGTAATGTACGCCACCAATCACGTCTGTAGTCGTTCCTTTTTCTAATCTTGAAACTTCTTCTTTGGATAAAAAATCAACTTCTAAGCCTAATTTTTCTGCCAATATTCCTTCGTGCTGAATTTCTTCGCCTGTTTTTTCGGTTTTATAAAGCATTAAAAGCCCTTTTTCTTCATAAAAAAAGGAGTTGTTTTGTTTTGCAAAATCCTGATACAAGTCTTTACTCAAAAGCGATAAATTGCAAAGTGCCGGCATGGATTTTTCTACATGCTTTAAATTCGCATGTTTGTAGAATTGCAATCCCCATTTCATTAAATCCAGATTTAATCTTGGTTTTACATAAAACGGACTTTGGCTATCAAACATCCATTTTATTCCTTGTGCAATCATACCGGGTTGTGCCAACGGAATTATATGCGATGGAACTATCATTCCGGCGTTTCCGTAAGAACAACCGTCGCTCATATCTGATTTATCGAAAACAACGACTTCATAACCTTCTTTGGCTAAATAATAAGCTGAACATAAGCCAATTATTCCTCCGCCAATTATACTTACTTTTTTCATTACTATTATAAATTTAAAAAATCATTGGTAAGAAGTTTTTCTGTAAACCAATGATTTTTTTTATATTATCATTTTTTTAAATCACTTGAAAACCAAAAGCATACGGATCATCATCTTCATCAATAATGATATTGTTGTAACCGTAAACTTTTGCCCAACCCTGAATACTTGGTACAATGGCTTTGATATCGCCTATCGAAGTTTCTTCTTCGACTCTGCCAATAAACTTACTTCCAATAAAACTTTCGTGTATATAATCTTCTCCTTTTTTTAGTTTCCCTTTAGCGTGAAGCTGTGCAATTCTTGCCGAAGTTCCGGTTCCGCATGGTGAACGATCGATTGCTTTGTCGCCATAAAAAACGGCATTTCGTCCTGAAGAAGTTGGATCGATAGGATCTCCTGTCCACAACATATGACTTACATCGCGAATCGTATCGTTTTCAGGATGAATAAACATATTTGGATATTTCTCATTAATGCGTTTGCGCACTTCCTGACTGTACTGAACAATTTTTCCGGCTGTAAAATCCTGAATTCCAGAGAAATTATTTTGCGGATCTACAATCGCATAATAATTTCCTCCATATGCCACATCAAAAACAATCTCGCCTAATTCCGGACAATCAATCGTTAAGCCTTCGGCTGCCAAATATGATTTTACATTCGTCAATCTTACCCAATCTACTTTTTTACCGGTTTGTTGGTATTCGATCTGAACAAGTCCTGCCGGCGCTTCCATCTTAATTTTTCCGGGAATCTTCGGTGTAACCAATCCTTCTTCAATCGCAATTGTTATGGTTCCGATGGTTCCATGTCCGCACATTGGCAAACAACCCGAAGTTTCGATAAATAAAATTCCGAAATCATTTTCAGGATTACTTGGCGGATACAAAATACTTCCACTCATCATGTCATGACCGCGAGGCTCAAACATAAGTCCTTTACGAATCCAGTCGTATTCTTTTAAAAAATGTTGTCTTTTTTCGCTCATGTTGTTTCCAACCAAATTGGGACCACCACCAGCGACAACTCTTACCGGATTTCCGCACGTATGTGCATCAACACAAAAAAAGGTTTTTCTTGGCATAAATTATATAGCGTTCTTTGTTAGTATATCGTTTACAGTTCTGGTAATATTTAAAGGATTTTTGTCCTGTAAAGCGTTTGGTAATAATTGATCCGGCCAATCCTGAAAAGTTACCGGACGAACCCATCTTTTAACCGCTGTTAATCCTACAGAAGTAAATTTACTGTCGGAACTTGCAGGAAAAGGTCCGCCGTGAGTCATTCCGGAACAAACTTCTACTCCTGTTGGAACATTATTAAAAATCAATCGTCCGACTTTATTTTTAAGGTTTTCGATTGTTTCTTTGAAATTGTCCCATTCTTGCAAATCAGCATTTAAAACTGTTCCTGTCAATTGTCCTTCCAACTCCGCAATAATGGTGTTAAGCTGCTGCACATCATCACATTTGACCACTACAGAAAAAGGCCCAAAAACTTCTTTGTGAAATGTTTTGTTTTTTAAGAAGGTTTCTCCATCAACCGCAATTATATTTTGCAATGCATAATTTGGTTTTACCTCTTTCTCTAAACTGGTTTCCTGCGTATATCCTTCTTGCCCAAGCACTTCTGATTTTAGACTTTCGTATTGCTTTTTTATATTCGGATGCAGCATACAAGTTGGGTCTAATTTATCTGTCTCTAAAGCTAAAATAGTAATAAAATTATCTAACTCAGCGCTTTTTATTCCTAAAATAAGTCCCGGATTTGTACAAAATTGTCCTGTTCCTGCTACGATTGAAGCAGCATAATTTTTAGCCCATTTTTCACTTTCTAGTTTTAAAGCCGAAGGTAAAATAAGCACAGGATTTATACTTCCCATTTCAGCATAAACCGGAATTGGAATAGCTCTATTGGCTGCAATTTTGCAAAGTGCTGTTCCTCCTTTTATACTTCCGGTAAAACCAACTCCTTTTATAGACGGATGTTCTACCAACGCTACTCCAACCTCAACACCACTGCTGTTTAGGTTTGAGAAAACACCATTTGGCATTCCAGTTCTTTTGGCTGCTTTTATAACAGCCGAAGCTACTAATTCGCCTGTTCCAGCATGAAGCGGATGTGATTTTACTATTACAGGACTACCCGCT
This sequence comes from Flavobacterium sp. 90, assembly GCF_004339525.1. Taxonomy (NCBI): domain Bacteria; kingdom Pseudomonadati; phylum Bacteroidota; class Flavobacteriia; order Flavobacteriales; family Flavobacteriaceae; genus Flavobacterium; species Flavobacterium sp. 90. The sequence goes on along the minus strand of NZ_SMGE01000001.1, from coordinate 5,165,630 downwards.
GCCAATGCGCTCGCGGTATCGCCACCAGCAGTAGAAAATGCAAGCGGAAAATTACTTGCTCCAAAAACGACAACTGGTCCTATTGGAATCTGTAATCTTCTAATATCCGGTTTTCCTTCTGTTTTATTGATGATCGCTTCAACCCATGAACCTTCGCGAAGCATGGTTGCAAATGCTCTAAGTTGTCCGGTTGTTCTGCCGCGTTCGCCATTTGCTCTTCCTGCCGGAAGTCCTGATTCCTGAATGTAAGTCGTTAGTAAATCTTCGCCCAAAGCTTCGATTTCCTCGGCAATAGCATCAAGGAAATCTGCTTTTTTTACGTCTGCAATTGTTCCGTAAGTTTTAAAAGCTTCTTCGGCCAATGCTACAGCTTCAGAAATCTCTTCGGCTGTAGCTTCATAAAAAACAGTTTCATTCTCCGAATTTAATTCGGGATTTATTGTTTTGTAAGTCGTTTTACCTTTCGCGGAAAGCACATCTCCAATATAATTTTTTCCTGTAGTCATCGCTTTCTTTTAATCTTTAATTAAATAGTTTTATAGGCTGGCAATACTGGTCTGTTTTTCATTGCAAAATCAATGATCGACAAAACGCGTTCTCTTTCTTTTCCTTGTAGCGGAAGTCTTGGTGCTCTTACATTTTCTGTTCCAAGTCCTGTTGCTACTTCGGCAAGTTTAATATTTTGGACTAATTGTGGAGAAATATCCAATTCTAATAATGGCATAAACCATCTGTAAATTGCTACTGCTTCGTCTACTTTTCCAGCTTTTACCAATTTGTAAATTGCAACAGTTTCGGCAGGATATGCTACTACAAGACCTGCAACCCAACCATCGGCTCCAGCCACTAAACTTTCAAGTGCAAGAGTATCTACACCACAAAGTACTTTTAATCTATCGCCAAAACGATTTCTGATTCTTGTTACATTGCTGATATCTCTGGTTGATTCTTTTACTGCCTGAATGTTGTCCAATTTTAAAAGTTCTTCAAACATATCAAGTGTTACCTCAATTTTATAATCTACAGGATTATTGTAAATCATAATTGGTAAAGAAGTACTTTGAGCAATTTCTTTAAAGTAAACAACAGTTTCGTAATCAGTTGCTTTGTATCGCATTGGAGGTAAAAGCATTAAACCATTTACACCTAACTCTTCAGCACGTTTTGCAAGAGTAATTGCTTCGCTGGTAGTTTGCTCTGCAATATTTACAATAACCGGAATTTTTCCTTCGACTATTCTTAAAGTGTTGTTTATTAAAATCTCTTTTTCTTCTTTCGTCAATGTACTTGCTTCTCCAAGGGTTCCACCAAGTATAATTCCATTAACTCCAGCTTCAATTTGTGCTTTAATATTCTTCTCGAACATTACAAGATCCAGTTGACCTTCTGCTGTAAACTTTGTTGTTACAGCTGGCATTACGCCATCCCATTTAATTTTCATATTCATAATTTTTATCAAAAATAAAGCTTAAAAAAAAGTAGTTCTGTGTCATTATTAGCCTTTATCAGTACTATATTACCAATTCTTTTGTATAATCTGTTTTTTTTGTTAATATTTACATATCTAAAAAACATGACGTTGAAAATTCTACCTTTTAAAATACCTAAAACCGAAAGAGAAGCTCTAATTTATCAGGAAGATATTGAGCGTGTTTTCTACGATCAATTGCATCAGCATGAAGAAATTCAGATAAGCTATATTGCAAAAGGTTCGGGAACTTTAATCGTGGGAGATTCGATAAACGATTATAAAGAGGACGATATCTTAGTAATTGGTGAGAATGTTCCTCATGTTTTTAGAAGTAATGTCGAGGCAAGTCCGGAATCTGTAATGCTGACTTTGTTTTTTACTAAAACTTCTTTTGGTAAAGATTTTTTTAGTCTGAATGATATGAGTTCTGTTGATGATTTTTTTAAAGAATCGGAGTATGGTATGAAAATACTTTCGAATCATAAGAAAATTACGCATCATTTTAATAAACTAAAAAAACAGAATAAAATACAACGCATTGCTTCTTTCCTGAAAATTATAAATATTATTATTTCTTCAGAGAAAACGCCTCTTTCTTCTTTTGTTTACAAAAAGAAATATACGGATGATGAAGGTCGCCGAATGAGTGCTGTTTTTGAATATGCCATCGAATTATATCATCAGAATATTACTCTTGATGAAGTTGCAGAAAAGGCAAATATGAGTAAAAATGCTTTTTGCCGTTATTTTAAAAAACGTACTAATAAAACTTTTTTTCAGTTTTTGATTGAAATCAGAATTGAAAATGCGTGTAAATTACTTCACAATAAAAAAGATCTTTCGATTGCTTCTGTATCTGAGCTTTGTGGTTTTCAGGATATTGCCAATTTCAATAGAAAATTTAAGGAATTGAAAGGGATTTCGCCTTCGCATTATCGTGCTCAGTTTTAAGCTGATTTTTTTTTATCTCGCAAAGACGCTAAGATGCAAAGTTTAAACATAATATTGTCATTTCGACAGAGGAGAAATCTCCACAAGAAGTTCGACAAAGATTGGATTTTCGTTGCGGAGTTACTTGTGGAGATTTCTCGTTCCTCGAAATGACAAACTATATGAAAATAATTATAATTTAAAAATAGATTTCCTGATTTCTAATTGTAATGCTGAAGCTTCCGGTGATTCTTTTATTTCAAAATTTCTTTCGATAAGATTATCCTTTTTTGCATTAGAATTTATCGGACTTAAATCGATTTGAAGTCCTGCGTATTTTAAATATTTCTGATAATCAATTTCGTTTACGGTATCAACATACGATTTTATTTCGGTTAATGACTTTCCTGCGATTTGTTCAGATGCTTTCCAGAATTCGGCTTCTGTGAATCCTCTTTTGTTTTTTTCATAATATTCATTGTATAAAAAACGCATTACATCGTCTAATGATTTTTGGTTTTGAGTATTATTTCTGATTTCTAAATCCAGTAAAAATCCAATAATTGGTCCTTTATTGTAATAGGAAATTGTAGTTTGCTTGGCGTTGCTTTCGTTATTAAAAAAGTTAAGCCAGATATCAAAACTAGATCTCGACAACGACATGTGTTTACTTCCTTCGATATTTTCGTAGCGTTTTATCGATTCGGTAATATATTTCAGTGCTTCTTTTTCTTCGAGTAAACCTGCTTTGAGCATAATGATGTATTCGTAGTAAACGGTAAAACCTTCTGAAACCCATAACATGGTGGTATAATTTTCTTTATTATAATCGAAAGGTCCTAATTCTATTGGGCGAATGGCTTTTACATTATAAAGATGAAAATATTCGTGTGTTACAAAATTCAAAAAATCGGTGTATTCATCAGGAGATTTAAAATCGAAAGTTCCGTTGGTAAATATCGCTTGTGAATTTGAATGTTCGAGACCTCCACCACCGGATTCCATCATAATATAACTGTAATAATCATACGGAACTTTTTTCATAATTGCCGTTGTTGCGGACATTATTTTTTTGAGATCTGTAGTGAATTTTTCTTCTTTTAATCCTTCGGGAGTCGCAATTCCTAATGAATATGATTTTCCTTCGTGTTCGAAATTTATTATTTTTTGATTTCCCAAATAAATCGGACTGTCATAAAACGCATCTACATTTTTGGCTGAAAAAGCAAGTCCATTTTCATGGATTGGTTTTAATCCGGTGGAAACTTTTTTCCAGTTTTTATGCGGATTAATAGTTAGTGTTACGGGATTATTTAATGCATTTTCTACATGCATAAAAATAGTATTCGGCATTAAAAAAGCTTTATCAGCATCGACATAAGATTCTGCAACCGATTTTTTATTGGCAAAAACTTTATATTTCACTTTAATTTTGGATGTTTTTCCGTTTTCGACAACCCAGCAATTTTTGGCTTTTTTAGTCCAATTTATTTTATTTCCATTGGTATCTTCTACATCAAAATCTACAATATATCTTGGTGTATCGAGGATTAAATAATAGCCCGGCGTCCAAACCGGAAGTATCAGATTTGTTTTGTTTGAGGACAAATTTTCAAAACCCAGAACAACTTCCAGATAATGAGTTTCGGGATTTTGTGAAGCTACCGAAAAATTCATTTTCAAATCTTTATTTTTCGTCTGACTTATAACTTTAGAGGAAAAAAAAGATTGAAAAACGATCAGAAAAAAACAAGCTTTTATAATTTTTGATTTGTGTTTCATAATTGTTTGATTTAAAAATGAAAAGCCATTCCTAAACAAGGAACAGCTTCTCACACACTTATAATTACAAGTAACCAACTTGTAAAATCTTCATATTATTTCTAGTATCCAGGATTTTGTTTCAAATTGCTATTCTTAACCATTTCTGATTGCGGAATTGGAAAAATAGCTCTGAAATCTCCACTTGGATCTGCTTTTTTAGAGAACCATGATTTTTTTGAATATACTCCAAATCGGATTAAATCTTGTCTTCTGTGCGCTTCTCCAACAAATTCCCAAGCTAATTCGTCAAGGAAACCACCGTACTGAATGTCTGCACCACCTTCTAAATTTGTAATTACTCCAGCCTGATAAGTTCCGTATTTATAAACACTTCCTCCCATAAGTTTTGCACCTGTTACAGTTGCTTTTGCAGGATTGGTATTTTTAAAATCTCTTTGTCGTAATTCTGTAACAATTGCTGCAGCTCCGCCAGCGTCTCCTTTTCTTAATAAACATTCTGCTTTGATCATCATAGCATCTGCCAATCTGTAAAAAGGAACATCATTGCTTGCTTGTCCTACAAGACCGGGACCAATTTCATATTTAACCATTCTGTAACCTTCATTTGGCTCACAACCATCAACGCTGGTCATGTAATTAATATACTCAAATTGTGTTACTTTATCGTCTAACATTATCGGATCTCCTTTACTTGTAAATTGCTTTCCTCCTAACCAACAATCTTTTAACCTTTGATCGTCCGGATCATAAGTATCTATAAATTGAGGGATTCCGCCTGTTCCGTTCCAAGGTCCTCCAGCTAAATCAAAAGTTGCCTGACTTGCAGCTGCCAATGTTCTATATGGCCAGCTCGTTCCAGGTGCTTTTATCTGATCATAAGGAATCGATAATATTTGTTCTGTAGAAAATTCATTTTTGATGATGAAATTGTCTCGATAATTAGAATTCAGTTTAAAACCTCCATTATTGATAACATCATTAACCTGAGCCAAAGCTTCATCCCATTTTGGTGTTCCTAAATAAACTCCGGCATTCAAATATAATTTTGCCAAAGTCATTTTTACAGCCCATTGATTAATTTTACCATAAGTCGAAGAATTATTCTTGTCGCTTAAGTAAGGTAAAGCTGTTTTTAATTCCTTTTCTACAAAATCATAAACTTCTTTTCCGGTATTTTGAACTGGCAAATATCCAGGAGGATTGATATAGGAAGTTACAATAGGAACATTTCTAAAATTATCTAATAGCAAATAATAATAAATTGCTCTTAGTGCTTTTAATTCCTGAATAACATTTTCTTTGTTATCAACACCTTCTAATTGCTCGACTTGGTATATCGCTCTATTGACTTTATTTACTCCAGTATACATATAAAACCAGTTACCCTCGGCCATTGGAAGCGCTGTACCCCAACTATGTTTGTGCATTGTGATGTAATAATCTCCCCAGCCAATACCGTTTCTCTGAGGTGTTACCATTAAATCTGATGAATCTTCATACAGGTTAAAAATAGCATCCCAATCTGAATAAATTTGTCTAAAAGAGTTGTAAGCCGGAGCAATAATACTCGCTAAATCATCAGCTGTTAATTTAGTATTTTCGGCACTTACCTGATCATAAACGGTCTCATCTAGATTCGTACATCCTGTTCCTAAAAGGAATAAGCCCGAAATAAGAATTTTATATACTATATTTTTATTTTTCATTTTGATTTAATTTAAAAAGTTAGATTTAAACCTAGTGTAATACCTCTTGTACTTGGATATTTATCTCTTCCATCCATTCCTTGTGACAAAGGATCTTCTCTTTTTATCTCTGGGTCAAGTCCTTTGTATTTTGTAATTGTAGCTAAATTATTTCCAGACACATACAATCTCATTGCATTGATAAATTTCAATGGTTTTACATCAAAATTATAGGAGAAAGTTACATTGTCTACTTTTACATAATCTCCTTGTTCAATATAATAACTTACGTAGGTTTGATTGTAGTTTAGTAACTCTTTACCATATACTTTATCATATGCACTGTCTAACATATTGTAAGCAATTGTTGGATTTTCATAAAACATACGTTGTGTATTTAGGATTTGATAATCGAAAGCTCCTATTAATACAACGCTTAAATCAAATCTTTTATAAGAAAAAGTATTCGTCCATCCAGCATAATATTGCGGAATACCGTTTCCTAAATATTGTTTATTAGCATCGTTATACAATTCTGTACTAAGTGTTTTTCTAGTACCGTCAGGTAATTCTACGATCCATTTTCTATCTTCTTCCGGTTTAGATGAAGGTCCCGTTATATCTACAGATTTCAACCCCCAGAAATTACCAATTGATTGTCCTACTTCTAATCTGTGTGTTTCAAATGAAATTGGATCTCCTGTATTTCCGGTATTCAAATAGTCTCCTTCAATTTTATATAAATCATTAGAAAGACTCGTTAGCTTATTTTTATTGTGCGAAAAAGTCATTGATGAGTTCCAAGTGAAATCTTTTGTTCTTACAGGAATTGTATTAAGAAGAATTTCAAATCCTTTATTTTCCATTTTTCCAACATTTGCCGTAATTTGAGGGAACAAATAAGGAGGAGTTGGTACTTTATAATCCCATAACATATCACTTGTTTTTTTATTATAGAAATCAACGCTTCCGCTAATTCTATTATTGAAAAAACCAAAATCAAGACCAATATTTACCTCTGCTGTTTTCTCCCAACGCAAATCAGGATTTGGATTACTTACCGGCTCTAAACCTTTAACCCATTTTCCGTTACTAAAGAAATATCCATCATATTTGTACAATGTCATTGACATATAAGGATCATTTGGTATTACTCCTGTTTCTCCATAACCTGCTCTTAATTTTAAAGTATTTACAGCAGTAGCGTCTTTTAGGAAAGATTCTTTATTGATACTCCATCCTGCAGAAACCGCCGGGAAATTACCCCATTTGTGATTGTTTCCAAACTTAGAAGAACCTTCTCGTCTGATACTAAATAACAAATCGTATTTGCTGTTAAAATTATAATTTAACCTACCAAAGAATCCAATTAATTTACTGTCATTTTTATAACTATCCATAGATGCAGTACCATCTGACAAACCATTTCCTGCTTCTAAATTATTATACGAAAATGCATCTGTTGGAAAATCAGAATTACGGGCAGAAAATCCTTCATTAACAGTATATTGATAACTATAACCGCCTAATACTGTAAAGTCGTGGTTTCCTAAAGTTTTATGATATTTTGATGTTATCTCAACATAATCATTATCTGTAGCTCCTGTATCTCTTGAAGCAACTCCATTTCTACCATTTATTGTATTTGAATAATGTTTTTTAGTTTCAACATATCCATTTAAAGCTGTATTTTTATTTTTTGAAAGCTGCGTACCTACATCCCATCCCGGTAATAAATCCAAAGTTAAATTAGCGGTAAATCTTTGCCAAGTACTATTTCTATCTTGCGTCGTTTCATTCAAAATCGCTACTGGATTGTAATATTGAAGCTTATTTCTATCTTCATTATAAGTACCATTTGGATTATATACCGGAGCAGTAGGATTTCTAATCATTGCTTGTCTGTATGCATATGCAGCAATTCCCTCCTCAATACCCATATCTTGTGTTCCGTTTAATAAGCTTAAATTAATCCTTAACTTATCATTGAACATGCTATGATTGACATCAAATGAAAATCGGTATTCTTTATTATAGGTATTATTAAAAACCCCGGTTTGATTCACATAATTAAGGTTTACTATATAATTTGTTTTAGCCGTTCCACCTTTAAAAGCTAAATTATGATTTTGAGATACTCCCGTTTTTGAGATTTCATCTAACCAATTTGTACTGGCACCGCCATCAGCAAAAGGTATTGTAAAACCTTGAGAGCGTAAAGCTCTTTGTTGACTGGCATCTATAAATTTAGCTTTTTTAGCAAAAGTAGATGTTGTGGTAAATGTTGAGTACGTAATTGTTGGCGGTATATCGCTATTTACTGTTTTTGTTGTAATAAGAATTACTCCATTTGCTCCTCTGGTTCCGTAAATTGCTGCTGCCGATGCATCTTTCAAAACATCTATCGAAGCAATTTCATTTGGAGCAACCGTATCAATACTTCCCGGTACACCATTAATTAAGACCAAAGGACCGTTATTCCCTTTTAAACTTGAAAATCCACGTAATGTAATATTTGGCGATGAACCCGGATCTCCGGAACCGTTGCTAATTGTTAGACCGGCAACTTTACCTTTTATAAGATCAGAAGCATCGTTGATTGCTCCTCTTGTAAAATCTTTTTCTTTTACACTCGCTATCGCACTTGTAATTCTTGATTTTTTCTGAGTTCCGTATCCTACAACTACTACTTCATTTAATTCTTGTTTACTTTCCTGAAGAACAACACTTACTACATTCTTATCTGAAACTGAAATTTCCTGAGTTACAAAACCTAAATAAGTAAAAACCAATTTTGAGTTTTTATTTTTAAGTGTAATTTGAAAATTTCCATCGAAATCACTTACAGCTCCGTTAGTTGTGTTTTTTTCTAAAACTGACACTCCCGGTATTGGAATCTTATTTGCATCTGTAATTTTACCGCTGATCTTCTGTTGTGAAAATGAACTAAAAAAAACAAACAATAACAAAATCGTAAAGAACATCTTTTCTCTGTGAGAGGATGTTGCAGTACTTTTTAAAACATGCGTGGTTGGCTTCATAATTTAATAATTTGGTTAGTGTATTTTTAACACTTGTAAAATTATGTTAAACCTGAGTTAAGAAAAATGCCGATATTACCACATCATAGTATTATATTATCCCTTTTTTGACTAACTATTTGTTTATTTAAAAATATCTAATCATTTTAACAATATTTTATGTATATTTTTTAAATATCTATAATTATAACCCAAAAACAGAACATATAATGTTATCCATAATCATGTACTGATTTACTGTATGTTTAAACCATATCGCAAAGATTTTTATCATTTCGACGAAGGAGACCCGAACGATAGCGAACAGACGAAGTAAATCTCCGCGAGTAACTCTGTAACAAGAATCCAATCTTTGTCGAGCTTCTCGCGGAGATTTCTCCTTCGTCGAAATGACAAAAATCTTTGCGATTTTGTGTCTTTGCGAGATTAATTTTATTTTCTAAAAGCTTAACTTAGTGACATTGCCAAACGGGTTATATATTTCAATTATTTTTTGGTCAGTTTTTTCAAATGCACGGTTATATTAAAGGTTCCTTGTGCATAAAAACGAAAAGCAAATGCTACTTGTATATTTACATTATACTCATTAAGATATCCTTTTGGAATTTTAAAATAAGATAGCGCATCACCTCCCTGATCCCAGGATTGTCCGCCAACGACTAAACTATTAAAATAAGGAAATTTAAAACCAACTAACCCCGGCATTTTATGTTCGATTGCTGTGTCTGTTAATACAGGTTTAAAATAAGGATCCCAATTGTCTATACAAGGCCAGTTTGGAAGCCATCTTGCAATTTCGCCCGCTTTTGGATTAAAAGCAACTCCGTTTTTATCTATAAATTTATAAATGCACTTTGTTTCCTCTTGTGTACCCGGAACAAAATTCACATCGATTACTATATTTTCATCGTCAGTATTGTTTAAAGTAGATCCTTCAGAATAATCTCTTACTCTTTTAAATACATTTTGAAAAGGAACTCCCGTTGAATTTGTCAATACAATTTTAACCGCATCATTAATCGTTTTCTCTCCTTTTACATTGTTTACTTTTAAATCTATGGTATAACTTCCTCCCGGTAAAAAGGTTGTTGCCGGAGTAAACTCCATGCGGCCCCCTATTGGACTTATTCTAAAAGGCTGAACAATACTGTCTTTAAATCTGGAATTAAGCAACTCCATAGTCGAGTCCAGATAAGTTACTGGCTGATCATAAACTTTAATGTGCTGAGGTTCTTTAAAAACTGCAGTTACATCGTTTCCTATTGAATCTTTTACTTTTAGAAGTTCAACATTTAGCGGAGACGATGAACCATTTGCTACTATTGGAGACGAATAAGTTGTTTTTCCTCTTTCGACATAATAAATACTATTATTGTAAAAAATGTTATCGCTTAAATAGCCTATTTCAGGTTTTTCACAAGCTGTAACAACGAGTAATAATGCTATTAAAAACGCAGCTATTTTTATATTTTTTCTCATAATGAATTTTATTTTAAATTAATTTCCAATCTTTTTTGAAAAGAGATTAAAAAAGTGTGTGTTGTTAAGAACATGAAGTACAGTGCCATTTCCGTTTTGAGTCAAAATATCTGTAGTTTGACATACTTCATTTGCTTTGTTGTCTTTGCAGTAATAAAGAAAATATACCGGAGCATCGCTATGTTCATAATAAACTGGTTCCAGTGTTTTAATTTTCTTTATTGTAATTAAAGTATCTGCCAGAGATTTATATTCCTGACCAGTAGTTGTCGCTGTACTTAATTGTATTTTATCCTTAAAAACATATTGCAAAATACTTTTAGAAGTTACAGTAGGATCATTCAATAAATCATCAAGTGTGTATTTTGCTTCATCAGACTGCGAGGTTATTTTCAGAGAATCGGTTTTAGCCTTTAGAAAACGTCTTATACTATAATCATTTACAGCAAAGAAAGTTCCTGAGGAATTAACTGTTTCTTTTAAATCATAATGATCTATTAAGGTAATTAGTGTATCAAACATCTGATATTTATGTGCTTTTAAATAATCATATGCCGTTAATGGAGTCTCTGCTTTCGCTACTCCACTATCAGTTAAATAGTCATCTTTTGCACAAGCGGTAATACTCATAATAACGATTAAGATTATTATGCTATTTTTTAAAAATAAATTCATAGTTGTAGTTTTTATATATTTATTATAAATTATTGTGCTTCAGATTTCCAATATTCAGTTTGCGTAAACAATATATTGGTCTCTAATAATGTAGGTTGTATTGGCCAATAACTTTTTCCGCTCACAAACTGACTTGCTGTTATTTTATTAGAACTTGAATCTCCAAATTTGTATATCTTTTTGGCACGCGCTAATCGCACTAAATCATAAAAACGATGCCCTTCCATAAACAATTCTCTACCGCGTTCTTCGATAACTGCTTCAAATAATTTATCATCGCTTGCAGTTGAATCTTCTAAACCAGCCATTTTCCGAATACGGTTTAATGTTGCTCTTGCCTGATCAAATTTATTTTGTGCAGCCTGAGCTTCTGCTTGCAATAAAGCAATATCAGCCAAACGAAAAATTAAGATGTTATTGATACTCAAAGGCGATGTAGGACTTGTGTAAGTAACTTTAGAATATTTAAGTAAAATGGGCCAATCGCTTGAAAATTCTGCAAAACCTTTGGTTCTTCTTAAATCATTTGCATCGTTAAAGAAAGTTTGCTTTAGCGTAGTAAGATCATATTGCCAAACTGTTTCTTTTTCGTTCAAACGTGTTTTTAAATATTCTCCTCTAAGTAAGTAATTGGTAAGACTTTGACGATCTCCTGCTTGTGCTTCGCTTTGAGAATTTTGAGCAATTTCAAATATAGATTCTGAAGATTGACCAGCAAAAACATTCATGTAATTGTTACGATCTACATAGGTATAAAAATTACTATCGATAATTTTTGCAGCAGCAGTTTCGCAGGCACTATAATTACCCGACCACGCATAAATATGAGCAAGTAATGCATAAGCAGCTCCGGCATTTGCTCTAACTACTCTATCAGTATCTGTGCTGTAATTCCATGAAAGATTTTTGATTGCAGACTGACAATCTTCAGTAGCTTTAAGAAGTACTTTTGCCACATCTTCTCGTTTATAATTTTTGGTATCAACAATATCAGGATCTGAACCATCAACAATTGGAACATTCCCCCAAACACGAGCCATATAAAAATAAGAAAACGCTCTTATAAAATAGGCTTCTCCAATATATTGATTGTACTGTGCATCGTAGTCTGTAAACTCATCTTTTGGAATTTCCGGAATATGCTTAAGGCATAAATCGGCTTGTTTTATCGCTGCATAAAAAATCGAGAAATCCCTAACCTTATACATGGGTTTCCAGGTTTCTGTTAAAGGAACTGATATTCCCAATTTGAATTTCATGATATCTGTAAAATCAGATCGAAGTTCTCTTTCCGTAGAAAAAACATCGGTTCCAAGATCTCCGTGAGCATAATATGATAATCCTGAGTTTAACGCTTTTCGCAATTGTGCATAACCTCCTGCAACGGCAGAATTAGCATCATTGCTATTTCTCCAAAAAGTTACATTAGAAGGCTGACTTATTGGTTTTTCATCCAAATAATCAGAGCAGGAATTCAAGGATACAACAACAAGACAAACAGCAAGCACTTGTTGTATATATTTAATTTTATAGGTTGTTTTCATCTTTTTCGTTTTTGTTTTTTAGAATGTTGCTGATAATCCAAGAGTGAATTTAATTGCCAATGGATAATTGTTTCCTGTAGTAAATCCATCTGCTCCAACAGCTTCAGGATCTGGCAAAGTAGATTTTGTAAACAAAGCAACATTATCTGCCATAGCATAAAATTGCAATGCGCTTAATCCTATTTTTTTTCCAAAATTTTCGGGAACTGCATACCCTAATCTGATATTTTTTATTCTAAAAAAACTTCCGTCTTCAATAAATTGAGAATTGGCAATATGAAAACGGTCCACATTACTGTAGTTAGTAAACAAGGTTCCAAACTCGGCTGTAGTATCGCCAGGTCCTTGATAATAATTTATATCCTGAATGGTACCAACCGTTGCGCGAGAACCCCAATCTGACCAAGGAGCTGCAGATTTTGATCCGTTAAGTCTGTCCGAAACATATCCATTCCATATTTTACGTCCATAAACAAAGTTGCAGAATATAGACATTGACCAATTCTTGTAACGAAAATCATTAATAATACCTCCAGTTGCTTTTGGATTTGGACTTCCTGCATATTTTTTGTCCAGGTTATCAATTATATAATCCCCGTTTTGATCTACATATTTTGGATCTCCAACTTTTATAGTTTCTCCATAAAATTTCATTTTTTGCCCCGTTAAAGGATCCGTAGGTACATCGGAATCTGATGAATAAACTCCTTTAACATCCCAAACTCTGTAATTGAATAATGGCATTCCCTCAGTCAATGTATATTGCAGCCAAGGTTCTCCAACTGTAAGATCTTTACCACCATCTGGCAATCTCGTTACATAATTATCATTGAAAGCAATATTAAAAGACGTGTTCCATTTAAAAGTAGAATTGTTTCCTAAGTTCACTGTAGAAACTGTAAACTCATAACCGGTATTTCGAATATCTACAGCATTACCACTGTAAAAACCATATCCAGATGTTGCCGGCGCTACTAAATTAGTATAGAAAATATCCTTGGAATCACGTGCATACCAATCGGCATTGATTTGTATTCTGTTGTTAAACATATTAAGGTCAATACCAAAATTCACTTGTGGATATTTTTCCCAGGTTATATCTTTTGATCCTGCAAAACCTCCATAATTTTGTGATACGGTTGGAACTCCATTATAGGTAGTTGCCACAGCAGGATTGTTTATCCCAAAAGAAGAATTATCATAACTGGCGTTTCCGGTATAGATATTATATTGGGCATAATAACTTGCGGGATCATTACCGGTAACTCCGTAACTTCCTCTGAATTTCAAGAAATTAACAACATCTTTTACCGGTTTAAAAAAAGTTTCTTCTGAGGCAAGCCAACCTCCTGCTACTGAATAAAAAGTGGTCCAACGCTTATCTGTATTATAACGTGACGATCCATCTCTTCTATAACTGCTCGAGAATAAGTATTTCTCTTTATAATCATAACTAAAACGGCCAAAGATTCCCATTCGTTTCTTTGTTTCCATATAAGAATTACCACTCAAATCCGGTCCGGGAGAAATATCAAAAACAGTACTTCCTAAAACACCTTGTCCACGCAAATAAGAACTTTTATTATCCTGTTCAGATATTTGCTGTCCTAATATGGCCGAAAAATTATGACGTTCATTAAAGCTTTTTGTATAGGTTAAATAATTCTCAAGCTCATTGATATTAGTTGCATAATGCTCACTTACTGCGGCATCTTTATCTGTCGCATAAATTTGTGAACTTTGGAATTGATCTCTTCTGTTTTCGAAGAAATTATAAGAAAACGAACTCGTGAATAATAAGTCTTTTGTAAAATTAATATTCAGCCTTGTATTGGCCAAAAGTCCAATTCTCTTGTCTTCGTCCAGATTTCCTGCCTGACCTTGATACTGCTTTTTTTGTTTATCTGAAATGCCCCAGAAAGAACTCGGAAATCCCCAGGTTCCAAACGGAAATGTTTCTCCATTTCCAAATCCATGATTGGTATCCATGTAAGATGGCATCATGTTTATTGTAAAGTTGATTTTGTCTGTAAGATTTAAAGACAAAAACATTGTAGGCGAAAACCTCTTAAGCTGATAACCAATAATTACGCCTGTTTCATTATAATATCCCAGAGAAACTTTATACTGGTTTTTTCCAAAAGCTCCACTAACACTTGCGTCAACATTACTAATTCTGGCATTTTGAATAAAAAGATCCTGCCAGTCCGTATTATTATTAAAGGACACATTTAAACTATCCGTCAAAGCCATATGAAAATTTTGATCCATATCTTTGAAGTTTCTTCGAATAGCGTCCAACTTTAATTGACGCTCCATTCTCCCGACAGTTACTTTTCTCAAAGAAGGTTTTAAACCAATACCCGTATAAGCATTAACTCTAAATGTTGGTCTTTGATTTTTAGATCCTTGTTTTGTTTTGATTAAAATAACTCCATTTGCTCCTCTTGAACCATAAATCGCAGAAGCCGAAGCATCTTTAAGAACATCTACAGATTCGATTTCGTTAGGATTCAATGACGCCAGCGGATTATTTCCGTAAGAACTTGGCATATCGTTTATGTCATAAATTATTCCATCAACCACATAAAGCGGGTAACTAACGCCTCCCAAACCCACACTATTTGATCCTCTAATGTTGGTTACTGTTCTTGCTCCAGGCTCACCAGATGTACTTAATGAAGTAAGTCCGGCTACTTTACCAGCCAATATCTGATCTATAGACGCATAAGGAACATTCTCAATATCCTTGCTTTTTACAGTAGTCATAGCGCCTGTAACCGTTTTCTTTTGTACACTTTGATAACCAATAAGTACGACTTCTTTTAGTGATTCTGATTGATCTGTCATTACAACAGTAATATCATTTTTACCATTAACAATAACTTCCTGATCTTTCATACTGATAAATGTAAATACCAATACATCTTTTTTTTCCGGTAAATCGATACTGAATTCTCCATTTTTATCAGTTACAGTTCCCTTGGAAGTGCCTTTTACAATAACATTAACTCCGGGTAAAGGCGTTCCAATTTCATCAACGACTTTACCTTTTACAGTTCTATCCTGACTTTGTTCAAATGATAAATTAATTGTTTCTGCCCTAATACTACTAACTTTAAAAAGCGACATTAAACATAGGAGTAAAACTATTTTTGATAGTTTTACATTTTTACTTTTTACTTTTTTCTTCATAAGATATAATGGATTTTAGTATGCAACCTAAATTTCATAAGACCTATAAAATGACAGGTAATTTTATTTAGTGTTAATTTTACACTTGTAAAACTATGTTAAATATGAGTTAACAAAAAAGCTGATATTAACACATATTAATACTATCTTATCCGTTTATTAAACAAAACACAACATATTTCATAATTAAATAAACATACCGTATAAAAAATATATTAATTTTAAGTTATATACTTTTTTATTCATAAAACAAGAAGAAAACACCCGAAATCAGGGCGAAAAAGCAATTCGTAAAGCAGGATTAAGAACTCCGGTTGAAATTCTATTATAGAGATCTGTGTAAGTATATATTTATAAAATATCGTCTTTAAAGAAGTATTTGTATTTGAAGTAAATCGCCTCAAATAAAAGACTATTTCTTCTTGCTTAAAAGAATAATAAGAATCCGGAAGAATAGAATAATATAAAGCAATTTTAAGGAATACCTACTCTACTACTGCCGATAATTTACAGAACCTAAGGGAAATAGTTTTGAAAAAAAACTTTCTTTAGCATTATAAAAATCAATACATTTGTCGCACATCAGAAATACAAAATGAAAAACTTAATTAACATCACTATTATTAGCAGCATTATTATCATTAGATAATGGTCAGGGATGTTATATAAATAAGTACACAGATACAATTTGAAACCTCCCTCTTTGGGAGGTTTTTTTATTTAAAATACACATGAAAAATTCAGTACAAATTATCATTATCGCAATTATCATTATTCGTCTTTTATGACGAGGCAGGATTCTATTGTATAATAAAAACCTTTCTCAGTCATAAATGAGAAAGGTTTTTTTATTTCCGGAAAACACTAACTACTAATAATTCAAACAATTCAGACACACTTTTCAAATGAAACAAGAATATACTTTAACAGCCTACACCGAAGATCAAATGGGATTACTCAATAAAATAACCATTATGCTTACGCGAAAACAAATCAATATCAAAAGCCTCAATATCTCTACTTGCGAAATTGACAAAATGTACAGATGTACGCTCGTTATAAATGAAACTTTTGAAATCGCCAGAAATATTGCGCTTCAAATCGAAAAAATCATCGAAGTTTATAAATGCTATTTCAGTACAAATGAAGAAATCGCATGGAAACAAATGGGATTATTTAAAGTAACGACTTCCAGTTTTATCAACGAAGAACATATAAATCATTTGCTTAAAAAATATAGCGCCAGATTTATATTAATAGAAAAAGATTTTACTGTATTTGAAGCAACAGGACAAGAAGATGAAATCAATAATCTGACTACCGAATTAAAGAAATTTGGATTAATCGAATTTATAAAAAGCGCCAGAATTGCACTTACTCTGACTAATGAATCTTTCGATATATAGCTATATTTATCAGAAGAAAACGTAAAAAATATAAGGCGCCAATTTTATTAAAAATTAGCGCCTTTACCTTATAATATATTTGAAAAATTGTTCTTTTTATTTCAAAGCTTTCATCTTTTATTTGATGCTAAACGATACTACTCTATTAAATAAAAAGAATAACTTTATCTAATTAAGCTATTTAAAAATATTCATTTCCTCCTTATAAACAGGACTTTGTATGTTTAAGAAATTTAAAACACTATGAAAAACATGGTTTTGAGTAACGGTTTTATTAGGCTTGAGCTGTTTTGAATTATCAGAAACCCAAACTATAAAAGGGATTTCGTATTGTTCTTTTGGCGCAAAACTTATTGGCACTCCATGCATATACAGATTTTTTTCTCCTAAAGATTCTCCATGATCTGAAACAAAAATCATCGCACTTTTATACTCTTTTAACTCCTTTAAGTCTTCAATTACTTTTGATAAAATATAATCTGTGTAAACAATCGTATTGTCGTAAGCGTTCAAAAGTTCTTCGCGAGAACATTTTCCAAGTTCAACACTATTACAAACCGGTTTAAAAGTCTCAAACGATGGCGGATATTTCTTGCTATAAGTTGGTCCGTGGCTTGTACTTGTATGAAGAACTATTAATATTTTATTCTTTTTACTGGACAAAATCTGTTCTTTTAATCCTGTTAGAAGAACTTCATCATAATTACATTCTTCGCCTTTACAATCTTTCTTTAAAACATCTCGGTTTTGATATTTCTCGATATGTACCGGAGGTTCTCCCCAATTTGAAGTTCTCCAGACAACGTCGACGTTATTTCTATAAAGATAATTAGGCAAGATTTCATATAATTCATCAGAATTGGTATGTTCCAGGATACATTTTACACCAGCAGTTGTATATGTCGCACAGGAATTAGCATTAAAATGAAATACATTCGGTATTTTAGAAAGCAACGGATTAGTGTTTTTCTTATAGCCATAAAGAGAAAAATTCTCACTTCTGGCAGATTCTCCAATAACTAAAACCACAACTGATTTCTGATTATCCTTTATTACAGCATTTGGCAATAAAATTTCTTTTTCGTTCTTTTTAGCTTTATGAATATAAAAAAGCGAAGTATTTACTGAATATGACCAAGGCATTGCAAGACCTCCCAATTGTTTGGAGTTTTTATCAATCCAAAGCCAGTTGCTTGCATTGGCAAATACCAAAACAACAATAAATAATAAAGTCAGAGAAGAAAGGGTTAAGAATTTCTTTAAAGCAACATTTATTATATTGGCTTTAATGATGTAAATACTGGGAAGTATGCCAAAAAAAACCAGATATAAAATCAATTTAAAAGAGAAAAAACTACTGGATTCTTCATAATTGGTATTAAGAATATTCCCAATCATAGTTTCATCTATTATAACACTATAAGTATTAACAAAGTAAACTGAAACCGCATTGATCAGGAAGAAAACAACCAATAGAAATTTCCCAAGATAACGTGAGAGAGAAAATATCAGGTAAAAAACAAAAGCGTTTAAAACCAACATTAAAATTACCAGGCTTAAAATCAGAATAACACCGCTTAAGCTTTTATAATCAATATTATTAAATACATAGGTGTAAAAAGGCAAATGAAAAAACACAAAATTTAAAATACTCATCAATAAAACAAAATGAGTCAATTTTATGTTACTTTTTGGCATAAACGGCTGTAAATTCATATAGGGAAACGATACTAATTTTATAAAGTGAAACGGCTAAACTAATAAATGCTAAATAAAAGATGATTAAATCTTCATTAATTATTTTGTTGATCAGGCAAATACCGCAAATCAAAAATAACACAACAAACACCGGATAGGCTTTTTTATTGCCAATCCAAGTAAAGATTCTAAATTTTCGGCTTATAAAAATACCTGATAATCCTGAGATATATCCAAAAATTCCTCCTATAATAACATCAAGAGGATAATGCGCTCCCACAGCGACTCTTGTAAAACCAAGAATCAATCCAATAATTACGATGGCAAAAAACCACAGAATTTTCATTTTAATTTTCTGAGGCATAAAAGCATAGAATAAAACTGTAAGTACTGTAAAAATTACAATAGAATGTCCTGATGGCAGACTATTGTGTCCGCACAATGCTTTACCAACGATAAAAAAACTATCATTATTAAAAGTTGCTGCAGGTCTTGGTACAGAAAATAGATTTTTAAGCGGGCAAGAAAACAAAAGAGAAAACAACAATCCTGACAATAAAGCCTCCCACAATTTTGGAGCATAAACAAATAAAACACTTAAAAAAGATAAAAAAACAAGAGCGTCTCCTATCTGAGTCAGATTATATTCAAAACTTGGATAATGTCCTAAATGATGATTTATAAAATAGAAACTATCTTTTTGAATTTGTATATATTGATCTGCACTTAAAGCATTTCGACTGTACAAAAACAAAACGATTGCGGCTAGGAAAAATACAGGAAGAAAAAATAGAAAAGGTCTAAGTCTTGAATAATTATTAATAATGTAGGTATTCATTATGTTATTTGTATTAATGTTTTTTTACTTTTATAATGTTCTTAAATAATTTTCAGGTTAAAATATCGTTCTTCTTTACCCTAAGAAGAAATTAATGATGAACGATGTGTAAGTACTAAAAACTATATTCTTTTTACTTACGAACCAATCCATCTTTTTGGCAAAACTGCTAACAATTCAATAAATTTTTCGGCTGCAAGATTAACTATTCTCATTATACTGTTCATTTCTTACACTTTAATAAAATGTAAAATAATTGTTCAATTCTGAAGAAATTTAGAATTTTTACGGGATTACATTTTTTTTAACATAGAATTTAAATTTGTTAGAAAACATAACCGGCACGTAGTATTAGCTTAACATATACTTAATTTACAACACAATAAAACTGAAGATTGTACTGTTGTTTATTCTAAATTTTATAAGCTTAATTTATCATTCTTCATTTTCGGGGAAATTATCAAACTCTTAATTCCACTGATGTCTCTAAAAGTTTTATTTATGACACAACAAGGCATTCTGAATAAGGGAGTTTTTTTTTAGATTTTTGATTGTGCTTAAAATCTGTTTTCCCGTATGTTGAACACTTTTTTGAAAATTGTACGCAACAAATAACCTTAAATTATTACCTTAGATTTTCTTAGAAAAGAAACGCAAATCATTTCCAATTCAACTTTTCTACAAAATTTATATCTAAACTTGCGGCATGAAGATTTTAATTATAGAAGATGAGCTGCAAATTGCTCAAAGCATCAAGAACTATTTTAGAAGCAACGGGATTCAATGTGAAACTGCCGAAACCTATGAATTGGCGCTAAACAAAATTGATTCTTATGATTATGATTGTGTCCTTCTGGATCTGATGTTACCTGACGGTGACGGATTTGATATACTAAGAGAACTCAAAAGAAAAAATAAAACTGACGGAGTAATTGCGATTTCTGCCAAAGAAACGCTTGAAACCCGCCTGGAAGGATTTAATCTTGGTGCCGATGATTTTCTTACCAAGCCTTTTCATCTCTCGGAACTTTTGGTGAGAATGCAGGCTCTTATCAGACGAAAGAATTTTAAAGGAAGCAATAGTATAACTTTCAATGAAATTGTAATTGATATATTTTCTAAATCTGTAACGGTAAACAATATCAAATTAGATCTCACCAAAAAAGAAATAGATTTACTTCTTTTTTTAATTAGTAACGAAAATAAGGTATTATCTAAAGGCGCTATTGCTGAGCATCTTTCCGGAGATATGGCTGATATGCTCGATAATCATGATTTTATTTATGCACATATCAAAAACCTAAAAAAGAAACTCCACCAGGCAGGAAGCGGCGATTACATTAAAACAGTTTACGGTTTGGGATATAAATGGGAAAATGAATAAAAAAAAACTACTCAATAAAACAACCAACAGCTTTCTTGCTTATGCCATCATTATTTTATTGATAGCGGCGCCCTTATTTTATTATATAAGCCAGCAACTTTATATTTACGAAACTGATGAAGTGCTTCATTTTCACAAAGGCGCTTTTGCGAAGGAAAGCCATAAAGGTTTTACTCAAACCGATATTGATTTATGGAACAAATACAATCATGAAGTAATGATTGTGCCTGATATGGGAATCAAAAAAGATTCTATTGTGGGGAAAATGCTCTATGATTCTATTGCAAAAGAAAAAGAACCTTTTCGTGTACTTTATGCTCCTATAACTATAAATGGCAAGAAATATACCTATACCGAGAAAATAAATCTGGTAGAAATGGAAGGAATGGTCTTTAGTATTGCCCTCATGTTTCTCTTTATCATTATTATCCTTTTAATTGGGATTATCTGGATCTCAAAAGCAACTGCGGCTAAAATATGGAGCCCTTTTTATAATACACTGAATCAGATTCAGGATTTTGAAATCGATAAAAATAAACCTCCGCATTTTATTTCTACTGACATCGATGAGTTTGATCGTCTTAACAAAAGTCTCGAAAGACTTATTGAAAAAAATACAGCCATTTATAAAAGTCAAAGAGAATTTGTTGAAAATGCTGCTCATGAACTACAAACTCCACTTGCTTTGTTTCAGACCAAAATTGACACACTGACTCAGCTAAACTTAAATGAAGAACAATCTTGTGTGGTTTCGGCTTTAAATACGGATGTTTCAAGACTAAACAGGCTGAATAAAAACTTATTGCTGCTTTCTAAAATTGACAATGAAACCTTTATTGAAAAAAATACTATTGTAATAAATGAATATATTAAAAAACACTTAGACTTTTTTACGGAACAGGCTAATGCCAAAAATCTAAAAATTACAACCGAGTTTACTTCGACTCTAATGGTTACAGGAAATCCTGCTTTGACAGAAGTGCTTATCAATAATTTATTCTTAAATGCCATTCGTCACAACGAAAAAAACGGAGAAATCATTATTACAACTCTTGAAAATGAATTGATATTTTCGAATACAGGTCAGGATACGCCATTAGAAATTGAGAAACTTTTTAACCGATTTTCCAAAACTAATCCTTCTTCAATGGGAAATGGACTTGGTTTGGCAATCATTAAAAAAATCACAAAACTTAATCAGTGGGAAATAAACTATTCTTTCGAAGATAATTTGCATAATTTTAGCGTCAAATTCTAAAAAATTCAGACTTCCTACAGATTCGTATTGAATCTTTGTACTACATTTTTTAATCCATTAAAAAAATTAGTACAAATGAAAAATTCAATCCTAACATTTTTAGTCCTGCTTTTTTCTTCCTTTGCCATAGCGCAGCGTGTAAGTGAAAAAGACGTTCCTAATATTGTAAAATCCACCTTTTTAATTTCCTATCCCGATCAGACCGATGTCAAATGGGAAAAGGAAAAAGAGAATTATGAAGCCAATTTTATAGTTGGTAAAACCGAACATGCGATGCTTTTAGATTCCGATGGAAACATTCTGGAAACCGAAGAAGAAATTAGCGTCAAGAAACTTCCTGCCAAAGCTCTGGCTTACATCCAAAAGAATTACAAAAACAAAAAAATCAAAGAAGTTGCAGTAATAACTGATGCACATGGCACGGTTACTTTTGAAGCTCAGGTAACTTCTATTGATCTGATTTTTGACAAACAAGGAACTTATATTAAAAGCATAGCAGACTAAAAACATCCCAATGAAATTAAAGATAATACTAGTATTGTCGTTTCTTGTAATGAAAATTTACAACGTAACGGCGCAAAACAATTCAGCTACAATCTCAGCATTAATTAAAGATAAAACTTCAAAAACCGCACTTCCTTATATTAATGTAGTTTTAAAAACTGCAAAAGATCAAAAAATGTTTTCCGGCACGGTAACTAACGAAGAAGGTCGTTTTAACATTCCTTCCGTTCCATCCGGAAATTATATTCTCGAGATCACTTCTATAGGTTATAAAACCAAATCTCAAAAAGTCTTCGTAGGCACATTATCCGATTTTCTGGATCTCAATACCATCGATATCGAAGAAGATATCAATACTTTATCCGAAGTTGTCGTAACTTCTAAAACTTCAGAAGTAAGTGCCAAAATGGATAAAAAAGTATTTTCTGTTGCCGATAATATTACGCAAAGCGGAGGTTCTGTCCTTCAATCCATGCAAAGTCTTCCAGGCGTTACACTTCATGACGGAAAAGTTCAGCTTCGCGGAAATGATAAAGTAATGGTTCTCATTGACGGAAAACAAACGGCGCTGACAGGTTTTGGAAATCAGTCCGGACTTGATAATATTCCGGCATCTGCAATTGAGAAAATTGAAATTATAAATAATCCTTCTGCAAAATTTGATGCCAACGGGAATGCTGGTATTATCAATATTATTTACAAGAAAAACAAACAGGAAGGATTCAACGGTAAAGTTGGAATCAGTTCCGGATATGGCGCACTTTGGGAACGAAAAGCAAATTTGCCAAGTATTCGCCCGCAATACCAAATGACGCCAAAAATGAATCCGTCGCTTTCGCTAAATTATCGAAAAGAGAAAATAAACGCTTACATTCAGGCAGATTATCTTTATACAGAAACACTTAACAAAAATGAATTTGTAACACGAACTTATGACGATGGGACGATTATCAACCAACAAACGGTCAGAAATCGTCACACTCATTTTACAACGCTAAAATCCGGAATCGACTGGAATTATAATGACCGAAACAGCTTTTCTTTTTCAGGACTTTTCGGAAGTGAAAAAATTATAGACAACGGAGACGAACCTTTCTTTAATCAGGATTATTCCCAGCGTTTACGTCTTTGGTCCTTTCTGGAAGATGAACTCAAAACTACGGTAATGGCAAGTGCTTCTTATGAGCATAAATTCAAACAGCCTGGTCATAAATTAAATGCGGGAATTAATTACACATATCACCGTGAAGACGAGAAATACCTCTTTACCAATACGTTACCAAATTCTATTGGACAAGATGCTTTTAAACTTTTATCTGATGAAAAGGTAATCGATATTAATTTTGATTATATCAAGCCATTGAAATACGGAAGATTTGAAACTGGATTTAAATTCAGAAACAGAGAAATTCCGACCAATATGCAATTCTTTCCCGGAGAGAACTCGCCTATTGATGCCAATGCCGGAGGATGGGCAAATTATAAAGAAATAATTCCTGCGCTTTATTCTAATTATATTTTTGAAAATGATAAAATTGAAGCAGAAATTGGACTTCGATTAGAATATGTAAAACTTCAATATGATGTAAATCCGGATCATCCAACTTACAAAAGCAACGGTTACAATTATACAGAACCTTTCCCGAATGTGCGTTTTGGATATAAAATAAATGATAAGAATAAAATCACGGCTTTCTACAACCGCAGAGTTGACAGACCTGCAGAAGTTGATATTCGTATTTTTCCAAAATATGATGATGCCGAAATTATAAAAGTGGGAAATCCTGCGCTTCGTCCGCAGTTTACCAGCGCTTTTGAAGTGGGTTATAAAAATACAATGCCAAAAGGATATTTTACTTCCTCAGTATATTATAGAGTTATAAACGGAACGATCGCGCGTATTGCAACTACAGTTCCGGGAAGTACGCTGATTTATAATGTATTCCAAAATGCTGATGAAAGTACTTCACTAGGAATCGAAGCCATATATTCGCAAGAAATAACTTCGTGGTATTCTTTTAATATCAATGGAAACTTGTATCAAAATACGATTGATGCTTTTACGGTTACCAATTTATATCCGGTTCCAAGCATTTATAACGGCGAACGTCAGCAAATGGTTTCCGGAAATTTAAAATGGAACAATACACTTCAATTCGATAAAACATTAAAAGGTCAGGTTTCTGTAATTTATTTGGCACCTGATATTATTCCGCAAGGAAAAATCGATTCGAGATTTTCTGTTGATTTAGGAATTAAAAAAACTGTCCAAAAAGGAAAAGGCGAAGTGTTTTTGAATGCTACCGATATCTTTAATACACTGGTTTTACGAAGAGAAATAAAAGCAGAGGGTTTTAGTTATAGTAGTAAGGATTATTATGAAACGCAAGTAATCCGATTTGGATATAGTTATAAGTTTTAATTTTTAATTTAGAAAATGAAATTAATCTCGCAAAGTCGCTAAGACGCAAAAGTAAGCTTATAAACTTAGCGGCTTTGCGACTTTGCGAGAAATTCATTCGATACAATATTATCAGTTTTAAGAGATTTTTCTACAAAATCTACTTCTTTTTCGCCATCAAAATCTCGTCAATAATTAATACATATTGATTTTTACTAACGACAATATTAGTATCAATTCCCTGAGAACCATTGCCAAAAGGCTTGTATTTTTCAAGATTTGATACCGAAAATAATCCGATTACAGGAGTATGAACTGCATTTGCAAGATGCATTATACCGCTGTCTGCGCCAATAAATAAAGTTGTGTTGGCTATAACTGCGCCAATTTCGCGTATGTCTTTACTGTAGAAACTTGTTGCTTTAAAATTAATCTGAGAAACATTTTCGACTGGTAAAATTTCAAGAATATTATAATCTCTTTCGTATTTTACTTTTAAAAGTTCATAAAAATCTTTCCACCAAAATTCAGAGAAACATTTATTACCTGTTGCGTAAGTAAAAATTGCGATTGTTGGTTTGTTATTATCAAACTTATCATGAAGAATTTCTGCTCCGCGAACCAGTTCCTTTTCATCTAATTTCAGATCGGTTTTTGAGACCGATTTCTCACTGGTATTTACCGAAACACTTTTCAAAAAATTCCTGAAATTATATACCGGATATTTGGCGATATGCTGATAATCTTTTGGTTTAGTCTCATTTTCATTTAAATCATCTCCATAAAATTTAAAAGCAGCATGAGAAAGTTCAACACCCAATCTGCCTGACGAAGAATCTTTGTCTACATTTATGGCTAGATCATAGTTTTTACTTGCTATTTTGAACCAAACTTTCGCATAAGCCAAAAGATTACTGAAAGGCTTTTTCGGAAGCACAATAATATCACCAATCTGAGTGTAATTTTTCAAGATAATTGGCATCAGACCGCCTTTAACAAAAAGGTCAATTTGAGCCTCGGGGAAAGCCGAACTGACCTCTTTAATTAAAGGAGTTATGAGCAAAAGATTTCCAAGTCTTGCGTTTGGTCTGCAAATCAAAATTTGCTTTATCTCTGATGGATTATCTATAATCTTCTTAGAATCTTTTTGGGAAGAACCAATGTTTTTGGTTAAGAATCGCATCGCTTTCCTTCGAAAATTGTTTATTTTTTTTGAGATTTTCATTTGCAGCAAATTTTAAGACTTAAATCAGCCTTGTGGTATTTAAAATTGTTACTAATAATCTTTATTGATAATTCTAAGGCACTAAAACTGTACGACCATTCCCGCGCCTACTTGTTGTCCGTTATAAAAGGGAGCAATCATTGAGGTAACTTTCTTTTCTTTAGAAGGAAAAAAGGTGTTTTTTACATAAGGAAAAAGCCAGTAAGCCGCTTTAGTACTCAGGATTCCAATTCCGGCTCCGGCAACTACGTCCGTAAGCCAGTGTCTGTTATTGTACATTCTGAATAATCCTGTTCCTGTTGCGACAATGTATCCGCTTATTCCGTACCAAACCGACTTATCTTTGTATTCCTGCCAAAGAAATTCGGCTCCGGCAAAAGCATTCGCGGTATGTCCCGAAGGAAAAGAATTATTGGATGTCCCGTCTGGTCTCTCGACGTGCGTAATATGTTTCAGCGAAAAAACTGTAGTACTCATTATTAGATAAGAAGTTGCCAGAATTATGGAACGGTCTTTCAGATTGTTTTTACCTTCAATTCCCATTGCGTTAAGCGCATAAACAGAAGCCGCAGGAGCATATTGAGTAAAATCATCTATAGTAATTTTATTGTCAATATCTTCCGTTACTTCTTCCCTTATATTATTATTAAAACTCTTAAGTTGGTCACTTTCAAGACCAATAAAACCATATCCAATTAATACTCCCGGAATAATCAGTTGTTTATAATTGAATTTCAAATTCTGCACGGTATCTTTAATAACAATAGAATCCGACACCTTATTTTGCGCATTAACAGCTGTTATGCTTACGATAAATAATAAAAAAGTTTTTCGCATTTTAAGAAAATTTAGAAATGAATATTACGTTGACAATCGGACTAACGTAGTTTTGTTTCATATTAAATAAGTTAGGTGTTTAGGGTTTCTATATACAACCGCCAGTAAACTTGGCAGTACAATTAATAATAATGGCATGGCGACAATAAAACCGCCAATAACAGCAATCGCTAAAGGCTGATGCAATTCTGATCCCGTTCCTACTCCAATCGCCAAAGGCATCAAAGCAATGATAGCTCCTATTGCAGTCATTAATTTGGGTCTGAGTCGTGTTGAAATCGAATAAATCAAAGACTGATTGATATCTAAAGTCTGTTTGTAGGTTTCCTTAAATTGAAGAAATGTAAAAATGGCGTTTTCACTAATAATTCCAACAATCATGATAATTCCCGTATAACTTCCCACATTTAGCGGAGTATTGGTCAGGAAAAGCAATAAATAACTTCCTGAAATTCCCAATATAGAAATCAGAAGAATTACTAAAGCAGCCCTAAAATCCCGAAATAAAAACAGAATCACACCAAAAACCAAAAGTGATGAAGCAACCAATATTAGCAACAACTCACTAAATGCTTGTTGTTGATCTTTGTAAGCGCCTCCATATTCGATATAATAACCTTGCGGCAATACAATATTTTTTCCAACATTTTTCTGAATTTCTGCCATAACAGTTCCTAAACCTCTGTTATCGAGTCTTCCTGTAACAACGCTCATCATTTGTAGATTTTCTCTTTGTACTTCAGCGCTTCCTTTTTCCGGTGTAATTTTTACCAAATTAGAAAGTGGAATAGCTTGTCCTGTCGGAAGAAAAACCTGCAATCCCTTAATCTGATCCAGACTTCTTTTCTCAGAATTTTTATAAATCAAACGAATTGGCGTTGACTGTTCCTGTTCTAATAAAGTACCAATAATATTTCCTTCGAGCTGGCTTTGCATCTGAAACTGAAGATCAGCAGGCGTCATTCCGTATTGTGATAATAAAGAATAATTAGGCTCAATATTTATACTTGGACCAGCTAATACCGTTCCGTCAAAAACATCTGCGGTTCCTTTGGTATTTTCAATTATTGTGGCAACTTCTTTGGCTATTTGATGCAGTTTGGTTTGATCGTTTCCGTAAATTTTAACTTCGATAGGCGAAACCGAACTCATAAGATCTCCCAACATATCGCCAATAACCTGTCCGAAATCAATACGAAGTGCAGGCTGACTGTTTTCAATTTTTAGCCTTATAGCATCAATAACATCATTGGTTGTATTTGATCTGTCTTTCTTTAACTGAATCAGATAATCTCCCGTATTGGGTTCTGTAATAAAAAATCCCATTTGTGTTCCTGTTCTTCGGCTATACGCTTCTACATCGGGATTTTTAATGATTATCTTTTCGACTTCCTGAAGCATTCGGTCTGTTTCTTCAAGAGAAGTTCCCGGTGGAGATTCATAATCCAAAACGATACTTCCTTCATCCATTTCCGGTAGAAATCCGGTTTCTAAATTTGGAAGAATTAAGAATATAGAAAGCACCAAGATCAAACAGAAAACGATACTTAAAACAGGTTTTTCCATAAAATAAGAAACCCATTTTTGCTTTTTAACTTCGTGGTGAATGTTTTCATTTTTAACCGATACAACTTTTTTTGGTGACAACCATAAATAGATTACAGGAAGCAATAACCAGGTTACCAAAAACGAACAAACCAGCGTGATAATCATTGTGTCTGTCAGAACTTTAAAATAAGATCCCGCAACTCCGCTCATCAATACAAATGGAATAAAAATCACGATTGTACTAATCGAAGAACCTGTCATTGCGGGAAGCAAATATTTCATCGCTTTTTGAAGCAATGTTACTGTAGGTTCGTCAGGATGTTCTTCGTGAGTTCTATGAATTTGCTCGACTACCACAATCGCATCGTCAATAATTAATCCCAAAGCAGCTGCAATCGCGCCCAATGTCATAATATTGAATGTTTGTCCTGTAAAATATAATATGATAAGCGTTAAGGATAACGTAACGGGAATCGTGATTAAAATGGTTGCACTGGCTTTCGCCGATTTTAAAAACAAAACCGCAACAATAATCGCCAGAAATAAACCTATCAAAAGACTGTCTGTAACACTTTTTACAGCATCATTTACAAAATTTGCCTGTTCATAAAAAGGTTTTATCGTAATGTCTTTCGGAAGTATTGCCTTAAGATCTTTTATTTTTTGGTTCATGGCATCAGACACCTCAATAAGATTAGCATCGGGTTGTTTGATAACCGCAATCAGAATACTTTCTTTGCCATTGGCATTGACTTTAATGTATTCTTTAGCTTCTCTGATTTCCACCAAAGAAATATCACTTAACCTTACAATACCTTTGCTATTATTGCGAATAACCAGATTTTCAAGTTCATCTTTCTTGTCTAATTGTGCATCGGTAATCGTTAAATACAGATGATGATAATCTGCCAGATAACCATTGGATTTTATAAAATTAGTTTCACTAAAAACCTGCGTAACCATTGCGGGAGTGATTCCGTAAGCGCTCATTTTTTGGAAATCTAACGAAAGCCAATATTCCTTTTCTTTTCCACCAACAATTCTAATTTCACTTGTTCCCTGAATCTGAGATAGAAAAGGTTTGATAGTATAATTGGCAATCTTTTTTAAATCTACAGCAGAACGCTCTTTGCTGTCAATGGCATATCCAATAACGGGAAGAATTGACGGATTCATCTTCTCTACAGTAACTTGCAAATCCGGCGGAAGATCATTTTTTATCTGATTAATCTGAGCTTCAATTCTGGTTTTACTCAAATCAATATCAGCATTCCAATCCATAAAAGCCGAAATTTCGCAACTTCCCCTGCTTGTTGTGCTTCTTACTGTTTGAAGTCCTTGTACTTTTTTAATAGCAGCTTCAAGAGGTTTTGTAACCGTAATCATCATTTTGTCTACAGGTTGTTGACCTGCATCTGCAATGATTTTTATTTTGGGAAATGTAATCTCAGGAAATAAACCCGTCTGCATTTTGGAATACGAAAATATCCCTCCTAATAAAATCAGGAAGATAATCGTGCTGAGTCCGTTTTTATGTTTTGCAAAAAAAGGTATCATGAGCTTATTTGTTGATGATTTTTATTTTGATGCTGTCTCCTACTCCATAATTTCCCGTTAGCAGAATTTGATCTGTAGTATTTAATTTTGGAGAAAGAATCTCTATTTTATCTTCAGATTCGATCCCTTTTTTTACAGGAATTTTTATAGCCATATTATGCCCGACTACTTTCATAATCCAGAAATCAGTTTGAGTTTCATCGCTCAAAACAGCTTGTTTAGGAAGACTTATTGTTTTGTTTTCATCCGTTTTATCAATCCTGACTTTTACAATTAAATTCTCCGGAATATTAACCGCTTTTATACTTTTTAAAATCACATTTTGAGTTTGTGATGCCGGATCAACAGTTGGCATATATTTATCGACTTTGGTCTGCATTGAAGTTCCATCCGGTAACGAAACATTCAATATTTGATTAACAGCAACAAACTTTCTTAACTCATACGGAAGACTCAGCACAATCGAGAAACTTTTGGCATCATTAATAATCGCCAGAACATCGCCATCTTGCACATAATCTCCTTTTTGAACATTTACTGCATTTACATATCCGTCGCAAGTTGCTCTTACTTGTATCGCGTTTCCAAAATTCAGACTTGGATCAATTTTATTAATTGTATTTCCCAAAACTTTTGCTTCACGTGTTTTTAGTGAAAACAATAATTGATGATTCGAAACAAAATCATTTGATGCCACTTTTACTGTTTCTAAATATCCTGTTGTATTGGCTTTAATGGTATTTTTGATCAAATAAGATGTTGTCGCATTCAGATCAATATAACTTTCAATTGCTGTAGTATCAATATGCGTAACCGTTACCGGAACACTAACAGCTACAGGCGCTTCTGTTGAGGCAGTTTTATTGCAGGAAACTAAAATTAGCATCATTAGAAATAAAAATCCCGCGGTTTTATAGGTGTATTTATTCATTTGATTTCCAGTAATTGATTTCGTTAATTGTCTGAAGATTATTGACACTGTTTTGCGTAATGGCATTCTCAATCGAAATAAGATTACTAAGCGCAATAATGTATTCTGTGATTTGAGCGTCTCCACTGAGCAATAGTTTTTTATTTGCTTCAATAAGCGCTTCGGCAACAGAAAGCTGTGATTGCAGCATTTTATTGGTTTCGGTACTTTGACTAATTCTTTGATTTAAAAGAAATAATTGCTGATCGTATTGCCTTTTAAAATTCTTAGTATAACCTTCATTTGTTGCCAGCGCCATACTATTTTTGTGATGCTGAAGACTTCGCTGATTTCCATCATAAATAGGAATACTCAACCCTAAACCAACACTAAATCCGAAGTTTTTATAGCCTTGATAGATAAAACTCGAATTGTATCCTGCATCTCCCAAAACAGAAAGTGAAGGTTTATAATTATTATCAATTAGTTTATCGGCATTTTTAATTTTTAAGCTGTCGGTTTCAAATTGTTTCAGAAAAATATTGCTTTGTTCCTGATCCGGTTTTATAGTTAAATCGGGGGATTTCAATTTTATTTCAGCCGTATCTTTTTCTCCTGTGAGGTAATTTAAAAGTGCGAGATCATTTTGATATTGCTGTTTTAGCTGTAAAGCGGTAAGTTCCTGTTGTTTTATAGTAGCGTTAAAAATCAGATAATCTGTTTGTTTGTAAATAGAATTTTTAGTCAGTTTCTTTAAGATTACTTCTTCTTCTTTTAAAAGTGTTGTAACTTTATTATTAAAAACCATTTGTTCTTCTGTACCAAAAGCGGTTATATATTGTGAAATAATACTTTTATCCAAATCTTTTACCGCAATCTTTTTGTTGATTACCAAAGCATCTTTGATCAATTTGAAAGATTCTGCCTGCGAACTAATTTGCCCTTTTCCTAATATTCTTTGGTTAAAACCAACTAGCGCCGAAACCATCTGACCGTTACTCAAAGCGGTATCATAACCATAACCGTTAATTACAGGAGCATAATTTGCATTTAAATTTGCTGCCACCTGAGTTTTATAAGAAGCCCTGTTCAGGAGACTATCAAGAGTTGAGATTTTAATCTGATTTTGATAATCTGCCAGTAAGGGAGAATTTGTCCTTGCTTTGTTTATGAAGTAAAACAAATCTTTCTCCTGAGAGAAAGATTTGGAACCAATCAAAATCAAAACAAGTATGAAGAAAAAATACCTTTTCATCCTTTGCTTTTCAAAAATTATATCAAATTACTTTAGCACGAGAATCTTAAAAGAATCCGGCGTAATTGGCGCACGTGGATTTGGATTATCATTTGTTGCAGCCGGAGCTTCTCCAAAACTCGCTGTTGGAAGATACAAAGTGCCTGTAGCTTTACTCATTGTGAGCGTTCTGGCGCCTTTAGCCGTTTTTACGGTTTGTAGAACCGCATAATGGTCTTTATCTTTTTGTTTAATAACAGACAGCGTTCCTGATCCGTTTGAACTAAAAACCAGTTTTCTTTTTTCATCGAAAAAAACACCATCAGAACCTTCATCTATAGGAAGTTTTGTGATAACTTTTCCCGTATCTGCGTTGGTTACTACCAAAATTGAATTTCCACAAACACTAAAAAGTCTATTGTTATCTGAATCGAAAGCCAATCCAGAAGGTTCATCACCAGGCGAAATATCCCAGGAATGCAATACTTCTAATTTGGTGGCATCTATAACTTTTATCTGATTTTTGTCTTCAATATTTACGTACACCAATCCTTTAGCATTAGTAACCGAAAATTCAGGTTTTCCATCAAGCGGAATTGTTTTGACAACTTTATTCGTCAATGCATCCAGAACCGTGGCATCATTAGTTTTAGCATTAAAGACAAAAACTTTCTTTGAAAATTTATCATAAAGTACAGCATCAGGTTTTATGCCTTGGATCGCTACTTTTTCAATAAGTTCAAATGTGTTTAAATTGATTACCGTTACAGCATTTTCAGCACCATCGGTTATAAAAGCTTTGTTAAGATCATTGGCAATTGCAATCCCATGAACTCCTTTTGTATCGGATATTGTGCCTATTACTTTTTCTGTTTTTAGATCAATAACATTCACCACATTTCCGTGAGAAACAAATAATCGCTGTGAAGCTTCATCAACAGATAAATAATCCCATCCTAAATTTCCTCCGACTTTAATTTCTTTGGATAATTTTATATTTTGAGCCTTTAAAAAAGGAACGAAAAACAAAAACAAAATCAGCGATAAATATTTCATAATAAGCAATTTAAATTCAATACAAAGTTGGTTCTCAATCCTGAATTAATTCTGAATTAAGCCTTGTATGATTCTTAATATTGCATTAAGTATTGCTGTATTTTGGATTAAATTGTTGGCTGTTGCGGATCATTATTATTGTCCGATTCTCCTTTTTTAAACTCGAGTTTTCCGAATTTATAGCTAAGCGAAATCCCAAAAGACTGAACCGGAATTTCCTTAATATTTATTTGATTAAAACTTTCGCCATATCGCGTAGATCTTTGGCTCATATACTTATTAAAAGGATTTGCCATAGTAATTCCCAAACTTGCATTTTTATGTAAAAATTGCTTTCTCAAAGCCAGATTATAAAAAAAGGAAGCTGGACGATCGCCTTGAATATTTTTCTGAGAAGAACGGTAATTTCCAAATATCTCTCCCATCATCGTAGGCGCAAACTGATAACTTAAATTCAAATTTGCTCTGTAATTAAAACCGCTCACAGTTGGCAAAGCCGGATTTGTAGTAGTACGATCTCCAAATTCAAGAGTCGTTCTGATGTTCAGTTTATCATCCAGTTTAACAGATCCAAATATACTTACTCCAATATCGGTTTGTGTTCCAACGTTGTAGCGCTGCGTTAACGTAACATCTGTATATTGCGTTCCGTTTACGTCTAAAACAGAATGAAATGTGCTAAAACTTTGAATATCGTCTGTATTTCTTCTGTAATATCCTGAGAAATAAATATTGGCATTATTTACAAATGTTTTGCTGTAACCCAATTCAAAACGATTGCCTATTTCGGGTTTTAAAAATGGATTTCCCGTACTGATATTATGCGGATCACTGATATTAAAAAACGGATTCAGCTCTTCGTAATCTGGTCTTTCGATACGATAACTATAAGCGAATTTTATAGACTGATCTTCACTAAATTTATGCTGAACCGTAAAAGAGGGCGCAAAAGTATTATAATCCGGAATAGAAACGCCAATGAAATCAGCAGTTGTATTGGTACGCTCGTATCGAAGTCCTGCTCTTCCTTCCAGAAAGTTATTGAACAAGGCAAAAGACGTCGATAAATAAGCTGCATAAATTTTTCTCTTGTATTGAAAAGCGTACGTTTGTCCCTGATTATTTATATACGATCCGTCTGTTGCCAGAGTATCGGTTACGACATTATTATCGATTTTCTCCAAGGAAACTTTTGATCCCATTTCGAGTGTAAATCCCTTAGCAAGCGGACGCACAAAATCAAGAGAGAAATCCATTTGATGATCTTTCCCGGGATTATTACTTCTTAATCCGGAAACGGGATCAACATTATCCTGAAAAGCAGTTTGTTGTGAAGCATCATTTTGGCTTCTTCCATAACTTGATGTTACCAGAAAATTCAATTCCTGATCTTCCCTCTCAAAGGTCTTTTTATAGCCTAAACTCCAATCGGTAGCATTATTTTTAAAATTACTTACTGAATTTCTTTCACTTATAATTTCCGATAAAACCGTTCCGTTAGACAATGATGAAGTCTGATCTTGCAATGTCATTCCTGAGGAATTATTCTCAAAATGATTGTAGCCCAAAGTAGCCGTTAATTCATCTTTTGGTGTTATACTCCAGTTTGCATTTATCCCGGTTTGGTATCCGCTTCTGGTAAAAGGATTTACTCCATTTTGATACAATCTATTGATACTATCTCTCGTTGCATTGTACGAAATACGGTCACTCGAGCTTTTTGTTTTCGTATTTAATTGTTTGTTTCCGCTAAAATAAACTCCAATTCCAAAATTCCCTTTTCGTGCATTTAGGTTAAAAGAACCATTTTCAAGACGCGTTCCAGCTGATAAATTAATGCTGCTGTTAATGCCCTGAACTTTGCTTTCTTTTAAAACAATATTTATAATTCCGCCAGTTCCTGCAGCGTCATATTTTGCCCCAGGACTTGTTATTACCTCAATACTTTTGATTTGACTTGCCGGAATTGACTGCAATGCATCCGAAACACTGGCGCCAAATATACTTGAAGGTTTTCCGTTGATTAAAAACCGAATGTTAGGATTTCCCTGTAATTCTACATTTCCGTCAATATCGACACTTACCATCGGAACATTCTTTAAAATATCAGTAGCAACGCCGCCTTGACTTGTCAAATCATTGGCAGTATTGTAAACCATTTTGTCGATTTTGTTTTGAACGGTCTGAGTTTTTGAAACAATTTTTACTTCATCAAGTTGATTGGATGAAGGCGCTAAAGAAATATTTCCAAGATTTACTAAATCGAAATTTACTTTTATTGTATTGAATAAAACTTCTTTATAACTTATAAAATCAACCGTGATTCTGTATTCTCCAACAGGAAGATTATCAATGACAAACGCTCCGTTTTGATCTGTAGTCTGGCCATTTAGCACTTTGGTTTCTCCTATTTTATAGACACTCACTATTGCCATTTCTATCGGAATTTTGGTTTCGGAATCGATCACTTTTCCGGTGATTTTACCTTTTGTATTTGGGGATTGTGCAGCAACTGCGAAGGAGAATAATGAAATCAGGCTTAGTATAAAATAACGCATATCAAAAATTTATACCGCAAAATAATATCCTAATTCTGAATTTATCCTGAATGAAATAATTTATAACGCTTTCTTAATATCCAAACTCGAAACTAAAAAAACAGTCTAAACTTTAAAAATTCAGAATTAAAACTAAATCGTGAATTTACTTTGTTTTTAATCAATTCAAAAAATCAAGAATTATGTGGTGGATATTTGCGTTGCTTTCAGCATTCTTTGCTGCGCTGACAGCAATTTTTGCTAAAATGGGAATTAAAGGTGTTGACACAGATTTGGCTACAGCAATCAGAACTGTTATTATCCTGATTCTCGCGTGGGGAATTGCCTTTTTCAGAGGCGGCACAAACAGCATTCATTTATTGACGAAGCAAAATCTGATTTTTCTATGCCTTTCGGGAATTGCAACAGGTTTATCATGGATATTTTATTTTAAAGCTCTACAAGTTGGGAAAGTTTCGCAAGTAGCGCCGGTCGATAAATTAAGTGTCGCCATTGCTATAGTTCTCTCAGTAATTTTTTTAAACGAAAAAATTAGTCCGCTTGGGATTATAGGCGTTATTATGATTATTGGAGGAACAATAATAATTATATACAGCTAATTACAAATGCAATATTTGGCTTTGGCACTAAAATTAATTTCTGCTTAAGATAGCACTTACAAAAACAAGTTTCAGATAGTTTTATTTATTTTTAATTTCCAATCAAACTCAAAATTCTATAAGTCCTCTTTATTGAAAAAGAAAATCAAATTAAAGCAATTACGGTTAGAACGAGACATAACCCAGGAAGTGATGGCAGATCGTCTTGCCATGACACAGGCGACCTATAGCCGAAAAGAAAGAGGGGTAATTGATATAACTGAGGAAGAATGGAGTAAAATAACCGAAGTTCTGGGCGTAAAAAAAGAAGATGTATTTGAAGATAATGTTAGAAAAAATATAATATCTCATAACCTCAATAAACAATTCGAAGTCCTTCCGGCTTCTTTACTTGAAAAAATTGAGTTTCTAACCAAAGAAAACCAAGAGCTTAAAGAAAGACTAAAAAAATACGAGTCTAAAGATCGCTAACAAACTTTCGCAAATACCTATTTCTTTTTCACTCGAATACATTAAAGAACACACAATTTTCTCCAATATTTTCACATATTACAGAATGTGAATCTCAAATCTCATGCTTTTAATTCAAAGTTCAATATCATATTTGCAAGCTTTAACATAAAATAAAATCGAGTCTGTAATAATCTTTTTGTAAAAATTCTGAATTCTTATCTTTTATAACAAAGTTTAATTTATCGTTATTTAAAAGCTTTTATTAAGACTGAATCTAAATAATTGTTTATTTTTGCGGCTCTTATAAACACCTACAATTTAATTTTTATGCACAAATTTTTATACTGTTTTCTGGTAACTCTACTAGTAAGCACAACTACTGTTTTTGCCCAAACTACGGGCGTAATTTCCGGACAGGTTAAACTTGTTGACGGTCAGCCTTTTGCCTCAGCTTCTGTTTCTATAGTCGAATTAAACCGTTCTACACTTACTGATGTAAATGGTAATTATAGCTTCAAAAATATTCCTGCTGCAACTTATCATATCAAAATTCAGGCGTTGGGAGCTGCTGAAAAAGATATTGAAACTACTGTAACTGCCGGAGGAATTGCAACGGTTGATTATCAATTACCCGAAGAAAATGTTATGGCTTTACAAGAAGTAACGGTTTCTGGCGCTGTAAACAGATTTTCTAAAAAAGAAAGTAAATATGTTGCGCGTCTTCCTCTTAAAAATCTTGAAAATCCACAGGTTTACAATACCGTTTCTAAAGAAGTTATTATTGAACAATCTGCGGTTGACTTGGGAAGTATTTCTAAAAACGTTCCTGGCGCAGGTATTCCAATGATTGCTAATCAAGGACGTGTAACTTTTCGTTCCCGCGGATTTGAAACAGAACCTAATGCACGAAATGGTGTAGCCGGACAAGCTTTCTCTTCAATAGATCCGGTAAATTTAGAACGCATTGAAGCTATTAAAGGACCTTCGGCAACTTTGTTTGGAGCAAGTGTAGCTAGTAGTTATGGAGGTGTTTACAACCGTGTAACCAAAAAACCTTATAATGATTTTGGCGGAGAAGTTTCTTATTCAGGAGGAAGTTACAATTTAAATCGTCTTACTGTAGATGTGAATACTCCGGTAAACGAAGATAAAACTGCATTGTTCAGACTTAACGGTGCTACAACGCAGCAAAAAAGTTTTCAGGATCTTGGTTTTACAAAAAACATAAGTATTGCGCCAAGTTTCTCTTACCAAATCACAGACAAACTTTCGTTGTTACTTGATGTAGAATTTGGTCAGGAAGAGGGTACTTCTGTAGTGCGTTTCAACCCTTTCAATAAAAGTAATACAACGAGATCTATTGTTGATATCGCTTTCCCTTACGAAAGAACTTTCATGAGTAATGATTTGGTTTACAATACTCAAATGCTAAATATCTTTGGACAGATTAATTATAAAATATCCGAAGAATGGACTTCGCAAACTATTTTCTCAAGAGCCAGATCTACTATCGATGGTAACATCACGGCAATTAATGCATTGAGTGATACTACGGCTCGTGTTCAGGTAATTTCTGGTAATACAAACTTTATCGCGACAGATCTTCAACAGAATTTTATTGGTGATTTTAAAATCGGAAAGTTTAGAAACCGTATGGTTATTGGATTGGATTATTACAATAATTACAACGATTTTGACCGATTAACAATCAATACTGATACTTTTGATTTTATAAATCCTCCTGCAAACTCAGGAACAAATCTGCAAATTGTAAATGCAATGGCTCAGGCAGGAAAAGGTACTTTGCGTAAAGAAAAAAACAGAGACAATACGTATGCAGCTTATGTTTCTGATGTTTTTAATATAACTGACCGATTATTAGCAATGGCAAGTTTGCGTGTTGATCGTTATGAATATCTTGGTGTTTACAACATTGCAACTGGTGTTACTGCCGGCGGAATTGGTGCAAATGGAACTTCTGCGGGACCATACAACCAAACTTCTCTTTCTCAAAAAATGGGATTAGTTTATGAATTAAGCAAAGATCATTTATCATTATTTTCGAATTATATGAATGGTTTCCTTAACAAAAGCGGACAAGCTCTTGACGGAACGGCATTCAAACCGGAACATGCAAATCAATTAGAATTTGGTGTAAAAGGAGATGTTTTTGAGCACCGTCTTGTTGGAACATTGAGTTATTATGATATTCAAGTTGCAAATTCGTTAAGACAAGATCCTACAGATCCTACTTATTCTATTCAGGATGGTACACAGAGAAGTAAAGGTTTTGAAGCAGAATTTACTGCAAATCCATTTTCAGGATTCAATGTAATTGCCGGATATGCTTATAATGACAGCAAATATACAAAAGCTGATACATCAGTAAATGGCTTACGCCCTGCCCTTTCTGGTCCTGCAAATACAGTGAACGTGTGGTTAAGTTACCGTGTACCCGAAGGTAAATTTGAAGGTTTTGGTGCCGGTTTTGGTGGTAATTACGGAAGTATGTCTTACGTGATCAATACCCAAACTACAAAGGTTACAATTCCGGAATATAAAATGTTGGATGCGGCTTTATATTACGATCAGCCGAAATACAGAATTAGCTTCAAAGTGAATAACCTTACCAGCGAAAAAGCTTGGAACGTGAGACTAACTCCTCAAGCTCCTGCTCAATTTATTGGTAGTTTTGCTTTGAAATTCTAAATCAATACAAAAGATATATTAAATGAAAAATAAGCTGTTAATCAAGATCTTTTTTAGTTTTTGCCTCTATTTAGCTAGTCCAAAAATAATGGCAAGCGCTTATTGGATTGATGTAAAAGGTTCGGGCAAAGCCAATGAATCTGTAAACATCGAACTATGCTATGGAAGTATGGACGAATATGGCGTAAGACACAGAGATACCGGAAAAGAACTTCAATTGGCAGGAGATTTTAAATTGCGAATTGTAGATTCTAAAGGCAATGAACAGGAATTGAAACTTACACTTCAAAAAGATTCCTGGTTGGCGGTTTTTACTCCAAAAAGTGAAGGACAATATCGAATTATCGGAATTAATGATAAACATCCCGTTGTAGATCGCTCTGCTTCGGGAGGAGAAAATGTTTTACCAGTTGATTATATTGCAGCGATTTATAATATTGGTGATTCAAAAGCAATTGATATTAATCCAATTCAGAAACTTGATTTGGTGACCATTTCTGAGAATGGGAAAATAACGGTTAAAGCTTTTTTCGATGGAAAACCTTCAAAAGCGGGAACAAAATTGCGTGTTTTTAATCCGGAGAATTGGGAGAAAGAATTGGTTCTGAATAAAGATGGTGAAGCTGTTTTTTATCCCACAATGAAAGGATTATATATCATAAGACAAGATTGGAAAGAACCAGTTTCCGGAACCTATTTGAATGTTAATTATGGCAGTAAACGTCATCGTTGCAATTACTATTTGTTATATCAATAAGTTATTGTAATGACATTTTTATAATAAAAAAACGCTTAAAGTAGAATCTATTTTAAGCGTTTTTTTATTTCTAAAGTCAATTTAAGAGTCTGTATTCATTTGGTGAAACTCCAACTCTTTGTTTAAACAATCGCGTAAAATGCTGTGGATACTTAAATCCCAATGTATAAGCAATTTCGCTCAGAGATTTACTCTGGTCAAATATTCTTTCTTTTGCAACTTCAATAACTTTAGATTGTATGTATTCCTGAGCGGTTTTGCCTGTTTCTTTTTTTATTAAATCTCCAAAATAATTAGGCGATAAATTAAGTTCATCAGCAAAATAGGCAACTGCGGGCAATCCCATTTTCAAAGGTTTATCAGATGAAAAATAACTATTCAATAAATCTTCAAACCTTTCCAAAACTCCTTTATGCACTGTATCTCTCGTTATAAATTGTCGGTCGTAAAAACGAGTACAATAATCTAAAAACAGTTCAATATTTGCTACAATCAAATGTTTACTGTGTTTATCAATTGCATGTTTCAACTCATGATTAATCTTGGTGAGACAATCTAAAATTATTTGTTTTTCCTGTTCGGATAAATGCAATGCTTCGTTTGAAGCGTAAGAAAAAAAGCTGTAATTCTGAA
Organism: Flavobacterium sp. 90; assembly: GCF_004339525.1. Lineage (NCBI taxonomy): Bacteria > Pseudomonadati > Bacteroidota > Flavobacteriia > Flavobacteriales > Flavobacteriaceae > Flavobacterium > Flavobacterium sp. 90. The sequence continues at coordinate 5,124,260 of NZ_SMGE01000001.1, read as the reverse complement.
CCTTTTTACCAAGTGATGTACCATGCAATAAATCAGGATGAAATACTAACGCAATTCCCTGAGGCTGATAATATTCGTCACTATTTTGACCGATAACTTGTCCGGGAGCCAAAAAAATCAATGTTCCTTCTTCATAATCATAGTTACTCAATCCATAACGTAAATCACCACAATAGACTTGTTTCAAAAAAATTGTATAAAAACTATAATTCAATTTTCGGTGTTGTCTTGGATCTGCATTATCTAAGTAAACAAGACTTATTAAAGGATGCAGCGTTTCCTGCTTATTAAAAGCATTGTATTGACTTATTGTATCAAATTTTATAATATCATCCATCTTAAATATGGTTTAATTCTATACAAAACTATAAAATAAATCACCGTTTTTTCTTAAACATATCTCAATCCGTAATATTGGTAAGTAATCCCGTAATTGATATAAGCGCTCTTTTTTATAATTAACAGAACTTTGCATTATCAATTTAAACACTTCAATATGAAATACATAAAATCAATTAAAGTTTTACTGCTACTTACAATTCAATTTGCATTTATAACTTCATTAAGCGCTCAGACAAAAATGAAATCAGATAAATCCTTAACTCAAAAAGAACAAAGCATAGTTCCGATAGCTGCATTTACAGCCAAAGGCGATACGCAACAACTTAGAATTTCATTAAACACCGGATTAGATGCCGGTTTAAGTATTAATGAAATCAAAGAAATAATGGTTCAAATCTATGCTTATGCAGGTTTTCCGCGTACTCTAAATGCTTTAAGTACCTTTATTACAGTGCTGGAGGAACGCAAAAAAAATGGAATTCACGATGAAATAGGAAAAGAATCTTCTCCTGTTCTAACCAATGAAAACAAACTAAAAAAAGGAACAGCTTTACAAACTAAATTATTGGGCAAAGAAATGAAAACTAGCACAGCTGATTTTGCTCCGATAATTGATATTTTTTTAAAAGAACATCTTTTTGCGGACATTTTCAGTCGTGATATTTTAGATTTTAAAACCAGAGAAATCGTTACAATAACAACATTAGCAAGTTTGGGCAATGCCGAAATACAATTGCGTTCTCATATAAATGTTGGTATTTATAACGGAATTACAGAAACACAACTGAACGATATTGCCACCATTCTTAAAAATAAAGTAGGTCCTGCAGAAAGCAATTCAATGAAAGAAATTTTAAAAAATATTTACATGAAAAATAATGAAACTATAAAAAGCAATCAAAATCCTTATACTTTGGTTTATGATGGCGCAATAACCGAAAATGTAAAAGGAAAAGTAAACATTAATCCGGTTAGTTATAAAATCAAAGATATTGCTATAGCGGCAAACGTTTATACACCTCCTAATTATAATCCCGCAAACAAATATCCTGCTATAGTTATCGCACATCCAAATGGCGGTGTAAAAGAGCAAGTCGCAGGTTTATATGCGCAACATCTCGCAGAACAAGGTTATATTACGATTACTGCGGATGCCGCTTATCAAGGCGGAAGTGGCGGTTTTCCCAGAAATGTCGATAAACCTGCAAACCGAATCGAAGATATTTATGCTATGGCAGATTTCATCTCGCAATATGCAGGAGTTGACGCATCAAGACTTGGATTGCTAGGTATTTGTGGCGGTGGAGGTTATTCTTTGAAAGCGGCACAATCAGATAAAAGATTTAAAACAGTTGCGACTTTGAGTATGTTTAATTCCGGTCTTGTAAGACGTAATGGTTATATGAATTCGCAGCTTGCAACAATTCAGGAAAGGTTAAAACAAGCTTCAGATGCGAGAGCGCAAGAAGCAGCAGGAGGCGAAATTCTATATGCAAACAATAGTACAACGCCTATGACAAAAGAACAAATTGCCAGTATTCCGGTAGATTTATACAGACAAGGAATTGAATATTATAGCATAACTTACCCACACCCAAATTCAAGTGCAAAATATACTTTAAGCAGTTTATTAGATTTAATGACTTGGGATGCTTCAACCAATATGGATTTAATTGAGCAGCCTTTGTTGATGATTGCAGGAAGCAAAGCAGATTCTTATTATATGACAGAAGATGCATTTGGAAAAGCTGTCAATGCAAAAAATAAAGAATTATTTCTTATCGAAGGCGCAACTCATATAGAAACCTATTGGAAACCGGAATATGTAAATCAGGCAGTTTCTAAACTAACGCAATTTTATTCAAAATTTTTATAAGCCGAAATTAGATTCTAACTTCGTAGAAATCTGAAATACAATCTTTACATGAAAAATTTAATCGCTTTTCTATTTATGATATTAAGTACGGTTTCTTTATTTGGTCAAAGCCAAAAATTGAAAATAACAACTGGCAAAACAGTTCTATATGCAGAATTCAAGGATAGTGAAACGACAAAAGACTTTATAAAAATGTTGCCTTTAACATTGAACATGAATGATCTTAGCGGAAGAGAAAAATACAGCGGAATTTCAAGAGAATTGTCCAAAAACGGAAAGGTAAAAACATCTTTCCAAAAAGGTGATATTGCGTATTGGCTTGGCGGAGGAATTGCCGTATTCTATAATCAGGACGATCATGAAATAAAAGCAGGATTAATTGTTTTGGCTAAAATTGAAAAAGGAATTGAAATTTTTAAAGAATCTGATGCTATGCAAGTTAAATTTGAAATTGCTCAAAACTAAACATACAACCTCCATTAGAAATAATGGAGGTTTTTTATAATATAATTCATTTCAAGTTTGAAAAAAATATCAATTTAAAAACTACACAAAAAACACTATTAAACTGATTTTGTGATATCTAACTTTTTACGTTATTCTTTCCGACAGAAAACGCAGAAACAAACAGCAAAAATGCCATAATTAAAGCCTTCCCTACTCTTATTTTATGTATTAGATTTGCTATATTTACAGCTATTTTAATTAAATCCAAATAAGAATTAATCATGCGAATTTATGCTTTACTTTTAGTGTTCTTGTCAATAAGTTCACTTTCTGCACAACAAACTTCAAAAACAAATACAAAAGCTCGGGATACCATTTTACCTGACAAATCAAAAAACGATAACGAATTGCAGGAAATTGTTGTTTCTGCTTCCAGAAAGGCTGAAATCTTAAACGAAGTTCCTTCTTCGGTTACTTTATTATCAAAAAAGCAAATACAACAACAATTAAACATTAGCTCAAATCTTAGCGATATATTGGGCGCAACGGTTCCTGGTTTAGGATTTACAACTAATAGAACTCAAAATTTAGGTCAAACCTTGCGCGGACGCCGAGTATTGGTAATGATTGACGGTATTCCGCAATCTACGCCGCTTAGAGATGGAGCAAAAGATATGCGTTCTCTCGATCCTACAGTTTTAGATCGTGTAGAAGTTATTAAAGGAGCAACTGCAATTTATGGAAATGGCGCAGATGGTGGTTTGATCAATTATATTACCAAAAAAGCAAATACTGATAAAGCAATAAGCGGATCAACTGAGGCTGGGACAAATTTCTCTCTTGTTAAGCCCAAAGGAACAGCGGGTTTCTTTGTGTCTCAACTCTTTACAGGAAAAATAAATAAAATCGATTATGTTGTAAGCGGACGTTATGAAGAAACTGGTCTTTATCGTGATGCCAAAGGACGCGTGCTTTCTCCAGAATACGGAATGAACGATCTTAAAAACTATAATGCTTTTGCGAAAATTGGTTATGATATAAATCCAAATAATCGCCTGGAAGTAATGTATAATTATTTCCAAAGTACGCAACATACGGATTATATAGCAAAAGCAGGAGTTTATGGCAATTTTGATTCTCCAACAATTGGTGTCAAAGGAAAACGACCAGGAGAACCGGAAGGAACTCCGTACAATCATAATGCAAGTTTAAGCTATATAGGAAAGAATATTATTGGAAATACGGATTTGAATGCCTCTCTTTATTTCCAAGATTACCTAACACTAATTAATTATAGTGATTTCTTTGAAAATAACGGACAGCCGGCAACACAAAGTAAAAAGTTAGGTTTTCGTCTTAATTTAAATACACCATATGAATTCAGTTCTCTTATATCAGGTAACTTAACGTATGGATTGGATATTCTTTCGGACATTACAGATACGCATCTTACAGACGGCAGATTGGTAATTCCAGAAATGAAAATGAACAATCTGGCGCCTTATTTCCAACTTAAAAATATGTTTGGACCAAATTTGGTTTTAAAAACCGGATTAAGGCTTGAAAATGTAAACATCGATGTACCAGATTATACAACAATTGGTATTCGTAACTATGTAAACGGAACTTACGTTGGAGGCGGAATCGCCGTAAATGGTGGCGCATTAGATTTTAATGCACTTATGTTCAATGCCGGACTTCGTTATACAAAATGGACATTGTTTAAACCTTTTGTAAGTTTTTCTCAGAGTTTCAGCGTTGCTGATTTAGGTTTGGTGCTGCGCGCTGCAAAAGAAAATACAGTAAACAATACTTCGATAAAAGCTGTTACGGCAAATAATTATGAATTTGGATTTTCCGGAGCTTTAGATAAGCTTTCTTATGAAGGAGCCGTTTATTATAGTACTTCAAAATTGGGAGCTTCTTATGTTTATGTCGATGGTAATCCGCAGATTTCACGTTCACCAGAAAAGATTTATGGTTTTGAATTGTCAGCAAAATATCGTCTTCATCCAAAACTGGATATTGGAGCAAACTATTCTTTTACAGAAGGAAAACGTGAACTTGCAGACAAAAAAGTATATTTGGGGGGAGATCGTATAAATCCGCCAAAAATAGCCGCTTATACCGTTTTTAGACCAATTGAAGACTGGTCGATCTTTTTGCAAATGATAAGCTCAACAGGAAGAGACAGATTTCAACCCGTTAACGGAGCTTATACTTACGGAACTGGACCTATAAAATCTTTTACGGCTTTTAACCTTTCTTCAAGTTATACTTTCAAAGAAAAAAGTACGATCCGTTTAGGTGTAGAAAACTTATTCAATAAAGATTATTATAGCGTTATTTCGCAATGGCAATCCAGCAATATGAATTATGTAAAAGAAAATGGAACTCGCTTGACTGTTAGCTTTACGCAGGCATTCTAGAATCTCTTTTATCACTTAAAATCAAAACCCTCCAAAATCACTTTATTTTGGAGGGTTTTTGATTTATAGTAGCTTTAAATTTACTGGTTTTAAGATCGTGGTTTTGGCAAGTTTCTGTCATACATAACAATACTTCCTGCTACGGCGACATTTAAACTTTTTTGTGATTTAAATTTTACTAAGTGATGGCACTTCTCCATTACTTTTTTGGATAAGCCATGATCTTCTGCTCCCAGTAAGTAAACACAACGTCTTGGATGTTCAAAAGTTTCTAAATCTGAAGCTTTTTCATCTAATTCAACACCCACTATTCGCGCTCCTTTTGGAAGGTTTTCAAAAAAAGCTTCAAAAGTATCGTAATGAAAATAAGGAATTGCTTTTACTGCATCATGAGTATCACTAGCTTGTTTGGCATATCGATTACCAATGGTAAAGATAAAAGTGGCGCCTAAGTTTTGAGCCGTTCGCCATAAAACACCCAAATTTTCAGGCGTTTTACCATTTTGTATTCCTATCCCGAAATATTCGTTTGTAAAATTATCATTCATAAGTGCAAAAATACAAACTGCAAGCACATAAGTCAATTTTTATTGACATCAACTGTAGCCTCATAAATCCCTTTAAAAACAAAAGAACTTTTTTTTTCAAAAAAAACTAAAAGCGACATAGGGGTAAAATGTGATTCGATTGTATTACTTCTATAATAACAGTACAATTAATAATAATCCGTTCGAATGCAATTATTTCCAACACATAGAAACATAGCTTTTTTCCAATTTAAATTAAGATTAAAATAAGCAAATATTTGCCTCGCATAGCTTTGTAGTAATATTTAAAAGTGAAGTGAACAAATGAAGCAATTAAACCAATGAGTTATTAAATACAAAAAGTATCTATCTTTGATTGAATGTCAAAACGTATTAGTGGAGTATAGCAATATCGATCCTATCAGTTTTATAAAGAACGGAAATGAAGCTGCTTTTGAAAAGATTTTTAAAATGTATTTTAGAAATCTTCATGCTTTTGCCTACACTTTTATGAAAGATGATATCATTGCCGAAGAAATTGTCCAAAATGTATTTTTTAAGATTTGGGAAAAAAGAAATCAATTGCAAATTGATGATTCATTAAAAGCTTATCTCTACAGAGCAGTTCATAATGAGAGTCTTAATCACATTAAACACGTAAAAATAAAGTCCTCTTTTCAAATTCAATATTCAGGTCATATGGAATCCTCAAATGAAGATGCATCCAATCCAATGATTACATCTGAACTCGAAGACAAAATTCAAAAAGCGATTAGTGAATTACCATTGCAATGTCGTACTATTTTTCAACTCAGTCGTTTCGAGCAGCTTAAATATCAGCAAATAGCCGATCAATTGAATATTTCGATTAAAACAGTCGAAAATCAAATGGGAAAAGCCCTTAAAGTATTACGTTTAAAACTCGTTGAATATCTTCCGTTTCTACTGCAATTATTGTATTTAATCCGAAGATCATGAGCCAAAACAAAATGAATATGAACGATGATTTACTAGTGAAATATCTAGTTGGTGAAACTGATCCAGACGAAAATGCGACAGTAGAAATTTGGCTTAAAGCCGATGAAAAAAACCAAAACTATTACAACGATTTTAAGAAAATATGGGATGATAGTCTTGTACTTGCTCAAAATACAACCGTAGATGAAAATGCAGCCTGGAAACGATTACAAAATCGGATTCAGGAGAAGGATGTTCCTGTAAATAGCTTGAAAAAATCATCTTTCAATTGGTTGCAAATTGCCGCTTCTGTTCTTTTAATTAGCACTTTAGGAGGATTAGGTTATTCTTATTTCGAAAATAAATCAGCCAATACTTTAATTACAATACATGCAACAAGCACTACTTTAAATGATACTTTACCAGATGGAACAACCATTACTTTAAACAAAAATTCATCCTTGACTTATACTCAAAAGTTCAAAGGAAATACTCGTCCGGTGACCTTAAAAGGTGAAGCTTTTTTTAATGTTTCTCCTGATAAATCAAAGCCTTTTATTATTACAATTAATGATGTTACGGTACAAGTAGTCGGAACTTCTTTTAATGTGAAACACAAAAATGGAAAAACAACCGTAGATGTCGAAACAGGAATTGTAAAAGTGAGCAAAAACAAAGATCAGGTAGAATTAAAACATGGTGAAAAAGTAATCATTTCTGATCCCAATTTAAAGCTGTTGAAAAGCATTAGCAAAGGCAGATTATACAATTATTACCGAAATAAAGAACTTGTTTGTGATCAAACGCCTTTACAGGAATTGGTAGAAGCATTAAACGAAATATATAATGTCAATATCAGTATTAAAAACCCTGAATTGCAGGAAAAACCAATAACAACAATATTTAAGGATCAGTCGCTGGATCAGATTCTAGAAGTAATTCAGGAAACATTTGTGATTGAAATCGAACGTAAAAACAACCAAATTCTATTAAAGTAATTCCTTTTTTATATGCTGATTAATTCAAAGTCTATTTTCGTTTGGATTTTATTCATGTTTCTCTCCGGTATTTTTTTTAATGCCAATGCACAATCTATATTAGGCAACGAAATGTCTATCGATGGAGATAAAAAAACATTAGGTACTATTTTAGAAGAAATGGAGCAAAAAGGCAGTTTTAGATTTGCTTATTATAGCAAACTAGTTCCAAAAGATAGTGTTGTTAGCATTCATTCTGAGCAATCTACTGTAAAAGACATCTTAGATCAATTGCTAAATAATAAATATGAATATAAAGAATCTCCGGGATTTATTATTCTCAGATACGCGCCTTTAGAACTTTCTCTCGAACTCGAAAAAAACACTGTCAATGGTGACTTCAATATAGTAAGCGGTTATATTATTGATGTTCAAACCAAGAAACGAATTCAGAATGTCAGCGTATATGAAAAAAATGCACTGCAATCGACATTAACAAATAAGGACGGTTTCTTTGAATTGAAACTAAAAAATCTGCAACAACCTGTCGAGTTGACTGTTACGAAGGAAAATTACAAAAGCATCACTATGATGTTACTCTCTGAAATCACAATTCAGAAGGATTCCCAAAAAAATGGCTCAGATTATTTCACCGATAATTTATCTGAAGTAGAGCGCACCGGAATTGGACGTTTCTTTATTTCTTCGAAACAAAAAATTCAGTCTTTGAATCTTGGCGGACTTATTGCCAAAGCACCCGTTCAGGCTTCTTTAATCCCCAGTATCAGTACACGCGGTATGATGAATTCTCAAATTAACAGCAGTTTCTCTTTGAATTTATTGGGAGGATATACCGGCGGAGTTCGCGGACTGGAAATGGCAGGACTTTATAACATTAACCGAATGAATGTCTATGCGTTACAAATGGCTGGTTTGTTCAACACGGTTGGAGGGTCTGTTAAAGGAGTTCAACTCGCCGGAATCTACAATAATGTATTTGGCGATCTAAGAGGACTTCAAATGAGCTGCATTCGCAATAGTGTAAAAGGTTCGCAAATTGGACTTCAAATAACGGGAATTTCCAATAATGTAAAAAAAGATTCAAAAGGGCTTCAAATTTCGGGTATTCAAAATACGGTAAATGGTTCTCAGGACGGATTGCAACTTTCCGGTATTTATAATATTGGAAAAGATACCGTTCGTGGCGCTCAAATTACAGGTATTTTTAATTATGCCAAAGAATTAAAAGGAGTTCAAATTGGATTAATAAACGTTACAGATTCAGAATCAGGTTATAGTTTTGGTTTATTAAACTTTAAAAAGAATGGCTATAAAAAAATCAGCATTACAAGTAATGAAATTTCAGATATAAATCTTGCCATAAAAACGGGCGATAATAAACTCTATACTATTTTGATGGCAGGAAGAAGCGAACGAAATGAAGAGGAAAAACTAACTTCTTTCGGGATTGGATTGGGAAAGAATATCCAATTAGGAAAGCGTTTTACATACAATCCCGAAATTAGTACTCAATATCTTTATTTAGGCAATTGGGATCAATATAATTCGTTAGGTAAATTTGATTCTTCTTTTACGTTCCGCATTTTCAAAGGTGTTGCGATATCTGCCGGACCTTCTTTTAATGTGTATTGGAATGGAAAAAATGATAAAGATCCTGGCATTATCACTACTTCCACATTTGTTCCCGATCGAACAAAACGTTATAATGTCTTCAAAGATAATGACAAAGGATTAAGCGCATGGATTGGATGGAGTTTTGGACTAACGCTGTTTTAATTAATTCAAGTTACTAGTTAAGATAGTAATTAGGAAAATCAGTTTTTATCAGCATTTTCACTTTAGCGAATCAGTAAAATCAGCGTCTAATTTTGACGCGGATAAAACAGATTTACTTCGTAAAAACACGGATAAAAACGGATTTTACAATAATTTTATTTTATAAAAGCTTAACTTAATGACATTGTGCTACGGGACAAAAACGCACATGACTAAATTGATTTCTACCAATATGTAATCTCCACGAGATGTTTTATTGTTACTCCGTTAGGAGTTAAATATTGATAGAATAATAAAATTTCACGTTTCAATTGAAAAACAAGGTTTGTTTGCCATATTTTGCTCAAATTTGCATCAAAAAATAAATGATTATAGAAGAACTAATCGGGAATTATGCCATTTCCGGAAGTAATCAGGATGAAAGTCTTGAAATGACTTACAAAGGTATTTTGAGCTTATCATTAGACAATGATAAGCGTGTTATTGCAAAATGGCTTATTAACAATACTCAGGAACAAAAAGGCTACGGTTTCTTCAAAGACAATATTCTGGTTATCAATTTTAGCTATAAAGGCGAAAATAATAAAACTTATAAAGGCGTCGCAGTTTACCGATGCATCACCAAAGATGTATTGGAAGGTTTTTGGTCTGAAAAACATGGAAATCCCCTATTTCTTGGAACTGAACATTGCCTCAGAATGCAAAGTACCGAGAAACTAAACTAGATTTTGTCTTTAAATTATCAGCTGGATTTTGTTTCTAATTGCCAATTCAAAGACAATTCGCCAGAATATTATTTGTAAAGAGTAATTGTATCGGCAAGATTTTCTTTGCTGATAAATGCTGTAATATATTCCTGTACTTCATTTTTAGTTTCAACTGGCGTTTCGAAGGAGTTGATATGAAATTCGTCATCCTGATCCAGAATATGTATTATTTCTGTATAACCAAGGGAAATTAAACTTCCTTTCAATTTAATGATATTAAACTGCTGTTTGCCATCTAATTCCTTGCGTACTTTTAGTTTTATAGCTTTATCCATAGTAAAATATTTTAAATTAATAAGTCAGTTACTTATTCCAAATATAAAAATTAATTCTTTGAAACCACTGTTAAAAAATATGCTTTAACATATTATTTATCAACATATTAATAACAATTTCATAAAGCTAAAACAACATTTATTTCTTAAAAATTTATGTCTGATCAAAATGAAATTCATTGCTGATTTTTAGTTAATTCAGCCATTTTTTTCGTTTAAACCATATCAACGGCACAACAAAACATAAAAGTATTAGCGTAATCGCAAAAACGTATCCATATTCCCAATCCAATTCCGGCATGTTTTTGAAGTTCATTCCGTAAATTCCGGCAACAAGCATTGGCAAAGAAATGCACATTGTTATTATCGTCAGTGTTTTAAAAATCTTATTTTGTTGAAGATCTATTCTCGTTGACACATAATCTTTAAGATCTTCCAGACGCTCAAAATTATTCTGCACATATTCGTTGATTACCGTTAAATCTGTCAATTCCAGTAGAATTGCATCTTTAACTTCAGCTTCTAATTTATCGCTTTTTCTAAGCATTAGTAAAATTCGCCTGAACTCATTAAGAGATTCTTTGATTATAAAATTATTGAACTTTAAAGCGGTAATTTCATTTAATCCTTGTTCAGAAAAGTCATTTTCCTTTTGTAATCTTAAATAAATTATTTTGATATTCTTTGAAATAATCTCCGTCAAATCAGCAAAATAATCGGGAACAATTCCAATCATCATTTGCAAAAAGGTATCTATTGTAAAAGGCAGATTTTTTATTTTATCAAAATGTTCCTGTTTCTTGCTTTCCGGTATAAACTTCTCAAAATTAATATCCATGAACGAAAACATGATTTTCTCCTTAAGAATAAAGGAAACAATCACTTCTTCGACTTTACTTTGTGGTGTTATATAGGGAAATGAAAAATTAAAGGCTAATTGGTTTTGCAATTCTAGGTAATGAGAACTGATTTCAATATCTTCGCTATTATTAAGAATTGTAGTGTCAATATCAAAAAGCTTTTCAAAAACGGGAATGTCTTTCTTTGCATAATTTACAACTTGAACACTGTTTATCCCTTTCAGGTCTTTAGGAATTTCATCAATGCTTTTTACTCTTGTAATATTTTTATTGGTATCTAAAAGTTCAATAATCATGAATGAAAGTTTTATGTTGTAGTTTACTTTTGGTGCCTTTTACTACAGTTGGTTTTGAACTAATTTAAGTTCAATTTATGAATTATCCTAAATTTATAAGCTTCTTAAAAACCAAATATTTCTTTTAGTTCAATAATAGAAGTTCCTTTTGGTAATTTTTTCGGCGCTTTTACCAATTTCTCTGCTAATAAAACGGTTGGTAATGGTTTGTATTTTTTAAGAATCCCAATTGAATTAAGGATATTTAGAATTGGTACCATTATTTTTTCGCCCAAACGATCTGTTCCGGTTCTTAAAAGCAATCCCGGTCTGAAAATAATATATTGCTCAAAATTCAGTTCAGCAATTTTGTCTTCGAGTTTTCCTTTTATTTGAGAATAAAAAATCTTGCTTTTTGCAGAAGCTCCATAAGCAGATAATAGTACTACCGAAGAAACTCCGATTTCTTTGGCCGCACTTGCAAAATTTGCCGGAATATCAAAGTCTATTTTCTTTTGATTTTCCTCTGAACCTGCAGCTTTTAGAGTTGTTCCTAAACAAGAGAAAAAAACATCACCTACAATCAAATCTTTATAAGAATCAATATTAGAGAAATCAACAATTTGCTCGACCAATTTAGGATGTTGTTTCCCAATTGATCTTCTTACAAAAACTGTAATTGTCGTATAATCTTTGTCTTCTAAAAGTTGATTAACCAAGAACTCTCCTGTTGCACCTGTTGCGCCTATAACTATTGCTTTCATGTTATAAATTTATAAATATTCGTTGTAAAAACAGCTTAGTTTAAAAATTAAAAATACCAATTTTAGCATCAATCCATTTAAAACTTGCTATTCTATTGTAAATATCTTCTAATGTTCTTTATTTTATTTTTTTACTTCCGAAAACAAAGACTCCCAGAAAGTGAAATAATAAACCTGTTCCCCATGCAGCGGTTTGCCACAAAGGCCATAAATAAGTTCTGTCTGTAAAAAACCAGATCAACCAAATAACCGGAATGGTCAATGCAAATACTAATAAGTGAATTCTGAAGCTTTTTTCCGGGTTGATTTGAGCAACTTTGTGCTCGTTTGCTAAATGTCTCATAATGTTTGATTTTATTGATTTTGAATAATTTATTTAAGTTGTTATTTTTAAAAAAATCTATTGGTATAATCCCTACGGGATATTTTATCTAACGGGTCTTTTATTTTTACTACCAACCTTTAAATCCTAGCAGATTATCTTTTTTACAATTCGATTTATTTAAGTTGTTTTCCTAATTTTTCTACTTTGTTTAACCATTTATTCCGTTGGCTTTCAGTTGATTTCCTCATAAATCCAAAAGTTGAAAATCTGATTGGGTCAAATCCTACGTAGCCAAAAACAATGTTTTTAAGGATCTGATATTGTGAAGCTCGATAAATGAGATAAAACCACCATTTTGGCGTATCCATTGTAACAAGAAGCCTTAAGCTTTTTCCTTTTAAGAGTTTTTCGGGGAATATTTTTCCGGAATGGTGTTTGAATGCAAAGTCAGGAAGTAGGATTCTGTCTATGTATCCTTTGGTGATTGCTGGCATAAAACCCCACCAGTTTGGGTAGCATAAAACAACGTGATCGGCCCATTTGATCAATTCTTGCGAATGGACTAAATCTGGTTCGAGTTCTAAGGTTTCTCCGCTTTTATATCCGTCAGAAAGATTTACATTAAAATCAAGTCTCGAAATATAAATCGTTTTACAATTTGCTCCTGTACTTTCAACTCCATTTCTGTAAGCGTCTAATAATGCATTACAAAAAGAATTTTCAGATGGATGTCCAAGTATAAGTAAGATATTCGTTTTCATTGCAGTTCATTTAATTTGACACTGCAAAGATTTTAAATAATAGAAAGGGATTCGTGACACAAATGTGTCAAAATATTATTGATGCGCTAATTTTTGCCTGATTCTGGTAAGTGATTGTCTTTCTATGCCCAGAAAGCTACAAAGATGAGAAACAGATATTCTGTTAAACAGATCTGAATGGTGTTTTATAAAATCAATATATCGCTCTTCGGCAGTTTGAAATATGAAGTTTTCAATACGGGCTTGTTGTCGTTTAAGGATTTCTTCGGCAACTAAACGTCCGTATTTTTCGAAGCTGGGCAATTTTTTGTAGATCCATTGCAAATCCTCATAAGAAAGACAAACCATTGTAGTTGGTTCCAAACATTGAATCGAATATTTACTGGGTTGTTGTGTTATAAAAGCTGGATAATGTGTGGCATAATCACCTTCTGAATAAAAACCGACCGTGATTTCGTTGCCTTCATTATCTACAAACGAAGAACGAACTAATCCGTTTGCAATAAAACCGATCGATTTTTGAACTTTGCCAACTTGTAGAAAAAAGTCTTTTTTATGAAGTTCTTGAAATGTTAATCTCGAAGCATATTGTGACATTTCTTCATCAGTTATCTCAGGACAAATTTCCCTAACCGATTTAAAAAGTATCTCTGCTCCTAATTCCATTTTTTAGACTAGATTTTGATGATCTACTAAGCTTTGCTTCCGTAAAGTAAAATTCTTTTAAAGGCATAAATCGCAGGAAGTTTTGGAAAATGTTCTGCAATTCTCTCTTTAAATGTGCTGACAAAAAGTTTCTGTTGTTCTTTATCAAGACGTTCTATATACGGAATCAGGGCTGAACCGGAAATAAAATTATAAAGCGCTTCATGATCCTGAGCAATTATAGGATAAATTTTCTGCATCACCTGAATATCTTCAAGTTCGCCATCAAACATAATTTGTGCGTATTGATCGATGCTCAAAACGGGTGAATATCTTCTCCAACTGTTCAAATAGGTTTTAAAAGGTTCTTCGCCTGCTAATTGATATAAAATCTTGTTTAGTATATTTTCGTTCTGAACAGGCATTTGAACTGCAAACTGACCTTTTGGATGAATCAAATTGATCAGTTTTGGAAACAAGACTTCATGATTATCTGACCATTGTAGTGCTGCATTACTAAAAATCAAATCCCATTTTTGATTTGACTCTGCAATATCTTCTACAGTTGCACGCTCAAAACGAAGTTTTTTTGCCTCTAAAGTTTTGGATTTGTCCAGCATTTCTACAGATGAATCAATGCCCAGAAAATCAGTTTTGCTGAATTTCTTAGCTAATATTGCGGTTTGTTCTCCTGTGCCACATCCCAAATCGATTGCCTTTGTAGCTTCCGACTCTTTTATAAAATCCATCAGATCATAAAACGGTTTATTTCGCAGCTCATTAAACTCATTATATATTTTGGGATTCCAAGGCATAAAAGTCTGTTTTAATGTTTTATTTACTTCTGAAAGCTATATAAATGCAATTCAGCTAATTTACGATATAATTTCAAACTAAAAACTTTTGAAATTAATGCGCTCGTTTTTGTCATTCTGAACGAAAGGAATGTTATTAAGTTAAACTTTTAGAAAATAAAATTAATCTCGCAAAGTCGCTAAGTCGCAAAGAAAGTTTTAAATTTGGCGGCTTCGCGACTTTGCGAGATTTTTTTTTAGTCATACTTATAAAAAAACCTCCAAGATCAAATGACTTTGGAGGTTTCTGAATTTTATATTTTATTGTCTTACAATTAGTTCAAGTCGTTGAATTCGTGTAATGATTTCAATGTACCTTCGTAGAACAAAATTGCAGCAATTAAATTTCCTTTATCTGAGTAAGGCATCATTTTTCTTTGGAATTCTACTGTTGTATCCAAAAATGCTGTTGTT